>NZ_CP133778.1:3362857-3668571 GCF_034347405.1 Pseudomonas sp. CCC3.1
TGCCACCAAGGAAGGCCGGATAAACGCCGGGTGGCACTCGCCAACCACTTTGGGGCTGTCGACCTTGCCCTGCGGGGTGACCGAGTACTCAACCGTGCAGTCGCCTTCTATGCCTTTATCCAACGCGCGCTGCGGGTAGTCGGGGGCTTCTTTGCTGATCGGCAAGTATTGACGCACGTCCGCCGCCGCAGCTGCCTGCTGGGCACGCCGGGCGTTATCAGCCGCCACGCGGGCTTGCTGCGCCGCCGCTTCGGCCTGCGCTTGCTGACGTTGCATCTCAGCCTGTTCGGCCTGTTGCCGGGCGACCTTTTGCTGCGCTTCCTTGAGTTGCTTCTGCTCTTCTACCCGCTTGTGCGCCAGCGCGGCCTGTTCCAGCTTGCGGGCCTGTATCTGCGGGTCCGGCTTGACCACTTCGGGTTTTGCAACCACCGGCGGCGCATCCACCACAGGCATCGGTGCTGGCTCGGGCGGCGCAGCCACAGGTTCGGCAGGCATCATGACCAGCCGGGTTTTCAGGGTCGACGGCGCGGGAACGGCCATTTCGTGCTCCACGCTCCACCCCAGCACCAAAAAGGCAATCACCGCGCTGTGCAAGGCAACTGTGACCGCCACCGCTTGGCTGTTGCGCCACAGTTTGGTCCATGGCACAGGCTGCGCGGCCACTCGCGGGGCGTGCATCACCGCGGCACTCATTGCGGGGCCTCTGTCACCAGCCCCAGGTTGGTCACGCCACCTTGCTGCAAGGCGGCCATGGCCTTGACCACGCTGCCATAACCGGCCTCGTTGTCGGCGCGAATGTAGACCTGAGTATCGCCATCGTGTGCGACCACCTGGGCAATCTTGGCTTGCAGTTCTTCAAGACTGACGGCGCTGTCAGTCTGGTTTTTGGTGTCCAGTTCGCTGCCCAGGTTCCAGTAGTACCCTCCCTCGGCCTTGACCGACAGGGTGAGGATTTTCTGCTGGGTGTCATTGGCCAACGCTTCACTGGCGACTTTGGGCAGGTCGATCTTCACGCCTTGCGTCAGCATCGGCGCGGTCACCATAAAGATCACCAGCAGCACCAACATCACGTCGATGTAAGGCACTACGTTCATTTCGGCCTTCGGCCCGTGTTTGCGTTGTGGTCGAGCGAGCATCTTCAAACTCCCTTAAGCAGCCGCAGCCATGTTCCGCGAACCCGCGTGCAAACCACGGTACAGGCGCATCTGGACTTCGTTGCCGAGGCTGTAATAGCGGGTCAGCAAGGTTTGGCCACGGGCCGAGAAGCGGTTATAGGCGATGACTGCCGGAATCGCGGCAAACAAGCCGATGGCCGTGGCGATCAGGGCTTCAGCAATGCCCGGTGCGACCGTCGACAGCGTGGCCTGTTGCACCTGCGACAAGCCGATAAAGGAGTTCATGATCCCCCACACGGTGCCAAACAGGCCTATGTACGGGCTCACCGAACCCACGGTGGCGAGAAATTGCAGGCCTTTTTCCAGGCGCACTTCCTGTTCGCTGATGGCCACATACAGTGAGCGCTCGATGCCTTGCATCACGCCGTCGGCATCAATCCCCGGCTGTTGTTTGAGTTGCGAGTATTCGCTGTAGGCCGCGACAAACACCTGTTCGGCACCCGCGTCTTCTTGGCTCGAATCGCGGGTTTCGCGATACAACGCGCTCAGGTCACCCTGGGTTCGAAAACGCTGGGTGAAGCTGTCGATGTCATGCTCACTGCGGCGCAGAATGGCACTGCGACGAATAATCAGAAACCAGCTCAGCAACGAGGCGGCGAGCAGAATCAGCATCACGCCTTGTACCAGCAGGCTGGCTTCGCTGATCAGACCCCAGATGGTCATGTGTTCCATGGTTGCTTGCATGTTGTAACTCCTGTTGGATTGCGCGTGAGTGCTGCCGCAGGCTGCGATCTTTTAAACAATGGCAGCGTTGCGCAGCACCCACGTTTATTGATTAGAGGCACATCCGTGTGACTGGGTTATGGCAAGTGCAACGCCTTGGCCACGTCACTCCACGGGATGTATTTGAAGTTCTGGGCTTGTTCGGGCATGCGCTTGCGGCCGTCCTGCACCACCAGCATGCCTTTGCTCCAAGGGCCGCCGAGGTTGGCCGAGGTCACTTCAAGGCCGTCGGTTTCCGAGGCGCCATCAATCCCGGCCTCAGCATTTACACCCACCCGAAAGGCTCCACGCAGGGCAAACGGCGGCTCGGCATCGACCACCACGTAGCTGTCATTGCCTTGGCTGGAGATCACCAGGTAGTTGTCTTTTTCAGTCTGATACAGCGCCAGCCCTTCAATGTCGTCATGCACCGGGTCGCCGACCTTGATCACGCTGGTCAGGGTTGCCGGCTGGTCGGGACGCGCATCGACCGCCCACACAGCAACGTCTTCTTCACCTATAAACAGGCGCTGACGTTGGTCATCGGCTACGCAGCCTTCAGGCTGGGTCTCAACCTTGAACTGGCGCACCAGTTCGCCCTCTACACGGTCACCTTTGGCAAACAGACGATGCTGCAAAAAAGTGCCGTCCTTGTCGTTGGCGAAGCTGTAGATCTCACCCGTCGGCGCCTTGAACAGGCACAGCCCGTAGATGTCTTTGACTGGCGTGGCAATCTCACCCACGGTTTTCAACACGCCTGTCGCACGATCAATGCTGAACACGCTCAGGCTGTTGTGATCGCGATTGGTCGCCACCGCCAGGTCAACGGTGTTCGCCCCCAAGGCAAAGCCCGGACGCACGTCGACGTTGTTCAGGCGTCCGACCGGCAAATGCTGCACGCGCTTGCCCTGCAAGTCGTAGACCTCAAGCCCTTGCTGCTTGTTGGTGCCCAACACGCGGCTCAACGACGGATTTTTGGGGTGAACCCAAATGGCCGGATCATCCGCCGCATCGCCCTGACTCATGACGATGTCGGTTTGCACAATGGGTTTTACCACCGGCAATACGGGCGGCAGGTCTACCGGCGTGGCTTTCCAGTCCAGCGTGCCTTCAAACAGGCGATTGCTGGCGCCGTCTTGCACCAACACTTCAAGCCCTTTAGGGGTTTCACGCAGCGCCAGATGCTCAGGCTCTGTGACGCCCTTAAGCGCCAGGCTGGCAACCGGCGACCAATGCTTGCCTTGTTGTTGATAGAGGTTCAATTGCCCGGCCTCGGGATCAAGCCCAAGCATCCCACCCGGCACCAGAGCCATGGCGCCAGCGGCTTTTTTCACGTTACCGAACGGCTCGACGATGGCCACCGGCAAGCGCGAGGCATCCGCTTCGGCGTGGGCCGGGTACGCCCACCAGCCGACATTCTGTTCGTTGACGAACAACTGCTGCGCCGCATCATCCACTTGGCAAAACTTCGCTTCGGGCGGCAACGGCAGGCTGCGCACCCTGTGCGGTGTGGCCAGGCGTTTATTGTCAGCGGCGACCAGCCATTGCTCGCCCTTGCCTTCTTCGCCCACCGTAAACAGGTACACATTGCTCGCTGGATCGCGGTACAGACACACCCCGTTAACCGCATAGTCACGCGTTGGCAGGTACATCGGCGCCTGCCATTCACGGGTTTTCGGGTCCAGGCTGAACAGGGCAACTTGCTGTTTGTTCTTGTCGTGACTGGCGACCAGCACCTGGTCACCCAGGGCGCGGCTGTCCAGACCCGAGAACGAGCCCGCCACCTGGCTCAGGGTCTTGCCTTGCGGGTCGAGCAACAGCAGCCCGTCACGCTTGCTCACGGCCAGGCGATCGTCGCCTGCCCCAGTCGGCAAGTAGCTCAGCGCCTGCGCCTTGGTCGCGCCCCAGGGTTGCAGGGTTGGAGCATTGATTTCAGCCTGCACGCCGCCTGCGGCCAGACACGCGAGCAAAGGCAACAGCCGGGGTTTGCGTTTGAACAAAAGAATCATGGTTATACAGCCCGTTGAAGTCTTCATTAAGGTGCACACAAACCCGTAGCAGCTGCCGGAGGCTGCGTCCGATTGCGAAGCGATCGTAAATCCCGAGAACCCGTTCTATCTGGACGTCCGCGATAACCGATTTACGACGACTTCGTCGCCGGACGTAGCCTTCGGCAACTGCTACGTGCGCGTTTTAGGTCGAGATTAGAAATGGGTGAAGGTCAGCCCTACTGAGTAGGTCGGGCCGTACTCTTCGTACTGGTTGTTGTAGCGGCTGTTGCCGCTGTAAACGAAGTACGGCTGATCGGTCAGGTTCTGCGCATCAAAGGTGACTTGCAGGTTTTTGGTCAGCGAGTAACGGGCGCTGAAGTCAACAAACGTCTGAGAACCGACGTACGTGTCGTGAGCCTTGTCGTTGATCCCGGACAGCTCGTACAGGTAGTCCGATTTGTAGTTGGCCGACAGGCGTACGCTGAGTTTGTCGTCTTCCCAGCCGAGCATCAGGTTGCCAACCGTGTTGGACTGGCTCGGCAAGTCGATGTCGCGCTTGATCGTGGTTCCGCTGGCCGCGTCGTAGCCTTTGATGCTGGCGTTGGAGCGACTGAACGTGGTGTTCGCGCCCAGAATCACGCCGTTCCAGGGTGCTGGCAGCCAATCGAATTTCTGCGAGTAGGCCAGTTCCAGGCCGTAGAGCTTGGCGCTGTCGCCGTTAGCGTAAGAATGCGCCTCGGTGAAGTCAGTCCATGCGCCGGTGCCAGCCAGGTCATTGTTGTAGACGAAGTTTTTAATGTCTTTGTAGAAGAGGAACGCCGACACCGTACCGGCCTGCCCCATGAAGTGCTCAATGCCCAAGTCGAAGTTGCTCGACTCCAGCGGCTTGAGATTCGGGTTGCCGAACTCGGCCACGTCATCTTCGATCACAAAACCGGGCGCCAGTTGGCCGAACGTCGGGCGTACCACCGCGTTGGTCCAGGCGGCACGCACTTGGGTGTTTTTCGCCAATTGATAGCGCGCATGCAGCCCCGGCAGCCAGTGGTGATAATCGCGTTTGGTGTCTTGCGACTCGTACACGCCGTCGCGCACGCCTGTGCCTTTGGCCTCGAACTCCGTGCCCTCGTAACGCAGGCCCGCGATAAAGCGCCAATCGTCGATGTCTACGGTGTTCATCATGTAGGCCGAGTTGATGTCTTCACTCATGGTGAAGTCATTGACCCGCGAATCTTGCTCGTTATAGAACTGATCGCGGTTCAAGCCGCCAATCAAGCCCTTGATGGCACTGGCACTGATGCCCGGGCCGTAGCGGCCGAGCGAGTAATCCAGATTGCCCTTGTTGAATTGGCTCAAATTAAGCTGAGCATCGCTGAACCCCAGCGCCGAGAAGTCCTTGTAACTCCACGCCTCGGTGTCGTTGTCTTTGTTGCGACGGCTGACCTTGCCGCCAAATTTGACTTGCGAGGCATACCCTTGCACGTCGTAGTCACGCGCCAGATCGAGGCGGATGTTCTTCTCGGTGTCTTTGGTGTTCTCTTTCTTGACGTCCACTTTGTCGAGCGTGTAATTGGCCGGGTCATAGAAACCTTCGCCGATGATCGGGCGCGGTTTTTCGGAGTCATAGAAACCGCTGTTCGAGAAGCTCGAATTGCTTTTGAAGGTGGCCCCGGCAATGCCCGCCGGGCTGTCTTCGCTGGACTCGCTGTAACCGGCCTGCCCGCTCAAGGTCCAGAGGCCCATGGTGCGCTCGCCGCCGAACACGTATGACTGGATGTCCTGGGTTTCATCGCGCTGCTTGAGTTTGCGCTTGCCCTTGGCCTTGCCCAGTTCGCCTTCGGCTTGCGGGTTGGAAAACTCAACGGCATCGGAGTTGCGGATTTCGCTGTCCTTGAAGCGGCTGTACAGCGTGCGCAGGTACAGCTTGGTGTCATCGTCTGGCTTGTAATCAAAGTTCAGCCCGCCGCCCGTGCGCTCACGGGTGATGTCATACACGCGCTGTTCAAAGCTGTTGAGTTTGGCGCCGTCGGTAAAGTCCCAGTCACCGCCGGTTTCGACGTTGTCCGAACCGAAATCCCGCTTGTTCCAGCTCAGGGCAGCCGCGACACCGAAGTTGTCGATGCCGTCGCCCAGGCTGAAGCGATCACTGATTGCGCCCGAGACTTTAGGGCTGGTCTGGTGGGTGTTCTTGTTGTAACCGGCCTGGGTGCTGCCGGTGTAGAACAGGCCTTCATGGTCGAAGGCCGAAAGGCTTTGCACATCAACCGTGCCGCCCAACGAGTTGGCGTCCATGTCCGGGGTCAGGGTTTTGATCACCGACAGTGACTGCACCAGCTCGGCTGGTAACACATCCAGCGCCACGGCGCGGCGTGCGCTTTCGGGAGACGGCACCAGCGTACCGTTGATGGTCACGCTGTTAAGGTCCGGGCCCAGACCCCGCACGCTGACGAAACGGCCTTCGCCCTGATCGCGTTCAATGCTGATGCCGGGCAAGCGCTGTACCGCTTCGGCAACGTTGGCGTCTGGCAACTGAGCCACGCCATCGGCGTGCACCACGCTTTCAATGTTGTCCGACTTGCGTTGTTGCTTGAGCGCCTTGTCCAAGCTGGCAGCCTGCCCAACCACCTCAACGTGCTCGGTGACGCCAGCGGTCGATGACTCGGCGGCGCTCAGGCGTTCGCTGGCAATCGCCATCGCCAATGCACTGAACGTGAAGCCCACCCACTGCGCCTTGCTCCGACACTTGTACATGCTTGCTCTCCCCCAAATTGGCGCTAAAGGTCAGGCAAGTGGCCCGACAACTTGGAAGCGAACGCTAGGGCTGCTCAATGACAGTGCTGTTACAGCGTTTGGCGCAACCCCCGTAAATAGAGGCTTTTGAGGGGTAACACAGGGGTAAATGAGCTGATTTGACCCAGACACACAAAACACCTTGTAGGAGCGAGCTTGCCTCGCGATCTTTTGATTGTTTAAAAGATCGCGAGGCAAGCTCGCTCCTACAGAATTCATATCAACGATTTTTGACAAGACGCCTGAGCTGATTCGACCCTCACACCCTGTAACATTACTGTCACAGCGCTCTGTTCTGCTGACCAGCATTACGCTTGGGCAGACCCGTCATGACTTGGCTAAACATCCTTAAACACCACCGTTGGAAACTCGGTTTACTGTTGCTGGCCGCCAATATCGGCTTACTGCTGAACCTGGCATTCGGTACGCCCAAAGCCTTTCACGAGTGGCAATGGCTGGACATCATCGGCGAAGGCGGCACCGCGCTGTTTGTGCTGCTGTGGCTGTTTCTGGTGCTTAAAAGCCGCCCCACAGGCCGGGTCACCAACTACTTGTCGATCGGCCTGTGCTGCATCTTCTTTTCATGGTGGATGGACGTTCTCGACGAATTTATCCGCCTGCCCAAACACCTGGGCTGGGATCACTGGCTGGAGTCGGGACCGATGCCTGTCGGCATGATTGTGCTGACCATCGGCCTGTACCACTGGCATCGCGAGCAACAGGCCATCAATCAGCAAATGGAGAAACGCGAACGGGTTTTTCGTGAGCATCGCCTGTTCGACAAGCTGACCCCACTGGGCGGGGCCGACTACCTCAAGCACCAGGTCGGCGAATGCATGGCACAAAGCCGCGAGCAGGAACAACCGCTCTCATTGCTGGCGCTGGATATTGACGACTTTTCGGGCATCAATCAGCACTACGGCCACGCAGAAGGCGACGCCCTGTTACAGGCTCTGAGCCAGTTGCTGCTGCTCAACCTGCGGCGTCATGATCTGCTCTGCCGACTGGCCGGCGACCGCTTTGTGGTGCTGCTGCCCAACACAGGCGAGAGTCAGGCCCGCTTGCTGGCGCTGGAGCTGCAACAAGCGGTACAGAGCCTTGCCCATAAGACCCGGCAACATGGCGAGCGCGTCTGTTTATCTGCCAGCACAGCGGTGGTGATGGCATTCGATGAAGCACCGGATGAACTGCTCAAGCGCCTGAACCTGGCCTTGGCCCGCGCCAAGCCACCACGGAGTCAACGGGCATGACACTCAGCAGCCACTGGTACGAAGCCGACACCCGTTTTATACCCGGGCATTACCAACCCGCCACGTTGATTGATCTGGCGTTGTCACGAGACATCGACAGCCATCGACTGCTGCGCGGGACCGGGCTGTTTTACGACGACATCGTGGCCGGGGGCGCCCGCCTCAGTGCGCAGCAGTTCTTCGGTCTGATTGCCAATGCCCAGCGCTTGCTCGACGCCGATGACAGCAGCTTCTTGTTTGGCCAGCGCTTGCTGCCGGGCCATTACGGCCCTGCCAGCCATGCGCTGCAACAGGCGCAGAACCTGCATCAGGCACTGGAAACCGTAATCCACCATCGGGCCTTGCTCAGCCCCTTGCTGACCCCGCGCCTGCTGCTGGATGACAAATACGCTTACGTGTACTGGCTCGACAGTTGCGGCGCGCAAGAGCAACTGCGTTTTGTGCAAGAGGCCAGCATGACCGCCTTCAAGGCCATGAGTCAGTGGCTCAGCGGCGAACGCCTGCCGTGGGAATGCTGCTTGAGCTACCCCGAGCCGCGTTATGTGGAGCAGTACTGGGTTCATCTGGGCGAAAACACCCAGTTCGGTTGCCAGCTCGACCTGATGCGCTTACCCCGTGAATACCTGACGCATGCCTGGCCCACTGCCTCGGCGATTGCCCGGCAAGTGGCGCACCAGCAGGCGCAAAGCCAACTGCACGACCTTGGCTTCAGCGCCAGCCTGCTTGACCGGCTTTACGTGCACCTGCGCGACCACGCACAACGCGCGCCGGGGCTTGAAGAAGTGGCGCAGCATTTTTCGATGAGCCAGGCCACCCTCAAACGCAAACTGAGCAAACACGGCACCCACTTCCAGGCCCAGCAGGACCAGGCCCGCAAGCATGTGGCGCTGTACCTGTACCAGATCAAGGGCATGAGCAACGAAGCGGTGGCAGAGTATTTGAACTTCAACGACCCGGCCAACTTTCGCCGCGCACTGAAACGCTGGACCGGGTGCACGCCGAATTTGATCCGGCAATTTTTGCGGGTCTAACCCCCTCTACGCGACTCTATGGTGTGCAGCAAGCCGATTTCGTAGCAGTTGCCGAGCCTGAGAGGCTACGTCCGATTGCGAAGCGATCGTAAATCCTAAGTGCAGGGTTTAACTGACACACCGCAGTGCATGATTTTACGACGGCTGCGTCGGGGTGCCGCACCAAGCGGACGCAGCCTCTCAGGCTCGGCAGCTGCTACGAGTTCGCGAACCATTACGCCAGCGCGCGCAGCTTGGCCAATTCTTCAACGCCCAACGGGATGCCTGCCTCCAATGACTTGGCGCGTTCGATAAAGCGCCGATCACCCGGCATGCGTTCAAGGCCCACGGCGTGCATCTGGCGTACCAGCTCGCCACTGCGCTGGGCGAAGCTGTTGCCGCCCGATTTGCTCGGGTCGATGACGATCAGCAATTGGCCTGTCCATGGGGTTTGCGCGCCGGGGTGTTTCTTCCAGTCGAATTCGAACGAGAAATTGCCGCCTGTCAGCGCCGCCGCCAGCAATTCGACCATCATCGACAAGGCCGACCCTTTGTGACCACCAAACGGCAGCAAGGCCCCCCCGTCGAGGATTTCTTTCGGGTTTTCGGTCGGCTCGCCGTGTTTGTCGACGCCCATGCCCGCAGGCAATAAGTGGCCTTTGCGGGCTGCGATTTGCACGTCGCCATGGGCAATGGCGCTGGTGGCCAGGTCGAATACGATCGGGTTGCCGTCAGCACGCGGCGCAGCAAAGGCAATCGGGTTGGTGCCGAACAACGGTTTTTGCGCCCCATGTGGCACCACGCACGTCATGCTGTTGACCACGCTCAAGGCCACCAGGCCTTCTTCGGCGAACGGCTCTACATCGGGCCACAAGGCTGCAAAGTGGTGAGAGTTGCGGATCGCCAGCACCGCGATCCCGGCACTGCGGGCTTTTTCGACCAACAGCTCACGCGCCGCGGCCAGTGCCGGTTGGGCAAAACCATTGGCCGCATCCACGCGGATAAAACCCGACGCCACGTCTTCGACCTGCGGGATGGCCTGGCCATCCACCCAGTTGCTCGCCAACGACGCCAGATACCCCGGAATACGGAACACCCCGTGGCTGTAGGAACCATCGCGCTGAGCCCGGGCGCAGTTGTCGGCCAGTACCTGTGCCACGGCCTTGGAGGTGCCATGACGCTCGAAAATCTGTTGCAGCAAAGCGCTCAGTTCGCTGAGAGACAGCGATTCTGTGGCCGATGTGGAGGTAACGGGCTGGGACATTCTGCGCTCCGGTTTAGTTGTTATTGTCGATGTGCAACGGCGTGGCCAACTATCCTGCTATGACAGTTATCTGTCAATTCTTGACTTAATGACAGAAAACATTCACTTTCTGCATCGTGCTGAAACAAGAACAGGAAGCAGCCGTGAGCCAGTCGATTAAACAACGCCTTGAAAGCAGTCTGTCAACCGCCGCGCCTTCGGGTCGGGCGATTGCCAGTTACATGCTGGCGAACCTCTACGAACTGCCGTTTCAGACCGCCGCCGACATTGCCGGCAAGCTGGGTGTCAGCGAGTCCAGTGTTGGGCGCTTCTGCCGCTCGCTGGGTTACAGCCACTTCAAAGAACTCAAAAACGATCTCAAAGACGACCTCGGCGATGGCCCGTGGCTGGTCGGTGATCGCCTGCAAGAATTTCGACAGCAATCGAGCCAAAGCCCGCAGGCCTTGCCGCGCAGTTTTGAGCTGGAAGTCGCAGCCTTGGTCAAGGTGTACGAATACAGCCTGACGCCCGAATGGCAAACCGTCAGTCAGCGCCTGGCCACGCGGCGCAAAGTGTTTGTGGCAGGTTTCCAGACCGAGCGCGGGATCGCCGCCTCCATGGTGCATTTGCTGCAATACCTGCGCGATGGCGTGCAATTGGTCGATGGCGCCGCCGGGCATTACGCCGACGTGCTGCTGTGCCCGGCGCAAGATTGCGCACTGGTGGTGTTCGAAGCCCGCCGTTATTCGCGCCACGCCCAGCAACTGTGCCGCAAGGCCCGTGAAGCAGGCATTCCCGTCACGCTGGTGACCGATACCTTCTGCGACTGGGCCGAGCAGTGCGCCGATGAAGTGTTTCGCGTACCGACCGAATTCAATCTGTTCTGGGAATCCACCGCAGCCATGCTGTCGCTGGTGCACCTGCTGATCAACGAAGTGTGCAAACAACTGGGGCCTGACGTCGAGAAGCGTCTTGAGGCAACCGCGACCTTACACAATGAGTTCGTGGGTTACACATCCTCACCCGGATCAAAACAATAAAACGAGGTGCTAGATGAAATACGTCATTCGCTTTGCAAGTGCATGCGCCCTGGTGGCCGCCGTTGCCGCCAACGCTCACGCCGACACGCTGACTATCGCCACCGAAGGCGCCTACCCTCCCTTTAACACCACCAATTCCGACGGCACAGTGTCCGGCTTTGACGTCGACATCACCAATGCCCTGTGCGAACGCATGAACGCACAATGCAAGATCGTCGCCCAGGATTGGGACGGCATCATCCCCGGCCTGATGGCGAAAAAATACGATGCCATTGTCGCGTCGATGATCGTGACCGATGAACGCAAAAAGAAGATCGCGTTCACCAATCACTACTACCGCACCCCGCTGTCGATCGCCGTGCCCAAAGACTCTGACATCACCGATGCGCAGATCAACTTCAAGGGCCGCACCATTGGCGCCCAGGGAGCAGCGACCCAAGGCATCTACGCCGAAGATCACTACGAGAAAGCCGGGGCCAAGCTCAACCTCTACCCGACCCTGGACGAGGCCAATGCCGAGCTGAAAAACGGCCGCGTCGATGCGGTGATCGCCGACAAATTCCCGCTGCTGGACTGGATCAACAAGGCCAGCGACGACTGCTGCAAGATCATCGGCGACGTCAACGGCACCAATGCCGACGCGGCGATTGCCGTGCGCCAGAGCGATAACGTGCTGCGCGAGCGCTTTAACAAGGCGCTGGACGAAATCGTCGCCGACGGCACCTACAAAAAGATCAGCAGCAAATACTTCGACTTCGACATTTACTGAGTCGCCCGCCCTCGTTTGAGGGCTTCCCTGCCAATGACCCGGCCCTGCGCATCTCGTGTGCGCAGCGGCTGAATTTCGCCTTTTTTTGACCGGGGACTCGAGCATGCTCGACCAACTCTCACTTCTTTCTTTCGCCAGTGGCGGCTGGGGCTCGGCGCTACTGGCCGGGGCCATGGTGACCATTGCACTGGCCTTGAGCTGCCTGCCCATCGGTTTGCCCCTGGGGCTGGCCGTGGCCGCAGCGGCACGCTCGAAAAACCGCTGGGTGCGGGCGTGGGCAACCACCTTTTCCACGGTGTTCCGTGGCTTGCCTGAATTGCTGACGCTGCTGATCATTTATTACGGCTGCCAGATCGCCGCGCAAAAGTTGCTCGCCATGATGGGCTATGACGCTCAGGTAACGATCAATACCTTTGTCGCTGCGATGGTGGCTTTTAGCCTGGTGTTTGCCGCCTTTTCCAGCGAAATCTGGCTGGGTGCGTTCAAGACCATCCCCAAAGGGCAGTTCGAAGCCGCCTCGGCGCTGGGCCTGAGCAAATTCACCACCTTTCGCAAGGTGGTGCTGCCGCAGTTGGCGCGCATCGCCCTGCCCGGTCTATCGAACAACTGGTTGTCGTTGCTCAAGGACACCTCGCTGGTGTCGACCATTTCCCTGGTGGACCTGATGCGCCAGACCAACCTGGCGGTCAGCGTGACCAAAGACCCGATGCTGTTCTACAGCGTCGCGTGCCTGGGCTACCTGTTTTTCTCAGCCATTTCCGGACGGCTGTTCGCCTTCCTTGAACGCTACTTCAGCCGCCACCAACGGAGCGTGCAGCCATGAGCCTGGCGGATCTGCAGAACATGTTTCTCAACCCTGACCTGCTGGAGCGCTACGGCCCGCGCTTTATCGACGGGCTGCTGGTCACGGGCAAGCTGGTGGCGATTTCCTTCACCCTCGGCGCGCTGCTCGGCCTGCTGATTGCCTTGGGACGATTGTCCAACAACCGATTTTTACGCAGCTTTACCGGCGCTTATGTTTACTTCTTTCGCGGCTCGCCGCTGCTGGCTCAGTTGTTTTTACTGTATTACGGCCTCGGCTCGTTCAAAGGTTTTTGGCAAGACATCGGCTTGTGGTGGTTCTTCCGCGATGCATGGTTCTGCACCCTGCTGGCCTTCACCCTCAACACGGCGGCGTATCAAGCTGAAATTCTGCGCGGCAGCATCCTGTCTGTGGCTCAAGGCCAACGTGAAGCCTGCAAGGCACTGAACCTGTCACGCTGGACCACCTTTCGCAAAGTCGTCCTGCCGCAATCGCTGCTGGTGGCCATCGGCCCACTGGGCAACGAGCTGATTTTGATGATCAAGGCCAGCGCCATCGCCTCTCTGGTGACCATTTACGACCTGATGGGCGTGACCAAAATGGCCTTCTCCCGCAGTTTCGACTTCCAGGTGTATCTGTGGGCCGCCGTGCTCTACCTGCTGATCGTCGAGGTCGTGCGCCGCAGCCTGAAATATATCGAAGGCCGCCTCAGCCGCCATGTGCAGTAAGCCCACTTTTTCGGGCTGTTAAAACGGCCCTCGTTTTAAGGATTTTTGTATGCATTGCGACACTCTCGTTCTGGGCGCCGGCATTGTCGGCGTCAGTACCGCGTTGCAACTTCAGGCCCGCGGACGCAACGTGGTGTTGCTCGACCGCGACCAGCCCGGCAGCGGCACCAGCCATGGCAACGCCGGGCTGATCGAGCGCGCCAGCGTTATTCCTTACTCGTTCCCGCGTGAAATCTCGCGGCTGCTGCGTTACGGGCTCAATCAGCAACCCGACGTGCGCTACAGCCTCAAGCACCTGCCTAAAGCCGGGCCGTGGCTGATGAAATACTGGCAGCAATCCAGCAGCAAGGGCTTGGCCAAAGCCACCCAGGCCATGCTGCCGCTGATTGAAAAATGCGTCAGCGAACACGATCTGCTGGCAGAACCCGCCGGCATGACCGGTTTGATTCAGGACAGCGGCTGGATCGAGGTGTATCGCACTCCGGCTGACTTCGACAAAGCCCAGCGCGATGCGGCAGCCCTGACCGAATTCAAGCTCAACTACCGAGTGCTCGATCAACAGCAAGTGCACGCGCTGGAGCCGGGCCTGCACGGCGATGTGCTGGGCGGTATTCATTGGCTGGACCCAAAAACCGTCAGCGATCCAGGCGGCCTGACCCGTGGTTACGCTGCACTGTTTATCAAGCGCGGCGGCACGTTTGTCATTGGCGATGCCACAAGCCTGCGGGCAACCGCCGGGCAATGGCAGGTTGAGAGCCAAAAAGGGTTGATCATCGCCCATGAAGCGGTGGTAGCACTCGGCCCGCAGGCGCGGGAAATTTTCGAACCATTGGGCTATCGGATTCCACTGGCGATCAAACGCGGCTACCACATGCACTACGCCGCCAAAGACGGTCACACCATGCAACACCCGATTCTCGATTCGGTCGGCGGTTATGTGTTGGCGCCGATGGTGGGTGGTATTCGCCTGACCACCGGAATCGAATTCGCTGACAGTGATGACCCGATCAACGAAATCCAGCTGCGCCGCTGCGAAGAGCGTGCTCAGCGTCTGTACCCGCTGGGTCCGCGCGTCGATGCCGAGCCCTGGCTAGGCCGCCGCCCGTGCCTGCCGGACATGTGCCCGGTGATTGGCCCGGCCAGTCACCACAAAGGCTTGTGGTTCAACTTTGGCCACGCGCATCACGGCCTGACCCTGGGCCCGGTCTGCGGGCGCCTGTTAGCCGAAATGATGACGGGCGAATTCCCGTTCACCGACCCTACGCCCTACAGCGCCGAGCGCTTTTACTGATCTCTGGAGACACATTATGCACGCTCAACCTGCTTACGTTCATAACCCCGTGTCGCCCGAGACAGACACCCGCAAGGTGGTGGTGGACATCGCTGGGCTGAACAAATACTACAGCGCGTTTCATGTCCTTAAAGGCATCGACCTTAAAGTGCGTGAAGGCGAGCGCATCGTGCTCTGCGGCCCATCCGGCTCGGGCAAATCGACCTTGATTCGCTGCATCAACCGCCTGGAAATCGCCGAGAAAGGCAGGATTCTGGTCAACAACACTGACCTGTCAGAAGCCAGCCGAGAAGCCGCCAAAGTGCGCAGCGAAATCGGCATGGTGTTCCAGCATTTCAACCTGTTCCCGCACATGAGCGTGCTCGATAACTGCATTCTGGCGCCAATGTCGGTACGCGGGTTGCCGCGCAAAAAAGCTGTGGAACTGGCGCAGCACTTTCTGGAAAAGGTCGGCATTGCCAGCCAGGCGGACAAATACCCGAGCCAACTGTCAGGCGGCCAACAGCAGCGCGTGGCCATCGCCCGGGCGTTGTGCATGGAACCCAAAATCATGCTGTTCGATGAGCCGACCTCAGCGCTGGACCCGGAAATGGTCAGCGAAGTACTGGACGTGATGGTCAAACTGGCCGGCAGCGGCATGACCATGCTCTGCGTCACCCACGAAATGGGCTTTGCTCGTCAGGTGGCGGAGCGGGTGTTGTTTCTGGACGGCGGCATGATCATCGAAGACTCGCCGCCCGAAGACTTCTTCAACGCCCCGAAAAGCCCGCGGGCCAAGGCGTTTTTAGCGCAGATCGTGCACTGATCCACTGTAGCCGCTGCCGCAGGCTACGAGGACTTGCGCGAGGATTTCAAGGAAACGGAGTGCTACGCACTCCTTCGCAGCCTGCGGCAGCGACTACGGGGTGTTCACGCAGAAACCACAGGATCAACAGTGCAACCGCCACGGTCAGGGCTGCCAGCCCATAAAACAGCGCCTGAAATGCGTGCAGGTAGGCGGCGCTCAGTACGTCCTGATTAAGCCCCTGAGCCAAACCCGCAGCCTGGCTCATGTCACCCGCCGCCAGGTATTGCGCCGCCCCCGCGCTTGAGCGCGGCAAATGGCTTTGAATCAATACCGCCAGCAGCGCACTGACAATGGCCAGTGAGATCCCCTCACCTGCTACACGCGTGGTACCGAAGATGCCTGTCGCCATGCCCGCACGCTCCTTGGGCACGACGCTGACCGACAGCCCGTCCATCAAACCCCACGGCAAACCGGTACCGGTGCCGATCACCAGCAGCGGCACGATCAACTCAATTGACGGCCGGTTGATCCCCACTTGGCTCAACAGCAACAACCCGGCCGCCGCGATCATCAAGCCCGCGGCTGACAAAACCCGCGCCGAGGCCCAGTGGGTCAGCACACCGGCCAGGTAAGGCACGATCAGCATCGGCGCAGACAAGGCGATCATCAGCAGCCCGGTCTCCGTTGCACTGCGCCCTTCGATGCTAATCAAGCGTACCGGCAGCAACACCAGCAGCACGACAAAACAAAAGCAGGTCGCAATCGGCAGTAACTGCACGCCGACGAAACGCGGGTAACGAAACAATGAAAGCTCAAGCATCGGCCGCGATGCCTGCCGTTCAATCCGCACAAATACCGCCACGCACACCCATGCACCGAACAACATGCCGAGCACCGGGGTGCTGCTCCAGCCACTGCCGGGCACCAGCAGAATGCCCCAGGTGAAGAGCACCAGCGCGGCCGTGAAGCTCAAGGTGCCCTTCCAGTCCAGTTCGCTGGCCTGCGGATCTTTGGACTCTTGCATCATCGCGATGGCCATCAACAAGGCCAGCCCACCGATGAGCGCACCCGAGACAAACACCGCGCGCCAGCCAATGTGTTCGATCAAGACCCCGGCCAGGATCGGCCCCAGCGCCAGGCCGACACCAAAACTGGTGCCCAACAGGCTAAAGGCCCGGGTCCGGCTGCGCCCTTCAAAGGTATTGGCCAGCGCCGCACTCCCGCCCGCCAGAGCAGCCGCTGCGGCCACGCCCTGTACCGCCCGCAGCCCGTCGAACCAAACGATCGTCGGGGCCAGCCCCAGGGCCAGAGACGCCAGCACAAAGCCTGCGACGCCAAAGATAAACATGCGTTTGCGCCCATAACGATCTGCCAGGGTGCCTGCGGCCATCAGCAAGCTGCCAAAGCTCAACATAAAGGCATTGGTGATCCAGGTCATACCCAGCGGCCCGCTGCCCAGGTCGAGCCCAATGGCGGGCGTCGCCAGCGCGCCGCCTGAAAAACTCAGAGGCAGAATCAATGCGGCCGTGCAAACAGCCAGCAACGTCCAGCCTGCGGACCTGCTCGGTGTGGAATGAAAACTCATGAATAAGGCTCCAGGCGTGCAGAGAAAGAGGGTTAAACAAGGATAAAAGCGATTCATTCGGCGAAAAACAGGCTATAAATCCGCTCTAACACGACTAAAACTCCTGAATAAAGGTGGCCCATGGAAAGCTTGAGTGGCCTGAATGCATTCGTGACCGCCGCCAGATTGGGCAGTTATGTGGCGGCAGCCGAACGGCTGGGCATCTCCGCGTCGGCGGTCGGCAAGAGCGTGGCCCGCCTGGAAGACGGGCTGGGGGTGCGGCTGTTCAATCGCAGTACCCGGCGCCTGAGCCTGACCGAAGAAGGCACGCTATTTTTTGAGCGTTGCAGCCGAATCATCGATGACCTGGAGGAAGCTGAAGCCGAGTTGACGTCGTCACGCGAGGCGCCGCGCGGCCGTTTACGCGTGAGCCTGCCAGCGATTGGTTATCGGATGCTGCTACCGATTCTGGGCGAGTTCACCCGTCTCTACCCGGAGATCGAACTGGACATGGACTTCAGCGACCGCATGGTCGATGTGATTGGGGAAGGGATGGATGCAGTGATCCGCAGCGGTGACTTTGCCGATTCGCGACTCAAGAGCAGACCGCTGGGCGCCTTCCACTTTGTGCTGGTCGGTGCACCTGATTACTTTGCGCGGCTGGGCAAGCCTGGCGAACCTCAGGACCTGAAACAGCATGTGTGCTTGCGCTATCGATTCCCCAGCAACGGCCAATTGCAGGAATGGGCGTTCACTGGCGCTGATGACGACAGCCTCTGGAAACGCTCGAACCCACTGGTGTTCAACAACCTTGAAGCGCTGATCAGCGCGGCTGTAGCCGGTTTTGGTCTCGCTTATGTGCCGGACTTTGCGGTGCGTCAGGCATTGCAGAGCAATCAGTTAATGGCGGTATTGGACGAGCACATCACCGCCCATGGCCGATTTTCGGTGCTATGGCCCAGCAGCCGCCATCTGCTGCCTAAATTGCGCGTGTTTGTGGATTTTTTGGCCGAGCACATGACCCTGAGCCCGCCCCGCACACCCGTGTAGGAGCGAGCTTGTCTCGCGATCTTTGACTTTCAAGATCAACAGATCGCGAGACAAGCTCGCTCCTACAGTTTTGGCGGTGGTTTACAACTCGGCAGCCAATCGCGAGCCCTGGTTGATCGCGCGCTTGGCATCCAGTTCAGCCGCGACATCGGCGCCGCCAATCAAGTGCACGTTCTGCCCGGCAGCCAGCAGGCCATCTTGCAGTTCGCGCAGCGGGTCTTGACCGGCGCAAATGACGATGTTGTCGACTGCCAGCAACTGCGGCTCGCCTTCGCCAATACGGATGTGCAATCCGTCATTGTCGATGCTCAGGTATTCAACGCTGTTGAGCATTTGCACGTGCTTGTTTTTCAAGCCGGTGCGATGGATCCAGCCGGTGGTTTTACCCAGTCCGTCTCCCACCTTGCTCTTTTTACGCTGCAACAAAAACACCTGCCGCGCTGGCGCATGCACTTCAGGCTTGATGCCGGCCACGCCGCCACGGGCTTCGAGGTGGGTATCGATGCCCCACTCGCGCCAGAAGGCTTCGCGGTCCTGGCTGGTGGCCACGCCCTGTTGCACCAGGAACTCGGACACGTCAAAACCGATGCCGCCCGCACCGATGACGGCGACGCTGGCTCCCACCGGCTTGCGCCCAAGGATCACGTCCAGGTAGCTCAGCACCTTAGGGTTGTCGATACCCGGGATCGCCGGGGTTCGCGGCGCAATACCAGTAGCCAGGATGATTTCGTCAAACTCGCCCGCCACCAGTTGCTGCACGTCCACCCGAGTATTGAGGCGCAGCTCAACGCCCGTGGTTTGCAGCTTGCGCTTGAAGTAACGCAGGGTTTCGAAGAACTCTTCCTTGCCCGGCACGCGCTTGGCGACGTTGAACTGGCCGCCAATCTCACTGGCCGAATCAAACAGCGTGACCTGATGCCCACGCTCAGCCGCCACCGTCGCCGCCGATAGCCCGGCAGGCCCGGCGCCGACCACGGCGATTTTCTTCACGGCGAGGGTCGGCAGGTAGTTGAGCACCGTTTCATGGCAGGCGCGCGGGTTAACCAGGCAACTGGTCAGTTTGCCGCCAAAGGTGTGGTCCAGACACGCCTGGTTACAGCCGATGCAGGTGTTGATTTCATCGCTGCGCCCAGCCGCCGCCTTGTTGACGAACTCAGGATCCGCCAGAAATGGCCGCGCCATGGACACCATGTCGGCGTCGCCCTCGGCCAGAATCTGCTCGGCGATTTCCGGGGTGTTGATGCGGTTGGTGGTGATCAGCGGCACATTGACCGAACCGCGCAGCTTGGCCGTGACTTTGCTGAAGGCACCACGTGGCACTTTGGTGGCAATGGTCGGAATACGCGCTTCGTGCCAGCCAATGCCGGTGTTGATCAAGGTCGCGCCAGCCTGCTCCACGGCCTTGGCCAGTTGCACGATTTCATCCCAGACGCTGCCACCTGCCACCAGATCGAGCATCGACAGGCGATAAATAATAATGAAGTTCGGGCCCACCGCTTCACGCACCCGGCGCACGATTTCAATCGGCAGACGCATGCGGTTTTCATAGCTGCCCCCCCAGCGGTCGGTGCGATGGTTGGTTTGCGCGGCAAGGAACTGGTTAATGAAATAACCTTCGGAGCCCATGATCTCAACGCCGTCATAACCGGCGCTTTGCGACAGTTGGGCGCAGGTCACGAAGTCGCTGATCTGCTTCTCGATGCCCGCTTCGTCCAGTTCTTTGGGGGTGAAGGGGTTGATCGGTGCCTGAATCGCGCTAGGCGCCACTTGACGCGGGCTGTAGGCATAGCGCCCGGCGTGAAGGATCTGCAGGCAGATCTTGCCGCCCGCATCGTGCACGGCGCGGGTCACCACCCGGTGTTTTTCCGCTTCTTCAGGCGTGCTCAGTTTGGCCGCACCGCTGTACACGCCGCCTTCATCGTTGGGCGCAATGCCGCCTGTCACCATCAGCCCGACACCGCCTTTTGCCCGTTCGGCAAAATAGGCAGCCATGCGTTCAAAGCCTCCGGGCTGTTCTTCAAGCCCCGTGTGCATCGAGCCCATGAGGCTGCGGTTGCGCAAGGTGGTAAAACCCAAATCCAGCGGGGCCATTAAATGCGGGTAGTGAGTGGCGGTCATCAGGATGCTCCGGAACAGGCAATATCACGGAACGCGAGGGCTCTTTGGCTCCCCGTCGTTTATGCCTGGCACAGTAAAGGCCCTATGTGACGTACTCAATGACTCAAACTTACAAATTAATAACCTAAATGAGCACCCCCTCTTGGCAAGCCCTGCCCGGCGACCTACCCTAGTCCTCGAATTCTGCCCACGGTTACCGCTTTATTTCTCATGCGTAAATTATTTGGCTGCACCCTACTGATCGCTCTTGTCGCTTGCGCCGCTGGTTATGGGTACTGGGCTGAACATCGCGAGGTCGGTCACTACTTGTCTGATCTGCGTATCCAACTGGCCGTCAACGATGGCGCGGATCAGGGTCGTGGCAACTTGCTGGGCATCGAACCCGATCTGTCACCGCGTGATTTCCAAAGCCTGGCGCTGGTGCGTTTAAAGCTGTCCGCCTACCTGAACAGTGCCCGCAATGACGGGCTGCTCAACGACAAAACCATTGTGGTCCTGCCTGAGCACATCGGCACCTGGCTGATGTTTCGCGGCGAAAAAAACGAGCTGTACCAGGCCGCCAATTTGAATGAAGCCATGCGCATGCTGGCACTGAGCAACCCGCTGGCCTTCGCCAATGCCTGGTTGCGCGCAGACGGTGACAACCGGACCAACGATGCTCACCTGCGCATGAAAGCCCGGCACATGGCGAGTGATTACCAAAGCCTGTTTGGCGGCCTGGCCAAAGAGTTCGGGGTCACGCTGGTGGCAGGCAGTATCGCCCTGCCCGACCCGCGCATTGAAAACGGCAAGTTGTTGCCGGGCAGCGGGCCGCTGTACAACAGCAGCCTGGTGTTTGGCCGCGACGGCGCACTGCTTGGCCTTCCTCAGCGTCAGTTACTGCCCACTTACGAAGAACAGAGTTATATCCAACCCAGCCCGGACCACCAGTTGAATGTGGTCGATACCCCGGCCGGACGGCTGGGGATCTTGATCGGCAGCGACAGCTGGTACCCCGAGAACTATCAAGCCCTGAATGAGAAAGGCGCGCAGTTGATTGCCGTGCCCGCCTTCATCATGGGCAAGAACACGTGGGAACAACCTTGGGGCGGCTACAAGAGCGTTTCGACGCCCAGCGAAATCAGCCTCAAACCCGGTGAAGTCACCGAAGGTGAAGCCTGGCATCGCCTGACACTGATCAGTAGCGTGCCCAGCAGCACTGCCGAAGCGGGTGTGACCGTGTTCTTGCGCGGCAAGTTTTGGGACAAACGCAGTGCCGGACGTGGTTTTATCAGCCGCAACGGTCAAACCAGTGCCGACACGTACGGCACCGGCGCACAACTGCTGAACGTGTGGCTGTAACGCCGTGAAGCCGCTGCCGATGCGTCTGGGCGACCTTTCTGTCGGTTTTGTTGAATGCCTGGCGGACGCCGTGCGCAGTTATGGGCAAGATCCCCTGCCCTTGCTGGCCCAATACGGCCTGGACCCGGCCCGACTCGCTCAGCCTTCGGCCCGTTTATCGATCCCGCGCTACATGCGCTTGGGGCATGCGGCAATCGCGCTGACGGGTGATTCGGCGCTGGGGTTGCGCATGGGCCAATTGAGTCGCTTGCCTCAGGCGGGGCTGGCAGGTGTCACTGCAGCCCAGGCGCCAACTGTGCGCGAAGCGGCGCGCACGTTAATCCGTTTTGAGCCGCTGTATGGTTCAAACTATCGCGGCCAATCGAGCCTGCACGAAGACGCTCAGGGCGCCTGGCTGCGCTTTTACTCCATCAGCCCGTACAACGCCTACAACCGCTTTGTGGTGGACTCGATCATTGCTGGCTGGCTGCAACAGTTGTCGTCAGTGGCCGCCCAACCCTTGCGCTGCGAACAGATCGACATCGAGTTCAGCGAGCCTGAGTATTCCGAGCACTACAGCCCACTGAGCCGAGTGCCCATCAATTTCCGGGCAGAAACCAACCAGTTGCGTCTCAACCACGCGGCGCTGGATCTGCGCAACCCCGTGCATTGCCCGAGCACCTGGGCTTGCCTGTTGCAAGTGTGCGAACGCGAACTGGAACAACTGACCCGCACCCGCAGCCTGCGCGAGCGCATTACGCAATTGCTGGGGCCTTTGCTCAATGGCGGTCGAGAGCCCGACCTGGAAGAAGTGGCGGCACGTCTGAAGTTGCCGACCTGGACCTTGCGTCGCAAGCTGGCAGAAGAAGGCACGCAGTTTCGCGCGATTCTCAATGACACGCGGCGAGACCTGGCCATGACCTATATCCGCGACACGGAGTTGGCCTTTGGCGAGATTGCCTATCTGTTGGGGTTTGCCTCAGCCGAGGCGTTTCAGAGAGCCTTCAAGCGCTGGAACGCGCAGACTCCAGGAGAGTTCCGTCGTCGCCAGCGTCAATTGGCCTGAATCAAAGCTCAGTTGCGTCGTCAGCAGGCTCTAGAGGGTCTAACTCCGAGGCCTGATACTCGAGCAGTTCTTCTTGATAGTCATCCATGGCTGCATCCTCTTTAAGTCTGTTGGTTCACGTCATGCCTGAGTGGCGCTGGGTATGAGCTTAAGGCGCCCGCATGAAGGTTCAATGACACCTTCACGAGCACTTCCAGCACTGACTTTAAACGTAGCAGACCGCAGAAATTTAGCGCAACCCTTTATTTTGGCGACACAGGCTCTACAACAGCCGGTACAGGGGTAATTGCCGAGTCAGTCTCCGGGGTCGTGGCCGGTTCTGTCTCAGGGGTGGCTGCCTCAGACTTTTTCTCGGCGGCGGGCGAAGCTGCAGGCGATGTCACCGCGGGTGTCGTGGCCGGTGTCGTGAGAGATGGCACAGCGGGCGCATCGGGCACAACAGGTGGCACAACAGGCGTCGGAGCTACCTGAACGTCAACCGGCACGATGGCTGGCGCGTCTACTGGCGGCACGACCGGCTTGGAAGCTTCATGCTCAGTCGTCGTCGGCTCAACGACAGGCGCGGCGGCAGGTACTGGCGTGACCGGGATAACGGCAGGCGCTACCTGAGGCTTGGCGGCGACCGGCTCTGGCACGCCCAGGTCAGCCTTGGGCTTTTCTTCAATATGGGCGGCTTTTTTCACTTCTTTGGGCAAGAACACTTCGACCAGAGAGAAAAAGCGATCGTAGAACTCGGGGGACGACACCGTTTCGCTGGCCACCTTGACCATTGAATCGTCAGACGAGCCAATTGGCATCGACACCGACCCCAGCACACCGACCCCCAGGCTTGCCGAGTTATTGACCTTCTTCAATGCGTAACGGTCTTGCAGCGCGTTGGCAAACATGGTCGCGTGGTGCGCTGAACCGCCGTCATCGGCACACACCACGTTAAAACTGATCTCCAGATGGCTCTCGCCGGTTTGCTGAAAGCTCTTGTGGCCGCTGATCAGTTTGGGATCGTTACTGGTGATGATGTAGCCCTGACTGAGCAATGCCCGACGCGCGGCTTCGCAAGAAGCCTTATCGGTAACCGGGTAGTTACGCGAGAACGTGCCTGAGTCGTCGAAGTTTTCATGTTCGTAAATCGCTGTCTTCTTCGACGAACAACCTGCGAGGCCGGCCAGCAAAAGGGCCACTACCACGGTACGCAAGGGGAATGACATGGGCATTGAAAATCCTGAAGAGAACGGAACGGGGCGTATTGTGCATCAGTTCGTGATTTAAGCGCGCAGTTTGATTGGATGAAATGTGGCAACGCTTTTGGTGCGTGAGCAGGCTTGTAGCCGCTGACGAGGTACGAGGCTGCGATGCGGGCCGCAGGACAGCCGTCCGGGATCGCTTCGCAATCCCTCGCAGCCTCAGTCTTCGGCAGCGGCTACAGGGCGTTATGTGTGCACACCGGAGCTGCCGAAGGCTGCGATCTGTTTGAATCGCAGGCACAAAAAAAGCGACCCTCAGGTCGCTTTCTTTGTAGCTTCAGAGAGTTCAAGGGCTCTGAAGCAAATATGGCGCAGCGGACGGGACTCGAACCCGCGACCCCCGGCGTGACAGGCCGGTATTCTAACCGACTGAACTACCGCTGCGTATCGCTCGGACTTGCGTCCGTTTGAAACTTTTAAACCTGTGATCGAAGAGCTTCGGTGCTTTTCAATCGCAAGCCAGGCGAACCTGACTTGTACAAATATGGCGCAGCGGACGGGACTCGAACCCGCGACCCCCGGCGTGACAGGCCGGTATTCTAACCGACTGAACTACCGCTGCGCGTCGGTTGGTAGCTTCGTTAAAAGCGACCTTCTCTTTCGAGAAACTCAAGAAGTGGTGGGTGATGACGGGATCGAACCGCCGACCCTCTGCTTGTAAGGCAGATGCTCTCCCAGCTGAGCTAATCACCCTTTGCTTCGTTGAGGCCGCGAAATTTACGCACCTATCGAAGCTAAGTCAAGGACAAGGTTGAGTTTTTTTCTAAAAAAGCAAAAAAACAGACCGCTACTCGCCATAAACCATTTTCTTGCTCATGCCGCCGTCGACCACAAACTCCTGCCCAGTTACAAATCCGGCATTGCGCGACAGTAGCCACGCAACCATGGCAGCAACGTCTTCCACGGTGCCTGCACGGCCTGTCGGATGCTGGGCGTGATCAGCGTCGGTTAACGGCTCTGCACGCCTGACAGAGGGGTCACGGGCATCAATCCAGCCCGGACTCACGGCATTGACCCGGATCTCCGGCCCAAGGCTGATTGCCAGTGCGTGGGTCAACGCCAGCAAGCCGCCCTTGCTCGCCACATAAGCCTCAGTATCGGGCTCTGATTGGCGGGCACGGGTAGACGCAAGATTGACGATCGAACCGCAATGCGCACGCAAGTAAGGCGCGCAGTGCTTGGCCAACAGCATCGGCCCGGTCAGGTTGACCGCCAGCACGCGGTTCCAGTGCGCTAGGTCGAGGCTTTCGAGGGTCATGTTGTGCGGGTCGGCAATCGCGGCATTGGACACCAAAGCGTCCAGTCGACCGAACTGCCCCAACACTTGTGCCACGCACTGGATCACATCCGCCTCGACCGACACATCCATGGCCACAAACCAGGCGCTTTCACCCAGCGCCTTGACCACTTTGGAGCCTCGGGCGCGGTCAATGTCGGTCAGCACCACTTGCCAGCCTTCGCTGATCAGCCATGCCGCAATCCCCAGGCCAATACCCCGCGCAGCGCCTGTTACCAGCGCTACACGGCCATTGCCTTCAATCGGTGCTTGAGGAGCCCATTCGGTCACAGTGCGGCCAAGCCTCGCGCCAGGTCTGCTTGCAGGTCAGCCACATCTTCCAGGCCGACCGCGATGCGGATCAGGCTGTCACGAATGCCCGCGGCTTCACGCTCTTGTGGCGCCAGACGACCATGGGAAGTGGTCGCCGGGTGGGTGATGGTGGTTTTGCTGTCCCCCAGGTTGGCCGTGATCGAGATCAGGCGCGTGGCATCGATAAAGCGCCAGGCGCCCTCTTTGCCGCCTTTGACTTCAAAACTGACCACTGCCCCGAACCCGCGCTGCTGGCGCTGGGCCAACGCATGCTGCGGATGGCTCTTGAGGCCTGCGTAATGGACTTTCTCGACGCCGTCCTGCTGCTCCAGCCACTCAGCCAGGGCTTGAGCGCTGGCGCAGTGCGCACGCATGCGCAGGTTCAAGGTTTCCAGCCCCTTGAGGAAGATCCACGCATTGAACGGGCTCAGGGTCGGCCCGGCCGTACGCAGGAAACCGACGACTTCTTTCATCTGCTCGCTGCGACCGGCAACCACACCGCCCATGCAACGCCCCTGGCCGTCGATGAACTTGGTGGCCGAGTGCACAACGATGTCGGCACCCAACTTGACCGGCTGCTGCAACGCAGGCGTACAGAAGCAGTTGTCGACGACCAGCAGCGCACCCTTGGCGTGAGCAATTTCTGCCAGCGCACTGATGTCTACCAGTTCAGCCAACGGGTTGGACGGAGACTCGACAAACAGCAATTTGGTGTTGGGCTTGATCGCCGTATCCCAACCCGCCAGTTCGGCCAGCGGGACGTAATCAACCTCGACGCCGAAACGCTTGAAATACTTTTCAAACAGGCTGATGGTCGAACCAAAGACGCTGCGCGAGACCAGAATGTGGTCACCGGCGCTGCACAGGCTCATCACCACCGACAAAATGGCGGCCATGCCGGTTGCCGTGGCAACGGCCTGCTCTGCCCCTTCCAGTGCCGCGATGCGCTCTTCGAACGCACGCACAGTGGGGTTGGTGTAACGCGAATAAACGTTGCCAGCCACCTCGCCCGAGAACCGCGCAGCGGCATCGCCAGCCGTGCGGAACACATAGCTTGAGGTGAGGAACATTGCATCACCGTGCTCGCCTTCTGGCGTACGGTGCTGGCCGGCACGCACAGCCAAGGTGTCGAACGCTACGCCCTCAAGGTCGCTATCCAGCCGACCGGCATCCCAATCCTGACTCATGCTGCCCACTCCTTGCCTTGTATTGATGACGTTGTATCAGCTTGCTTTCGATAAGAGAAATGCAAACCGGCCCATCAGGGCCGGTTTGTTGAACGCTTAATTGTTGTACAGGCCTATCGTTGCCCCGACACCTTGAGCAACCACCTTGGAGGCATCGTTGCGCGCACGCTCGATACGGTCCAGGTAGTTCTCATCGATGTCGCCCGTCACGTACTTGCCGTCGAACACAGCACAGTCGAACTTCTCGATCTTGATCTTGCCGCCACCGACCGCTTCGATCAGGTCTGGCAGGTCTTGGTAGATCAACCAGTCAGCGCCGATCAGATCAGCCACGTCCTGGGTCGTGCGGTTGTGTGCGATCAGTTCGTGCGCGCTTGGCATGTCGATGCCGTACACGTTCGGGTAACGCACAGCCGGGGCTGCCGAGCAGAAATAAACATTCTTGGCGCCGGCTTCGCGGGCCATTTGAATGATCTGCTTGCAGGTGGTGCCACGCACGATCGAGTCATCAACCAGCATCACGTTCTTGCCACGGAACTCCAGTTCGATGGCGTTGAGCTTCTGGCGCACGGATTTTTTACGTGCAGCCTGGCCCGGCATGATGAAGGTACGACCGATGTAACGGTTTTTAACGAAGCCTTCGCGGAACTTGACGCCCAAGTGGTTCGCCAACTCCAGTGCCGCAGTACGACTGGTGTCGGGAATCGGGATAACCACGTCGATGTCGTGATCCGGACGCTCGCGCAGGATCTTGTCAGCGAGTTTCTCGCCCATGCGCAGACGCGCCTTGTAGACCGAAACGCCGTCGATGATCGAGTCCGGGCGCGCCAGGTACACGTGCTCGAAGATGCACGGGGTCAGTTGCGGGTTTACCGCGCACTGACGGGTGTGCAGCTTGCCGTCTTCGGTGATGTAGACCGCTTCGCCCGGCGCCAGGTCGCGAATCAGGGTAAAGCCCAGCACGTCGAGCGAAACGCTTTCGGAAGCGATCATGTACTCGACGCCTTCATCGGTGTGACGCTGACCGAAGACGATAGGACGGATGCCGTTCGGATCGCGGAAACCGACGATGCCATAACCGGTGATCATCGCTACCACGGCATAACCGCCGCGGCAGCGGTTGTGCACGTCAGTGACCGCTGCGAATACATCTTCTTCGGTCGGCTGCAATTTACCGCGCTGCGCCAATTCATGGGCGAAGACGTTCAGCAGCACTTCCGAATCAGAGTTGGTGTTGACGTGACGCAAGTCAGATTCGTAAATCTCCTTGGCCAGTTGTTCAACGTTGGTCAGGTTGCCGTTGTGCGCCAGAGTGATGCCATACGGCGAGTTGACGTAAAACGGCTGAGCCTCAGCTGAAGTCGAGCTACCTGCAGTCGGGTAGCGCACGTGACCAATGCCCACGTGTCCGACCAGACGCTGCATGTGACGCTGATGAAACACATCACGCACCAACCCGTTGTCCTTGCGCAGAAATAACCGGCCGTGATGGCTGGTTACAATACCGGCAGCATCCTGGCCGCGGTGCTGGAGGACGGTTAGCGCGTCATACAGCGCCTGATTGACGTTCGACTTACCGACGATACCGACGATGCCACACATGCGACGCAACCCCTACTTAATGGATCTGAACTGAACACCGCTCACTTGGACTGGGTAGCCGGCAAGAGATGTTCCTTGAACGGAATATCAGCGGGTACGCTGATACCGCTGGCCAACCATTGACTACTCCACCCCAAAATGAGGTTTTTCGACCAATCGGCAACCAATAGAAATTGTGGCATGAGCCTCGACTCTTGCCACCACGAGTCTTGCTGTACCGGCCCAAGGCTCAGGAGCCCGACTGCCACGACCACCAGCAGCGCGCCACGCGCAGCGCCGAAGACCATGCCAAGAAAACGATCGGTCCCGGACAGGCCGGTGACGCGAATCAGTTCGCCGATAAGAAAGTTGATCATTGCGCCGACCAGCAAGGTGGCGACAAACATGATGGTGCACCCGGCGATGACACGGGCGGAAGGTGTTTCGATGTATCCGGCGAGGTATTGAGACAGCGAACCGCCGAACATCCAGGCGACGACTCCGGCAATGATCCAGGTGCACAGCGACAGCGCTTCTTTTACGAAGCCGCGCTTTAAGCTGATCAAAGCGGAAATGGCGATAATTGCAACGATCGCCCAGTCAACCCAGGTAAATGGCACAGTTCAGCCTACAGACGGATAAGGCGGCGCATTTTAGCAGAGCGCCGCCTCTCAAGTCAGGCGATTTATCAGCGCTTTGGCGATCAGATATCACCTTTTTATGCGCTTAACCGCGTTCAGGCTGGAAGCGCACCACAAAACCTTTGAGATTCTGCTGTTTATCAAGCACATCACGCAGACGATCAGCCTCGGCACGCTCAAGCAAGGGGCCGACAAAAACCCGATTCATCCCGCCCGAAGACCGAACGTAAGCGTTATAACCTTGATTACGAAGGGTTTTTTGCATGGCATCGGCGCTGGCGCGATTAGACAGGCTCACCAACTGAATCGACCAACTGATGGGCAAACCGTTGGGATCTACCCGCTTTTGCGTGGTATCCAGCTTGGCCGGTGCCTGTGCAACGGCTTGCGCCGGCGTGACGGCCGGTGGCTTGGTCGCAGCAACTGCAGGCTTGCTGACCACAGGAGCAACGGGCGCTGCTGCCGGTTTGTGCGGCGCAACCACTTCAGGCTCAACCGGTGGCGCCGGCTCTTCAGCAATGGCCTGCGGCTCAGGCACAGGGACGGGCTCGACCTTGACTTCAGGCATCACCGGCATCTGCGGAGCTGTTGGCGCATCGACCTGAATCTGACGCTCTTCGTCCTGGCGCGAAAACAGCATCGGCAGAAAGATCACCGCCAATGCGATCAATACCAGCGCACCGACCATCCGTTGCTTGAATACTTTATCCAGCAATGCCATTTGCAGACTCCTCCGTGGCACGCCGCTCCAGCCACTCAAGCGCCTGGGCGACACAAAAAAACGATCCAAACAACAGAATTTCATCGTGCGCTGCAGCGCGCTCGCACTGCGCCTCAAGTGCTGCATCAACACTGTCGTAAGGCGCAACAGAAGCGTCCAGACGCTGTAACGCAGCCTGCAACTCAGCCACCGGACGCGTACGCCCAGTGTTCAGCGGCGCCACAGCCCAGTGATCGACAACGCCGACAAGCTGCGACACCACGCCGTCCAGATCTTTGTCTGCCAGCAGCCCAAACACCGCCAGGCGCTTGCCAGCCACTGGACGCTGCTGCAGGCGTTTCAGTAAATATTCGGCTGCATGGGGGTTATGGCCCACATCAAGCAGCAGATTCACGGTTTTGCCGTGCCAGTTGACCTGGCGACGATCCAGGCGACCGGTCATTTTGGTCGCCTGCAACGCCTCGACAATCCGCTCAGGCTGCCATGGCAACTCAGTCAGCGCATAAGCCTGCAAGGCCAGGGCTGCGTTCTCCATGGGTAAATCCAGTAACGGCAGGTCACGCAATTCAAGCGCCTGCCCTTTCGCGTCTCGACCCTGCCAATGCCAAACCGAGCCCGCCACGCCCAGATTGAAATCGCGCCCGCGTACAAAAAGCGGGCAACCCAGCTCTTGAGCTTTGTCGAGCAAGGGCTGAGGAGGGTCCAGATCACCACACAGAGCAGGTTTACCTGCGCGGAAAATGCCGGCTTTTTCGTAGGCCACGGATTCACGGGTATTACCTAGGTACTCCACGTGATCCACGCCAATGCTGGTGATCAGCGCCAGATCAGCGTCAACCAGATTGACCGCGTCCAGGCGTCCACCCAAACCGACTTCCAGCACGACAGCATCAAGCTGCGCACGCTCAAACAGCCAAAAAGCCGCCAGCGTGCCCATTTCAAAGTAGGTCAGCGAGGTCTCGCCACGCCCGGCATCCAGGGCCGCGAAAGCCTCGCAAAGCAGTTCGTCCGACACCTCAGCACCGTCGATCTGCACACGCTCGTTGTAGCGCAGCAGGTGCGGCGAGCTATAAACCCCGACCTTGAGACCTTGCGCCCGCAGCATTGACGCTACAAACGCACAGGTCGAGCCTTTGCCGTTGGTACCCGTGACCGTCACCACCCGAGGCGCGGGCTTTTGCAAGCCCATGCGGTTCGTTACCTCTCGTGCGCGATCCAGCCCCATGTCGATGGCGGATGGATGCAACTGTTCAAGATAGGCGAGCCACTCGCCAAGGGTGCGCCGGGTCATAGGTTCACAGGGGCCGGTGGAACAACAATGGCTTCAACAGGCGCGGCGACAAACACAGGTGTCGGCAAGCCCATCATTTGTGCAAGCAGGTTACCCAGACGCGGACGCAGTTCCTGACGGGAGATGATCAGGTCGATGGCGCCATGCTCCAGCAGGAACTCGCTGCGCTGGAAGCCTTCTGGCAGTTTTTCACGAACGGTCTGCTCGATCACACGCGGACCGGCGAAACCGATCAGCGCCTTTGGCTCAGCCACGATCACATCACCAAGCATCGCCAGACTGGCCGAAACACCGCCGTAGACCGGGTCGGTCAGCACCGAGATAAACGGAATACCTTCTTCGCGCAGACGCGCCAGTACCGCAGAGGTCTTGGCCATTTGCATCAGCGAGATCAGCGCTTCTTGCATGCGAGCACCGCCGGAAGCGGCGAAACAGATCATCGGGCAGCGGTTTTCAAGGGCGTAGTTGGCGGCACGAACAAAACGCTCACCAACGATGGCACCCATCGAGCCACCCATGAAGGAGAACTCAAACGCCGAAACCACAACCGGCATGCCCAACAGGGTGCCGCTCATGGAAACCAGTGCGTCTTTCTCGCCGGTTTGCTTTTGCGCGCCGACCAGACGGTCCTTGTACTTTTTGCTGTCGCGGAATTTAAGACGGTCAACGGGCTCCAGATCAGCGCCCAATTCGTTACGACCGTCAACATCCAGGAAAATATTGATGCGGGCACGTGCGCCAATGCGCATGTGGTGATTGCACTTGGGGCAAACGTCCAGGGTCTTTTCCAGCTCTGGACGATAAAGCACAGCGTCGCAAGACGGGCATTTGTGCCACAGGCCTTCAGGTACCGAACTCTTTTTGACCTCGGAACGCATGATCGAAGGAATCAGCTTGTCTACCAACCAGTTGCTCATGCTTTCTTTCTCCAGTACCGGTGACCTGAACACTGACGTTCAGGCCCCGTGTATGCCCTTGAGCTAAATTCATTAGGTGTGCGGCGATGATTGGGGGAGTAGCGGTCAGCACAGGGCAAACCAGCGTAAATCCCGAAACCCTCAGCCCTCCCGGCAACACGCTGCAGAGCGCTTGCCGCTTTAATTTCTGCCCGTCAAACCACCGGGCCCGCATGCTTCACACAGCGGTAATGATGGACGGCGGCAGGCTGCCAACGGTCACATCCAGCATCAGTTTGTTGCACGCACCGCCTGCATAAAGGCGCGGATCTTATCGTGATCCTTGATGCCTTTGCTCTTTTCTACGCCGCCACTCACATCCACGGCGTAAGGCCGCACCTGAGCAATGGCCTGCGTCACGTTCTCGGCGCACAAGCCGCCAGCCAAAATGATCGGTTTGCTCAGGCCCTCAGGTATCAATGACCAGTCAAATGCCAAGCCAGTTCCGCCGGGCACGCCTTCAACGTAGGTATCGAGCAAAATCCCGCTCGCACTGGCATAGGCGTTACAGGCTGCTGCAATGTCATCGCCCGCCTTAACTCGCAGCGCCTTGATGTAGGGCCGGTGATAACCCTCGCACTGCTCCTGGGTTTCATCGCCGTGAAATTGCAACAAGTCGAGCGGTACCGCGTCCAGTGTTTCGTTCAGCTCACAGGCGCTGGCATTCACAAACAGGCCAACGGTGGTCACAAACGGCGGCAACGCCGCAATGATTGCGCGCGCCTGCTGGGCAGTAACGGCACGTGGGCTTTTCGCATAAAACACAAAGCCAATCGCATCAGCCCCGGCGGCCACGGCGGCCAGTGCGTCATCTATGCGGGTAATCCCGCAGATCTTGCTGCGAACGGCTGACATGTTAGCGATACCCCTTAGCACACCTTTGAAAGTGCCGGATGTTAACAAATGCTTACCCGGCCGTCAGCCGTCGAGTTCGCTAAAACCGGTCAAGAAATGCGGGCCAATGTAACGCTTGGGCAACGGGAACTCGTCGCGGTATTCCACCTGCACCAGATACAGGCCGTAAGGATGCGCAGTCACACCGCCCGAGCGACGCTCACGGCTCTCCAGCACTTCCTTGATCCATTCAACTGGGCGCTCACCCGAACCGATGGTCATCAGCACCCCGGCAATGTTGCGCACCATGTGATGCAAAAAGGCGCTGGCGCGGATATCCAGCACGATCATCTGGCCATGGCGCGTGACGCGCAGGTGGTGCATTTCCTTGATCGGAGACTTGGCCTGGCATTGCCCGGCCCGGAATGCACTGAAATCGTGTACACCCAGCAAATACCGCGCGGCCTCAGCCATGCGCTCGACGTCCAGCGGGCGATGGTTCCAGGTAATTTCCTGATTCAGGTGGGCCGGGCGAATCGGATCGTTATAGATCACATACCGATAACGCCGGGCGATTGCCTTGAAGCGCGCATGAAAATCCGCGGGCATGACCTTGGCCCACGTAACACTGATGTCGTGGGGCAAATTGATATTAGCGCCCATGACCCAGGCCTTCAGCGATCGCTCGGCCTGCGTATCAAAGTGCACCACTTGCCCGCAGGCGTGCACACCAGCGTCGGTACGCCCGGCACACATCAATGAAACCGGCGAATCGGCCACTTTTGAGAGCGCGTTCTCCAGGGTTTCCTGGACGGTCAGGACGCCATTGGCCTGACGTTGCCAGCCGCTGTAGCGCGAACCTTTGTATTCCACGCCCAGCGCGATTCGGAAAAAGCCTTCGGCGGCCATTTCGGCTGCGGGGTTATCTATATTTGCCAAGGAGTAACAGCCTGCTGATAAACGCAAAAGCGGCCATTATAAGGCGCACTGGCCAAGACGCCATGAAACAAATTGCAGGAGCCTGGCCGAGCTTGTAGCCGCTGAGGAGCGAAGCGAGGCTGCGATCGAGGACGCAGTCCTCGCAAATTCGGGCATTGCGGTGAATCTGATGCGCCGCGTAATCCGATCTTGCGGCTGCTTCGCAACCGATCGCAGCCTCGCTTCGCTCCTCAGCGGCTACAAAGCCTGATGTACCCGCTCACAGGGCTTTTATCACGCCAGGCGCGCAATCATTTCCAGCGCTTGCGCCTGTTGGTCCGGGTTGCCCTCGCCCATGACTTCGGTCAGAATATCGCGGGCACCTTCGTCGTCGCCCATGTCGATATAGGCCTGGGCCAGATCAAGTTTGGTCGCCGCTTCGTCCGTGCCCGACAAGAAGTCGAACTCCGGCTCTTCGTCAGCCCCCGCAAACGGCTCGGCCATCGCGGGTTCTTCAAGGCTCTGCGACAAGCGCTGCAACTCGGCATTGACCTTGTCCAGTTCGACCGAAAAGCTGTCCGGCGCCTCGGGTGCAGGCGCCTCGTGCGCCAGCGACAAGTCAAAATCGGCTGGCAAGTCCAGGTCAAAATCAGACGCAGCCTCAAGCGCCGCTTGCGTTTCAGCTTGCTGTTCGAGCACCGCTTCAAAGCTCTGTTCGTGGTCGCGGGCCAGTTTGCCGACGCTCTGTTCAGGCGATACCACAGCCGGTGACGCTGCTTCGAGGTCATCAAGGCTCAAATCGAAATCGTGATCGAACGCTTCAACCGCAGGCGTAACAACGGGTTCTGGCTTCGCTTCGGGCTGCGGTGTAACCACACGGTCGTCACGCATCATTTCCTTGACGAAGTCAGCCTGGAATTGAGAGGCCACCGCGGCGGTCACGATCCCGGCCGCCACCGCCACCATGCCCGGATAACGAAGCTTGAGCTGCGCCACCTCGGCGTGATTTTTACCATTGGCGATCAATTGGCGCTCTTGAGCGATAAAGGCATCGCGCTCTCCCAGCTCGCCATACACCTGCATCAATTTGAGACGCAGGTCACTGCGCTGTGGCGATTGTCTGACCGCACCCTCAAGCAATCCGGCCGCCTCATGCAACTGCTGCTGCTCGATCAGTTGCTCGGCTTCAACCAGCACTTCTGCACCAGACCTGGCCACCGACACCGGGGCAACCGGGGCAACCAACGGCACCGGTGTTGGGGCGGTGTCAAGCTTGACACTCGGCGGCGGCACTTCAAGGCCTTCAAAGCTGCTGTCCGGCATGTCCAGGTCAGCCGAAAATTCTGGCTCTTCTTCAAGCGCCCGCGCCATGCGCGCGTGCCGCTCAGCTGCTTGCTGCGCCTTGCGCCGACGAAGTAGCAGCAACAGAAGCAACAGTAACAAGACCGCAGCGCCGCCCACCAACGCGGCCATTAGCGGACTGCCCAACAAGTCCTGGATTTTGCGCTCTTCACTTGGCGTTGCGCCGCCTTCAGGTGTCGGCGCCACCGCTGTGGCCGGCGCACCTTCGACGGCTGCAGCAATATCGGCTTCCGGGGAATCAGCGGCCTCGCTCGCCAATTGCGCTGGCAGCACGGCTGCCGGTTCAGCAGGCGCCGAAGCATCACCCTGCAATTTGGCCAACTGATTGTTTTTCAATTCGATCAAGCGTTGCAACTTGTCGACCTGGCTTTGCAGGTCTTGTACGCGGCTTTGCAGCTCGGCACTTTCACGACGGCTGGTGTCCAGGCTTTCCTGGGTCATGGCCAGCTTGTCATTGAGATTCTTCGCGTCCCCGCCAGCACCTTTACCCGCCTGCCCTGCCACCAGACTCAGACCATCCGCAGCAACAGGTTTGGCCTGGGTCACGGTGGCCGGCTTGCGGCTGCTGGCATCCAGCTGTTGGGCTCGCGGCGCGGTGCGACGGCCACTGCGCCAGTCAGCGTTCTGCGCCGCAACTTCAGACACGGCCTTGGCTTGAGACAACTCGACACTTTGGGCCGTGTCCGGCAAGCGCAGCACTTTGCCGGTTTTCAGGCGGTTGATGTTGCCGTCGATAAAGGCGTCAGGGTTAAGGGCCTGAATCGCCAGCATGGTCTGCTGGACCGAGCCGCCGTTACGCGCCTTCGCGGCGATTTCCCACAAGGTGTCACGGGACGTCGTGGTGTGTTGCGCCGGTGCACTGGCACCCGAAGCCGCCGCAGCGGTTGCCGTGGTCGCCGAAGCTGCGGCTGCGGTTTGCGGCGAGAACTTGGCTGGGTCCAACAGTACGCTGTAGTCGCGCATCAAGCGGCCATTGGGCCACATCACTTGCACCAGAAATTTTACGAAAGGCTCGGTCAGCGGCTGGCTGGAGGTCACGCGCAGCACGCTTTTGCCATTGGCGTTGATCACCGGGGTAAAACGCAAGTCATTCAGGTAGGAAGGACGCGGCACCCCGGCCTTGTTGAATTCGTCCGCCGGGGCCAGGCTCGGCACCACTTCAGCGGCACTCAGATCCTTGACATCCAGCAACTCGATTTCAGCCAGCAGTGGCTGGTTCTGAGTCGACTTCAGGGTCAGCTCTCCGAGCCCAAGCGCCTGCGCCATACCGGATGACAGCGCCGAAGCGGCGGCTATTGCTAACACTAATTTGCGAACCTGAACCATAGCCTCTTCCTTATGGGTACAGACCTCGTCCCACGAGATCTGTAGAGCTGCTGCCTGATGACAGGTCCGGGGGCTTTTACCTCCCGACACGCTGCCTCATTGAATCTGTAAGCCCTGACAGCAGCTTGACTGCGACGCCGGCTCTGGAATCCTGCTAAAAATTGACGCCAAGTATCTTTTACAGCGGGTCTTTTATCAACAACTCAGCCAGTTGCACGGCATTCAGCGCGGCGCCTTTGCGTACGTTATCTGACGTCAGCCAGAGATTTAGTTCCCGGGTGTCATCCACGCCGTGACGTACTCGGCCGACATACACCACATCCTGACCGACTGCATCCCCTACCGCCGTCGGGTAATCGCCCGCTTCAACCAGTTCGATTCCGTCGCCTGCTTCAAGGGCAGCATTCACCGCATCCAGGTCGACGGGCGCAGCCAACTGCACCGAGACACTATAGCTATCGCCAAAAAACACCGGCGCTTGAACGCACGTTACCGAAACCTTCAATCCAGGCATGCCCAGCACTTCGCGCAGCTCTGTGACCAAGCGTTTTTCCAACGGCACATGACCTTGCGTATCCGGCTTGCCAACCTGCGCCAACACATTAAAGGCCATCTGGCGATCAAAGAAACGGGTCTCCAGCGGGTGCAGATTCAACAGTGCGGTGGTCTGACGGGCTAATTCGGACACAGCTTCACGGCCTTGAGCCGAAACCGCCAGACACGCCGTTACCGTGACCCGCTGTATATCGACCACGCCGCGCAACGGCGCCAGCACCACGGCCAGGGCGGTGGCAGATGGGCTTGGACTGCTGATTTGTACCGGCTTTGGCAAACCGGCCAAAATCTGTGCATTGGACTCAGGTACCACCTGTGGCGCCTGGGCTGAAGGCAGTGCGCCCGACAAGTCGATCACCCTGCAGCCAGCGGCATTGGCTTTGGCCGCAAAGCTCAAAGACACGGCAGGCCCCGCCGCAAAAAAAACTAATTGGACTTTGCTGAAGTCGAACTCGTCGACCTCACGCACTCTGACGTTTTTACCTCGAAACGGCACCGAACTGCCGGCCGACTCGCTACTGGCCAGCAGATGCAAGTTCGCAACCGGGAAGTCGCGTTCTTCAAGGATTTGCACAATAGTTTCGCCGACAGTGCCGGTGGCGCCGACGACGGCGATATCAAAGGACTGGTTCATGGATCTACCTCAGGCGAAACGTGGGGAGGCGCACTTTAACTGCCCGGCGTAAGCCAGGCAATTAAAGCGGTGGATGAGGTGACGCCATAGCCTTACGACTGCGTTGCAGTCGCATGCTGGCGTGCATTAATGATTATCAAGGGGCAAAAACCAGCGCTCTACAAGGTCTTTGCCGATCACGCCGTGATACACGTTGACGGTGGCCTGAGGGCTTTTCGACTTTTTGAGCTGCGAGTAATAGCTTTCTCTGCGTTGGGACTTGAGCTTCAAATGGGCCACGCCGTAGTTTTCCTTTGGCGTTTCCGCCTCCGCATAGTGAATGTGGGCATACCAAAGCGGGGCACCCTTCTTGTCATTGATCGCGTATTCCTGAATGAAGTCTTGACGTTCGCCGGCCAGTTTTATCCGCGCACCCAACCCCGCTATCTGCACACGGTCTTGGTCAAGCAGATACTGAAGGTTGCCGTGAGTGGGAGGCAATTCAAGGCTCAACTGGATGCGCAGTTCCTTGCCTTTCTCCGTCAAGCGCGTAGCGCCACTGCGCAGGTTTTCGACCAAGACCAGGTCCGATTGCACAACTGTATTTAGAGGCTGAGCATCGATGGCTTTGCTGAGTTCTGCCGCCAAGCGATTGAGGCGATCTGCCTCGTGCTGAAGAACTTCTTGAACTTCCTGTGGGTATCTGGAAATTTTTTTATATTCCTCAGCCCTGCGCAGATGCTTATCGAGGTCAGCGTAGCCTTTGCGAGCCTCACCTTTGAGGATATCGAGGGGCCGTGTGGCGGAAGGGGCCATAGGCGTCACTACTTTTATTTCGTCCCAAACCTCGCCGTGTTCTGAATAAGTGCCGAGTAGCTGATCGTTTTCTTCAGACCGAACTTCGACGACTTCAACAGGCCACTCGCCCCCCGCCGGTATTAACTTGCCAATCAACCGCCCACTGTTGCGGGTTTTAATAATTCGTTTTGGGGCACCCGTTGTCGGCGCACGGTGGGGCTTGTCCGGCAATTCAGCCGCCTTGGCACCCGGTTTAATCTCGGCAGCCATTTTTTTTGCGACGTCTTGGTAAAGGCCATCCAGCATCGTGATTATTTTGTTGAAAAAAACGCTGTCCAACTCATCCGCCCTGAGAATACCCAAGCCGCGCAAGGCATCCAGCGATTGAGCATAGAAATCGACGAGACTGCTCACTACCTCCAGGCTTTCACCGCTGCTGAAATCAAACGTATTGAGCTCCACATGAGTACTGATAAGTTTTCTCACCGGCGTGACGAGCCCCTCCAGCGTTTCAACCAACGCCGTATTACGTTGCCACTCTTTAACACTGGGTTTTATCAACCAATTCAAATAAGAATTTTTAATCGAGACATCATAAAAATCCACGTTGGTTCTCTTGAGACTCACGTCTTCGAGAGAACTCTCATACCGTTGCATCCCCGCCTGATCCAGACGTTCCAGATAGCGAGCCCTGAGTTCAAGCGTGGCAATCATCTTTTCATAAATATCGATATAGGCCTTCATGACCTGATCAAACCGTAGAGTGTTAGAGCTGCTAGCCATCTCCAATACTCTAAAAGGAACACCCTTCAAGTCATGGTCATAAATAACCAGAAGATGGTTGCATTCAGTCGCCAGAGCCAATATGCGGTCATCAATATCGTATTTCTTTACATCCGGAAACAGGCTTTTGAACTCATCGAGATTCGCCAGCAACAGAAGGTATGAGTCGATCAATTGCTGGGTGGCACTCTCGGCTTTACGGCGATACACACTGCGTTGTTCTTCAGTAAAACGTGGATCTTTTTCAGCACGCTCCATCACGGATATCGAGACCTGGAATGTTGCATTCATCTTCGGCGTCTCTTCGTTGAGCTTTTCCCACTGGTCCAGCAGTTCCTGTCTTCGCGCGTTTTTTGTCTCACGCAAAGCCTGCAATCGAGCCTTCGGCATGCCGCCAGATAAACGCAGGCGCAAATCCAGGGACCATCGACCGTCCCCACTGGACTTCAAATAGGGGCCAAAATGATTGCCGTCCGCGGGGTCAACAATCACGACGCCTTCGAGCCCTACATCGATCTCATACAACGTGTCTTCAACCAAGGCATGCCATTTATTGTCAATCACATAAAGCCCCTTGCGAGGCTCATCAGCACGTGGGTTGTGCAAGATCGGCTGCGGCATTTGGGCAGGCTTATTGACCTCGAAACGGGACAGCATTTTCCTTTGATTGGGCGTCAACCGATTTTGAGAACTGGCAAAACTGAAATCCAGAGGCGTGCTCTGTACATCAGGCAATTCACCTGGAAAGGCAACCGCTCCTGCACTCACACGCGGCGATGGCAGTTCTGGCCACCGGTCAGCGCTGCGTTCAGGTGCCCGAGGTTTCACCACCTGCTCCCTGACACCATCGGCCAGCAATGGGCGTGCGGGAACCGACGCTGGGAGCGGGAACAGCACCATGGCCAGATTAAGCAGTAGATCGACCAGCCCAAGCTCGCGAGTGATCGGATCTTGGCTGTTGAGTGCCGGAATGTCCTTGATGGCTGCCAGCAGCATGACTGATAGCCCTACAGTCAGCAGAGTGGGAACACTCAAAAAAGGCAGCAGCACGAGGTTGAAGATCAGGTTGGTTCGTTCAAGCAACACACCCCAGCGGCTTTCGGTGTTGGATACAGAGTCTCTTTCAGCCTGACTCACCAGAGCACTTGCATTGCTGATATAGAGAAACTGCAATAGCTTGCCGTTGTGCAAATATTGCAACAACTCGTCGCTGGCGCCATCGACAGACAGCGTGGCAGGTTGCGGCACTTCCAGAGGCGAGAAATCGCTGCCCAGTCCAAAACGTACGTAATGGGGCTCCTGGAAACCGCCATTGTCGTAGATCGGGCGGGCGACGTTGCTCAACCAGACCAGCACACTGGTTTGCAGCTCTCCCGGCTGAGCAACCGCCTCCAGCAGCGCGGCGCGAGTGGCGAATTCATGCAGCGCTTGATGGTAGAACGGCCGATAGAGCAGGTGCGGGCCGACACTCATATCCGCGGGTTCAATGATGAACATATTGTTGACCACATCCGGGGCTGCGCCAGACTTGCGGACCATTGCCAGATGCCGAATGACCACCGGCACGCCATCGACCTGACGGTCGGCAGCGTCGCTCTGCATCAAGGCTGCGACATAGCGTGCTCCGTGCGGGCTGAGGCCGTTTTCCTTCTTGAGACTGAGTTCCAACGCCTGCAAGGGCAAATACGCACTGATTTGCTCCGCAAACAATTGTTCACGCTTGCGCGCATCACTCGTAGTGCCTAACAGCAGACTCTGGAGCCTCTCTGGATACACCTTGCCGATGTCCACCCGCTCAATCAGACCATTGCTGCTGATGATGTAGTCGGGCGTCAGCCAAACAGGCAATGCCAGCCCGTGTGAATGTTTCAGGCTTAACACCCCCTCCGGCCGCCCCACCAGGTTTTTCAGCGCAAGCTCGGTCAGGCTCATGATCACCGTTTCAGTGACAGGGATCGCATTGGGGAAGCCGGCTGCGGAAAAGAATGTCAACTCGACATGATCAGGGTTAAACGCCTCGACAGAGACATGGCGGGATGAATCAAGCTCCAGACGCTCCTGGTCGAGCTGCATCTGCTGCGTCAAGACATCGATCGCAAATGAGCGAATATCTGCAATACCGCTGAGAAAGGTACGGCCCTGGCTGCTTTTCTTGGCGCGAGCCAAGGCCAGGCTGTATTGGCGGTACTGGGATTGCTCGGCGGCAGATGCCTGCCTCAACCAATCAGGTAAATGAGCGTTAAGCATATCGACCGCACGACCATCTGTCGCAGGCGCAGCGAGCAAGTACTGCGCGGGTTCACTGAGGTTCAGACACACCGTTTGCAGCGCCTCGACCCCGACGCGCGCAGGCAATTTCAGAGCGCCCAGGCTCTCCAGCTGCCTACCCAAAATGATCGCGGCTTGAACGTCGAATACATTGCCCTCGAGTTCGTAACGCTTGATACGGACTTCATCAGCCACATAAGCTGCGCCCATGCGCTGCCCGCCGTATTCGATGGCTGCGTCGACGCTGGGAAACGATTTGACAGTGCCATTAGGCCGACACATAAGCACCAGGTGGGCGCGTACCAGCACGATGGATGAAGTCAGCCGGGTACTGCTGGCTTGCGTGCCGATGAGTGTGGATTCCAGGCAATAAACCTGCGCGCAGTGCTCACCGTATTGGAGTACTCGCCCTTCTCGATCAGGGCACAGAATCACTTGGTTGATGGTTTCACGCGCCAAGTCACTCAGATCCTCTTGCTGGATCAAACCAATGCTCAGCGTGTCCTTGAGCACATCGCTGAACCAGCGCCAGCGGCTGACACCCGTATCTGCCTGGCCGGACCAATACTCAGCCAGCGCATTTTGAAAACCTGCGGGCACCGTCCAGGTCAATTCCCTTACCAAGGCGTCAATGACCTTCATATCAAGCAAATCAGGCTCTAGCCAATTGGGTGCGTCATCGCATAGATAGTAGGACTGACCATCGATCATCTCGAGATTCAGCACATTACCGTTGGCCAGGTAATCCATGACCCGTGCCACGAATGGCTGCAATTCCCAGCCACCTCCCACTCGGGGCACGGCCAGTCGGGTACGCGCCAGGTCAATCTTCAGGGTGGGGTATTTTTCGGAAAATGCCGCTGCAAGCAACTGCCGGGTGACACCTTCCAAGGTCGGGCGACCGGCAAACTGTGCCCTGACAGCATTTGCCGTTAAAGCGGATGGGAGGGGCGTGGTGGGCGTAGACATAAAAAGTCCTCGTTAAATGGTGATCGGTCGTGTGGCCGATCACGCATTTACGCGCGGACGCTGCAAGGAAAGGTGCTAGATGGATATATCAAATCATGGCGGCTGAGACAGAAGATCCGGGACTGGAAAGCAGCTTTAAATCGCTTCCGTATTCAGTTTGAAGATCGGCTGTTAACGGTTTAATAGAAATCCCGGTCACACAAAATCAAGGGCACCCTCATACGGACTACATCTAACACCTCCAAACTCCTACCCAATATTCGCCTAAAGCCTTGGCCGGCATAGACTCGCCCTACATCCAGCCTCTACACCGTCCTTGCACACTTGCGCACCGAAAAACCTGACGTTTTGTTACATCAGGACGACCGCAGCGCAAGGAATCGCGGATGTCACGCTCACAGCCCCCGTTTCGTTTCAGCCTGACCCTTGATGGCTTTGCTGACGAGCTTCAGGTCCTGTCGTTCACCGGCAAAGAAGCCATCAGCACGCCCTACGCCTTTGAGCTGGTACTCGTCAGTGAGCGCTCTGATCTGGACCTGGTGGCGCTGCTGCACACCCCCGCCTTTCTGGCCTATGCCGCCGAGGGTGTGGGCATTCACGGGCACATCCATTCATCGTAACTATTGGGACACCGACGCCCATTTGTTTGACGACCGCAGTGCTGGCCGCGACTTGGGTTTTGGCCCTTGGCAAGACATTTCGATGAAGGTCAATGGCCCGGTGCTCACCGACTTGAGCCATAACTTTTCCCAAGCCTGGGACTTGGAAAAGCCTTGGTACAACCGCTGGTTTGGCTACGAATCGCTGCAAGCTGAGCGCAATACACTGCCTGTCCCTGGGGTCGCGACACGCGCCGCCCACAGCGTTGCACAGGTCTGCCGCACCCAGCCGCAAGACAAAGAAACCTCGATTTTGGAGCACTACCTCAAGGCCATCGGCAACGCCACCGACTACGTGTACATGGAAAACCAGTATTTCCGTTATCCGGACTTTGCCAAACGCTTGGGTGACATTGCCAGTACCCGAAAAGCCCGAGGTGTTCCGGGAGACCTGCACCTGTTTGTGGTTACCAATACTCCCGACTCAAAAACGGCTTCAGCCACCACCTACGAGATGCTTCAAGCACTGGGGCAGGAACAACTAATGCCGCAAGTGCAGCGAGACTTGTCCGAAAGTTTGAGCGAATATCAAGAGCAAATTGAACGACTAAACAATAGCGCCAATGCGCATTCATCACCGTTCGCGAACCTCAACCGGCTTAAAAGTATTGAGCGACTGCAAGATAAAATTCAGGCCCTGCGCGACCAAGGTGTGAGCACTCAGGTTGAAGAGCGTATGCGCGACCAGCAACCGGACGACATCCCCGGATTGGCGGAACACATCGACGAAAATGACGATAAACCGTTTCAACTGAGCGACATTCCGGGCCTGAAAGTCGTCATTGCAACCCTCGCCACCAGTGACCCAGCGCCCGGTAGCCCGCCGCCTACACGCTTGTCATCAGAGGCCGAAGCCATACTCAACGCGCCAAGGCTAAAAGCCCGTTACAAACACATCTACGTGCACTCAAAACTGCTGTTGGTGGACGACGTTTACACATTGCTTAGCTCCGCCAATATCAACATCCGTAGCATGCACAGTGATTCGGAGTTGGGCATTGCGCAGCCAAATCCCGAGTTGGCGAAGTCGTTGAGGGAAAAGTTGTGGGGGATGCATGCGGGGGAGGTTAAATCTTCTTCCGTGGGCAATTACCTGCTGTGGAACAAAATGATGAAAATCAACTGGCGAGCAAAAAACAAAGGCTACCCGCTGGCCTCTCACTTACAACGCTTTTGGGATGTTGTCACTCCCTATAGCCCGGATTTTACGGTGGACTAATGTTTATTTTTAAATCTGGCGTACTGTTAATCGCATTAAACTTCGGAGCCCCAGCAATGGCTGAGAGTAGTTCGTTTGTATGCATTCATGAAAAAGACTATCTGCCACTACTCGATCCTGTGGCTGACGCATGGTATCGAGAAGCAGTACAGTTAGCCAAACCAGATACCTTAAGGCCTTGGCACCATATTGTTGAGTTGTATGAAAAAGCAATTGAGCGTAATCATTGGAAGGCCATGCACAATCTTGCTGCGCTATATCGAACTGGCTGGCCGGGCGGTGTTGAAAAAGACACTCAAAGAACGATAGATCTCTATCGGCGAATGATAGAACTCAATATCCCACAAGGCTTTTACAATATGGGAGCCATGATTGGCAATAAGGCTGGGATTACTAATCCTGCGACAGACGGACTTACATACCTGGGCAAAGCCGCCAAGATGGGAAATCCACCCGCACTCACACAACTAGGAAAGCTATATATTTATGTCGCCAATAAAGAGGTGTTGGGCCTTGAATATACGCATTGCGCCGCAGAACAAGGTTATTCGCCTGCCAACTATGAATTAGGCATGTATCATGAATCCGTCACCAAGAACTTCCCCAAATCTTTAATTAACTACCAAATAGCTCTGTCGCGAGGAAATATTGATGCAGCTTTTTACATGGCGAGTGTGTTTGATAAAAAAACACCCCAACATATGGCTCTGTGGTACACCCCGCAAGAGCATCTAAACCAGCTGTATAACGGCTACTACCAACAACTAAAGGCTGACCCCGACCTACGCTTCCCCACACTCATGAAAGACCACCCACTTCCGCCACATCCGACTCAAGGTTTTGACGCAGAAAGGCCCGACTGGAAGCCTGATCAATAACATTAAAAATAGAAGTGCCTTATTTTTTTACCTCACGACCTACCTATCAAATCATCTAAGGTAGACCTTGAGGTTTGACACGTGCGCCCCTTATGAGAGAACTCCATGCAGACTAATACCTTGTTTTATGTGATCTATTCAGCGCTGGCCATGTTGGCTAACCTATTTCTTCCTGTGTCGACATTGTTAGGTATTGCCATGGCCGCTGCACTGACTGTATGTGTTCCCATTTTGTTAGTGGGGCATAACCAAAAGCATTTCAACTCTATCCGCATGAACTGGGCATCTTCTCTGGGCTGTTCATTAGTTCTCGGGGTTATATTTACCGCAACGTTTACCGCAAAGATGTATTTGCTGACTATTGTGGCCAGTATCACTGGATCGCCTTACAACGTGCCTGAAGTTAACTTTGAGCGTTTATTTCTACTGTGTTTAGTGGCCGCAAGCACTGCCAACGTATGCATTTTCTTTGCCTACGACTTCTTTAAACAAATGAAACGTCAAAGAACACCCGATCAGGACATTATAAATACCGATATGCCTGCACCTCCTGCGAGACCTACCCCAGCGACTAAATCAAACTGGCCGCAGGAGTAAACCTTTTACAACAGTCGACTAGTGTGCAGTCTCAGAAATAAGATATCCGCCTGACTGGCAATATTTGTGCAATCAGCCAGCACTCGCCAGGGCATAACCCTTACTCCAGAAGAGTTTGTCGAACTCAGCCATCGTGTCAGATCTGCCACCATCCACCAACGTGATGGTCGTCGAGCGCGTGTAATTTTATTAGCCGCGCAAGGCTGTTCACGTGTCCACATGCATTTCACGCCGACCTCCAGTTCGTGGACGAACATGGTCGAACGCTTTTTCCGCGACATCACGGTGTATCTGCGTGACGGCAGCTTCAGTTCTGTGCGTGAGTTGGAAGCTTCGATTACAGCGTTCCTGGCACTGCGAAATGCACAGCCGACTCGGTACGTATGGAGTGCAAAAGGGGGAGATAAATTGAGCAAAATCCAGCGCGCCCGCGAGGCGTTGGCCTCACAGGCAAACGGGGTCAATAATTCTGAGACAGCACACTAGAGAAAATCAAAAGCCCCAGGTATGGATCTGTAGAGCTCACAATCAAAGGCAATATAAAGCTTTCAAACCCGAAATTCACAAGGCGAAAATAATGATCGAAGCAAATAAGAAGATAACACTAAGCGGTGAATCTGCTCTCAAAGCACTTGCAGAACTGGAATTCATACTGATTTCCCTGCACAAAATAGGGAGCTATTATATAGATAAATCTACTGATAAATATCAGCACGCTACGACTAAATTTATAGATCGAAAGCATGTCACGCAGAGGCTCGCGAAGGTTCGAAAAATACTAAGCGACTCCTTTGATCCATCTCTCGGAGAGGACGATATGGACGACATTGAAAGGCACGTTAGCCAGCTAATCACTTGGGAGCCTCCGCAAGAAGCTGACTAGATATTATTTTCATTATTAAGATATATCTTGTAGACAATACAAATTGTTATACGAGAGATTGTTATCTGGCCAAAGTGGTGCAGAACCTAAACGTATTCAGGATCAAATGACACTAAAAGTTGCCTACTCAGGTGAGGGAGAGGAAATCATGGCTAACTTGAGTGACCCCCGATATTCAGGAATATACAAAATGGAATTGAAGATCAAGTCCAAAAATGGTCGAGACTCAGTTGTTCATTATGTTAAAGACCCTAAAACAGGAAAATTAATGGACTTTAAATTCAAAAAGCACAGTAATGACAATGTAAAGCCTTGGGATAATGACCCTTCAGTACCCCCTGGAGAATTTTAACCATGAAAGTATTATGTGAAATAAATAACAGATTCAAAATCAATGAGCTTTGCATTTTGAACAACACCTCAAAATACATGCGCAGATCTGACGGCGAAACTGATTTAGAAATCGGGAAAATATACACTGTATACGGAATCGAACTTAGGGATAACTATCCTTGGTTTTATGCGTGCGTTGATGAGGACAGCGAGTATCCGAAGCCTTATTCAAGTGCTTTTTTTAAAGTCATAGATAACCGCTTATCAAAATCTTGGTTCTTAACTAGTACAACGGGTAGGAACGGAGAATTTCACACCTCTCTAGTAATACGTGAGTGGGCTAAAGATCGTTCCTTTTATGAGCATCTTATTGATGGAGAGAGTTAGTCTGTAGAAATCTTCAGAAATGCAAGGCATGTAATGGACGCAGAGTATGAAATATGAAGAGCTCAACACTTCACCTCTCACGACCTCTATCAAGGGAATGATTCATGGCGGCCGCGAAAACTGAGTGCAACACCTCCCCCTCCGGTAAGGTGCCGCCATGTCCTATACAGAACTCAGCATTGAAGAGCGTGCGACCATTCAAGTCGGGCAATATAAGGACCTCAGTCAACGCGAAATAGCCCGGATGCTGGGCCGTAGCCCATCCACTATCAGTCGTGAGCTTCGTCTAAATGAACTCATTACCGGTTATTCGGCTCATGAAGCTCAACTCTTTATCCGCAGGCGCCGCGTGGTCTGTCGCCCCGTCAAGAAGTTGACCATGGGCAATGAGCGCTTTGAGCTGGGTATCCACTTGCTTCGAGAACGCTTTTCTACCGACCAAATCGCGGGCAAGCTGCGCCTTATGAAAATCAATTGTAAGCGCCCCATAAACCCCGCATTCAAAGCGCTTAGCTTACCTTTGCCTAACACTTCCCCTTGCCGGGTGTGTACAGGACTTTCACCTCCAAGTCGTTCGACTCACCACCATAGCGAGCTGAACAGCGCCATGCCTGGCGCACCACAAAAAACCGTGTTTCTTTGCAGAAGACACGGCTTTTTGTGATGCATCAGCGAATCAACGCTCCAGCAAGATCCGCAGCATGCGGCGCAACGGCTCAGCCGCACCCCACAACAACTGGTCGCCCACGGTGAAGGCACCGAGGAACTGCGAACCCATGTTCAGCTTGCGCAGACGGCCAACAGGCACGTTCAAGGTGCCTGTCACCTTGGTCGGACTCAGCTCTTGCATGCTGATTTCACGCTGATTCGGTACCAGCTTGACCCAAGGGTTGTGCTGGCTGATCAGGCCTTCGATGTCGGCGATTGGCACATCTTTGTTCAGCTTGATGGTCAGCGCCTGGCTGTGGCAACGCATTGCACCGATACGCACGCAGATACCGTCCACCGGAACCGGGCTTTTGAAGCGGCCCAGGATCTTGTTGGTTTCGGCTTGCGCTTTCCATTCTTCGCGGCTTTGACCGTTTGGCAGCTCTTTGTCGATCCATGGGATCAAGCTGCCGGCCAATGGCACACCAAAGTTTTCAGTCGGGTAAGCGTCGCTGCGCATGGCTTCGGCCACACGACGGTCGATGTCGAGGATCGCGCTGGCCGGATCAGCCAGTTGATCGGCAACCGCGGCGTGGGTCGCGCCCATTTGCTTGATCAGCTCACGCATGTTCTGCGCACCGGCGCCCGAGGCCGCCTGATACGTCATGGCGCTCATCCACTCCACCAGACCCGCCTCAAACAAGCCGCCCAGGCCCATCAGCATCAGGCTGACGGTGCAGTTGCCGCCGATGTAGTTTTTGGTGCCCGCGTCCAGTTGCTGGTCGATCACCTTGCGGTTGACCGGGTCCAGAACAATGACCGCATCATCCTGCATGCGCAGGCTTGACGCTGCATCAATCCAGTAACCTTGCCAGCCCGCTTCACGCAGCTTCGGGAACACCTCAGTGGTGTAGTCGCCGCCTTGGCAAGTCAGGATCACATCGAGGGTTTTTAACTCTTCAATGTTGTAAGCATCCTTCAGCGGGGCAATATCTTTGCCCACGGACGGACCTTGTCCACCGACATTGGAGGTAGTGAAAAACACCGGTTCAATAAGATCGAAATCCTGCTCTTCCAGCATCCGCTGCATGAGCACGGAACCAACCATACCGCGCCAACCGACCAGACCTACACGTTTCATCGCAACTACACCTTTAACAAAAAGTGGGGTCGTTACTTCCACCAACAGGAAGTAACGGGCCCGAGAGATTACAGATTCTGTAGCGCCGCGACTACTGCGTCACCCATTTCCTGTGTTCCAACCTTGGTGCAACCGGTCGACCAGATGTCGCCGGTACGCAATCCCTGGTCCAGAACCAGGCTTACGGCCTTCTCGATGGCGTCAGCGGCAGCCTGCTGATTGAAGCTGTAACGCAGCATCATCGAGACCGACAAAATGGTTGCCAGCGGGTTGGCAATGCCCTGCCCGGCGATGTCCGGGGCCGAACCGTGGCACGGCTCGTACATGCCTTTATTATTGGTGTCCAGGGACGCCGACGGCAGCATGCCGATAGAGCCGGTGAGCATCGAAGCCTGGTCGGACAGGATGTCGCCGAACAGGTTGTCGGTCACGATCACGTCGAACTGCTTGGGTGCACGCACCAGTTGCATGGCCGCGTTATCGACGTACATATGGCTCAGTTCAACGTCCGGGTAGTCCTTGGCCACTTGCTCAACCACTTCACGCCACAGTTGGCTGGAGGCCAATACGTTGGCTTTGTCGACCGAGCACAGCTTTTTGCCACGCACACGGGCCATGTCGAAACCGACACGGGCGATGCGACGGATTTCGCTCTCGCTGTACGGCAGCGTGTCGAAAGCCTGGCGCTCGCCGTTTTCCAGCTCGCGGGTGCCGCGTGGCGAGCCGAAATAGATACCGCCGGTCAATTCACGAACGATCAGAATGTCCAGGCCCGAAACGATTTCCGGCTTGAGGCTCGACGCTTCGGCCAGTTGCGGGTACAGAATCGCCGGACGCAGGTTGCCGAACAGGCCCAGTTGCGCACGAATTTTCAGCAGGCCGCGCTCAGGGCGAATGTCACGCTCGATAGTGTCCCACTTCGGGCCACCCACAGCGCCCAGCAATACAGCGTCAGCGGCACGAGCGCGCTCCAGGGTCTCGTCTGCCAGCGGCACGCCGTGCTTGTCGATGGCCGCGCCACCGATCACGTCGTGGGTCAGCTCAAAGTCGAGCTGGAACTTGTCATTGGCCAACTCAAGCACTTTTACCGCTTGAGCCATGATTTCTGGGCCAATACCGTCGCCTGGGAGAATCAGAATCTGCTTGCTCATGTGTTCCTCTTTCTTGTCGGTTGATGCCCCCGCAGGCGCACCCTGAAAATGTTCTGAATAACTGACCTGAATTACTTCTCAGCCCACAGCACCAGTACATCGGTACTGAACGAGCCATCGGCGGCAATTTCAAAGTACTCGCGCACTTCGGTGCCCATCGACTGTTGCAGCTCGCGAATGGCCGCGCTCATCACCGGCGGCGTACGCATGCGCTCAATCCAGGAGGTGAACTCTAAACGCAAACGCTGACGCTGTGTGCTGCGCACTTGCAAACCGGCCTCATTGACCTGACGCAGCCACTCGCCCGCCGAATAATCACGCACGTGACTGGTGTCACGCAGCACTTCAACACTCTGCAAGTAGGTGTCAAACAACGGGCTGCCCGGCGACAACACATCAATAAAGGCGGCTACGCCACCCGGCTTGAGCACTCGGCGCACTTCGCGCAGGGCCTGGCCGAGATCGCTCCAGTGGTGCGCCGAATAACGGCTGAGCACGTAGTCAAATTCGCCATCGGCAAACGGCAAACGCTCGGCCGCGCCGCACACGGTGCTGATGTTGTTCAGCCCGCGATCAGCGGCGGCCGAACTGACCACATCAAGCATTTGCTGAGACAGGTCATAGGCGACCACCTCTTTAACCAGCGCCGCAACGTGAAAACTGACATGACCCGCACCGCAGCCCAGGTCCAGTAGACGCGCCGCAGGCTTATCAGCCAGCTCGGCTTTCAGCAGGCCAAATTCAGTGCCTTGCGCGTGCACGGCGCTGCTCAAATAGGCCGCAGCCTGTTCACCGAATTGTTTCTGTACAACCTGACTGTGCTGGGCGGAGCGGGTCATGGTGACGTCCTTTGTGATCATTGATTACGCGTCGCGAAACAACCAAGGCTGGCTCGCGCGGTGCTTGCTTTCAAAGGCGGCAATTGCATCGCCGTCTTGCAAGGTCAAGCCGATGTCGTCGAGGCCGTTGAGCAGGCAGTGCTTGCGGAACGCATCGATTTCAAAGCTCAACACCTTGCCGTCGGGCCGGGTCACGGTTTGCGCTTCAAGGTCAATGCTGAGCTGGTAACCCGGCTCGGCTTCAACCTGGGCAAACAGTTCATCGACTTCGGCATCGCTCAAGATGATCGGCAACAGGCCGTTCTTGAAGCTGTTGTTGAAGAAGATGTCGGCGTAGCTCGGCGCGATGATGCTGCGAAAGCCGTACTCTTCGAGCGCCCAAGGGGCGTGTTCACGGCTGGAACCACAGCCGAAGTTCTCACGGGCCAGCAACACGCTGGCGCCCTGATAGCGCTCGGCGTTGAGCACAAAGTCTTTGTTCAGCGGACGCTTGGAGTTGTCCTGGTAAGGTTGCCCCACGTCCAGATAACGCCACTCATCAAACAGGTTCGGGCCAAAACCGGTGCGCTTGATCGACTTCAAAAACTGCTTGGGAATGATCTGATCGGTGTCGACGTTGGCGCGATCCAAAGGTGCGACAAGCCCGGTGTGCTGGGTAAAAGCTTTCATGCTGCGCTCCTTAGATCAATTCACGGACGTCGATGAAACGACCGTTTACAGCGGCGGCGGCGGCCATGGCCGGGCTTACCAGGTGAGTACGACCACCGGCACCCTGACGGCCTTCGAAGTTGCGGTTGGAGGTCGATGCGCAGTGTTCACCCGATTCCAGGCGGTCCGGGTTCATCGCCAGACACATTGAGCAACCTGGCTCACGCCATTCAAAACCGGCTTCCAAAAAGATCTTGTCCAGCCCTTCCGACTCAGCCTGTGCCTTAACCAGGCCCGAACCCGGCACCACAATCGCCTGCTTGATGGTCGACGCCACTTTGCGGCCTTTGGCAATCACGGCCGCAGCGCGCAAGTCTTCAATCCGCGAGTTGGTGCACGAACCGATGAACACACGGTCCAGCTGAATATCGGTGATCGCCTGATTGGCGCTCAAGCCCATGTACTTCAAGGCGCGCTCAATCGAGCCTCGCTTGACCAGATCCGCTTCCTGCGCCGGGTCCGGCACGTTCTGATCCACCGCTAAGACCATTTCAGGCGAGGTGCCCCAGCTGACTTGTGGTTTGATCTGCGCGGCATCCAGTTCAACGACGGTGTCGAACTGCGCGTCGGCATCCGAGACCAGATCTTTCCAGGCTTCTACCGCCAGGTCCCATTCAGCACCTTTGGGGGCAAACGGCCGACCCTTGACGTAAGCCACGGTTTTCTCATCAGCCGCCACCAGACCCACACGGGCCCCGGCTTCGATCGACATGTTGCAAATGGTCATGCGGCCTTCAACCGACAACTCGCGAATCGCGCTACCGGCGAACTCGATGGCGTGACCATTGCCGCCCGCCGTACCGATTTTGCCGATCACAGCCAACACGATGTCCTTGGCGGTCACGCCGAACGGCAATTGACCTTCCACCAAAACCAGCATGTTTTTCATTTTTTTGGCCACCAGGCACTGTGTGGCGAGCACGTGCTCAACCTCAGAGGTACCGATGCCGTGAGCCAGGGCACCAAACGCGCCGTGGGTCGAGGTGTGCGAGTCGCCGCAGACCACCGTCATGCCTGGCAAGGTCGCGCCCTGCTCCGGGCCAATCACGTGGACGATGCCTTGGCGCACGTCGTTCATCTTGAATTCGGTAATGCCGTACTCGTCGCAGTTGTCGTCCAGGGTTTGCACCTGTAAACGGGACACCTGGTCAGCAATCGCTTCGATCCCGCCTTTACGCTCTGGCGTGGTCGGTACATTGTGATCCGGAGTCGCAATGTTGGCATCGATGCGCCAAGGCTTGCGCCCTGCCAGACGCAGGCCTTCGAAGGCTTGCGGCGAAGTCACTTCGTGAATGATATGGCGGTCGATGTAGATCAGCGCCGAACCATCGTCGCGCTGCTTGACCAAATGCGAATTCCAGAGCTTGTCGTAGAGCGTTTTGCCGGCCATCAGACGGTTTCCTCATCAGCTACTTTCTGTGCCAATAACCACTTGGCTTGTGAGGTCGATCCTATGGGGTTACAGTGAATAACTCAAATTCATAATTTTTATGCTTTGGATAACCAACAGGAATTCGAATAGATGGATCTCGCGAATCTCAACGCCTTCATCGCCATTGCTGAAACCGGAAGCTTCTCCGGGGCTGCCGAACGGTTGTTCTTGACCCAGCCTGCGATCAGTAAACGCATCGCCAGCATCGAGCAGCAACTCAAGCTGCGGCTGTTTGACCGGCTGGGCCGCGAAGTCAGTTTGACCGAGGCGGGCCGGGCGTTACTGCCACGGGCGTACCAGATTCTCAACGTGCTGGATGACACCCGACGGGCGCTGAACAACCTCAATGGCGAGGTCAGCGGGCGCCTCACGCTGGCCACCAGTCACCATATCGGCCTGCACCGTTTGCCGCCCTTGTTGCGCGAGTTCACCCGGACTTACCCCAAGGTCGCGCTCGATATTCAGTTCCTCGATTCAGAAGTTGCCTACGAAGAAATTCTGCACGGCCGCGCCGAACTGGCGGTTATCACCCTGGCACCAGAGCCACATTCGCTGATCCGTGCCGTTCCTGTGTGGGATGACCCGCTGGATTTCGTGGTCGCGCCCGAGCACAGCCTGACCCGCCAGGCCGCTGTCAGCCTGGCCGACATTGCGCACCATCCAGCCGTGTTTCCGGGCGGCAACACCTTCACCCACCATATTGTGCAGCGCCTGTTTGAAGGCCAGGGCTTGACGCCCAACATCGCCATGAGCACCAACTACCTGGAGACCATCAAAATGATGGTCTCCATCGGCCTGGCGTGGAGCGTGTTGCCGCGCACCATGCTCGATGAGCAAGTGGCGTCGATCGCCTTGCCGAGCATTCAACTGACGCGCCAGCTAGGCTATATCGTGCACACCGAACGAACGTTGTCGAATGCCGCACACGCCTTCATGACGCTGCTAGATAGTCAGGTCGACACGCTGCACACTGAGCAACCCTGAAAACACAGGCGAAAACACGGACAGTTCTCAAGATTTCCAGCTGAAGGATCGCAGTTCATGGCAAACACCACAGACGCTGTGCTACCCCTTACAGGTTTGGCAAACGTCGATTTGCAAACGCAGGAACATGACTGGCTGAGTGCCACGCACTTGCTTGATGCGCTGAACGCCGCGCAACTGGGGGCCTGGTGCTGGGAGCTGGAGAGTGGCCATATACATTGGTCGAGTGGTGTGCACAGCCTGTTCGGGCTTGACTCGCAACAAGGGCTGCCCAGCAACCTTGGGCAATTGCGCACCCTGCCCTTTGACGACTGGCCCAAAGCCCAGCGGGCCTTTCAAGCGATCATTAACGGCGCACCGCTGCAAAAGCTCATCCATCACCGCGTGCGCTGGCCCGATGGCAGCCTGCACTGGCTGGAAATCCGTGGCAGCTTGATCCCCGGCGAAAATGCCAAGCCACGCATGATGGGCGTGATCCGCGAAGTCACCCAGCAGCGCCAGCGCCAGCAAGCACTCAACAACTCTGAACAACGCTTTGCCACGCTCTTTCAGTTGTCGCCGCACATGGTGTTGCTGGTGCGCATCGAAGACGGACTGATCAGTGAGGCCAACCATTATTTCGAAAAGCTGCTGGGCTGGACCGCCGCTGAAGCCATTGGCCGCACCACCGTAGAACTGGGGCTTTGGCCCGATATTGAGCAACGCCTGCAATTTATCGAGGCGGTTAACGAATACAGCACGCCGATCAACATGGAAGTTCAATTGGCCGGGCGCAACGGGCAATTGCATGACGGCCTCCTCAGCGCACAAAAAGTCGAACTGGAAGGTGAGGCCTATCTGGTCAGCACCTTCGTTGACAACCGCAATCGCAAAGAGGCCGAACAAGCACTGATCGACAGCCAGGAGCGCCTGGACCTGGCACTCGACTCCGCCCAGTTGGGCACCTGGGACTGGCACATCCCCAGTGGCCGCCTCTACGGCTCGGCCCGTGCAGCGCAATTGCATGGCTTGCCACCCGAACCGTTCAACGAATCTTTCGATGCTTTTTTTGAGGGTGTACCCGAAGAAGGGCGTTTCCGCATGCGCAACGCCTACCGCTCATTGCGCGAAGGGCCCGCAGGCAATTACCAACTGACGTACCGCGTGCCGTTAGTCAACGGCACCTCGCGCTACCTCGAAAGCCGCGCCCGGCTTTACCGCGATGAGGCTGGCGCGCCCTTGCGCATGGCCGGGACCTTGCTCGACATCACCGACCAGGTAGAGCGCGAGCAACGCCTGAGCGCTTCCGAAGAAAAATTCGCCAGTGTGTTCCAGACCAGTCCCGACCCTATTTGCGTGATGCTGGCAGACAGCGCGCACTTCATCGAAATCAACACCAGTTTCACCCAGACCTTTGGCTGGACCGTGGCCGACCTGCAAGACGACGCCGACACCAGCAGCGCCCTTAGCGACGCCAGCGCCCATCATTTACGCCAGTTGCAGCGCATTATTCGTGCCCCGGCGCAGAACAATACCGCCATCACCTTGCACCACAAAAAAGGCGAATTGCTGACCTGCGTAATGTCCAGCCGCCACATTGAAGTCGACGGCCAACCGTGCGTCGTCACCACGCTGCGCGACATCACCCAGCAACAGCGCGCCGAGGCGGCGCTTAAAACCAGCGAAGAGAAATTCGCCAAGGCCTTCCACTCCAGCCCCGACGCCATCACCATCAGCGAACTCGCCACCGGCTGCTACCTGGAAGTCAATGACGGGTTCAGCCGTTTAACGGGCTACAGCAGCGCCGAAGTTATTGGCCGCAGCCCTTATGAATTGGGGATTTGGGGAGACAGCTCAAAGCGCGACGCGCTGCTCGATGAACTGCGGGAAAAGGGCCGCATCAGCAACCGGGAAGTGCTCGGCCGCTCCAAACGCGGGGACATGCTCAATGTCGAGGTTTCAATCGAACTCATTACCCTCGATACCACGCCATGCCTGCTGTTGACCGCGCGCGATATCAGCCAGCTGAAAGCCGCGCAGGCCCAAGTCAGGCATCTGGCCTACCACGATCCCTTGACCAACCTGCCCAACCGCGCACTGCTCATGGACCGCCTCAGCCAGCAAACCTCGCTGCTCAAACGCCATGATCTGCGCGGCGCGCTGTTGTTTCTGGATCTGGACCACTTCAAACACATCAACGACTCGCTGGGGCACCCGGTGGGCGACTCGGTATTGCGCATCATCACCGCGCGCCTGGAGGCCAGCGTGCGCAGCGAGGACACCGTGGCCCGTCTGGGCGGTGACGAGTTTGTGGTGTTGCTTACCGGTCTTAACGGCTCGCTGGAAGAGGTCACACAATCGGTGTGCAGCATCGCCGACAACGTGCGTGAGTTGCTGGCCGAACCGATGTTTCTCGACGGTCAGCGCCTGCAAGTCACCCCAAGTATTGGCATCGCTCTGATTCCCGATCACGGCTCAACCCCAGCTGACCTGCTCAAGCGCGCCGACATTGCGCTGTACCGGGCCAAAGACTCGGGACGCAACACCACGCAACTGTTTCACTTTGATATGCAGACGGCGGCCAGCGAGCGCATGCGCATGGAAAGCGATCTGCGCACAGCCTTGGCACGCAATGAATTCACCCTGCACTTTCAACCGCAAGTCGACGCCCGCACCCACCGCATCGTCGGCGCCGAAGCCTTGCTGCGCTGGCAGCACCCGCAATTGGGGCCACAGTCGCCGAGTGAATTCATCAAAATCCTGGAAGACAGCGGCTTGATACTGGAAGTCGGCACCTGGATTCTCGATGAAGCCTGCCGCTCGTTCAGTGAGTTACTGCGTGAAGGCCTGATCGACCCAGAGGATTTCAGCCTGTGCGTCAATATCAGCCCGCGCCAATTTCTGCAAAGCGACTTCGCCGAACGGGTGCAACGCAGCTTGCTGCACCACCACCTGCCCTATTCGATGCTCAAGCTTGAAGTCACCGAAGGCATCGTGATTCAGAACCTGGAAGACACGATCGAAAAAATGCACCACCTGATTGCCTTGGGTGCCAGCTTTGCGATGGACGATTTTGGCACCGGCTACTCATCGCTCACGCACCTCAAGCGCTTGCCGGTCGATACCTTGAAGATTGATCAATCGTTCGTGCGGGAGGCCATTCATGACCCCAACGATGCCGAAATCGTCCGCGCGATTGTCGCCATGGCGCACAGTTTGGGGCTGACGGTGGTGGCTGAAGGGGTTGAGCAATTGGCGCAATTGAAATTTTTGCAGACGCTGGACTGCCATTTGTACCAAGGCTACCTGCACAGTCGGCCAGTGCCTTTGGCGCAATTTCGGGCGTTGTTGCAAAAGGGACCATAAACCCCGTGGGAGATTCTGTGGCGTATAGCAAGCCGATTTCGTAGCAGTTGCCGAGCACCGCGAGGCTACGTCCGATGGCGAAGCGATCGTAAACCCTAAGCGCAGGGTGCAACTGATACCCCACAGTGCTTGATTTTACGACTGCTGCGCAGCCGGACGTAGCCTCGCGGTGCTCGGCAACTGCTACGAGGTTTGCGCGCGCCATAGATCTGAGGGAGCAGGCGTTACATCCGGCCGAATTTACCCAACTGGAAGTCATTGAACGCCTGACGAATCTCGGCATCGGTGTTCATCACAAACGGGCCATGACCCACGATAGGCTCGTCAATCGGTTCACCGCTGAGGATCAACAGCATCGCGTCGTCAGTGGCGTCAAGGCGTACCTGTGAACCATCACGCTCGAACAATGCCAATTGGCCTTTGGCTACCACGTCCTTGCCGTTGACTTTCACCGTGCCGCGCAGCACCACCAACGCGGTGTTACGGCCCTGATGCAGATCGAAGACGGCCGACTTGCCCGCGTTCATGCGAATGTCCCACACGTCGATGTCGGTGAACGTGCGCGCCGGGCCACGTTTTCCGTCGAACTCACCGGCGATCAAACGCAAAGCGCCCGCATCGTCCTTGAGCGCCAGCGCAGGAATGTCGCGGTCCAGAATGCCTTGATAGCCAGGCGCGGCCATTTTGTCTTTGGCCGGCAGGTTGACCCACAACTGCACCATTTCCAGCGTGCCGCCACTGCGGGCAAAGGCCTCGGAGTGGAACTCCTCATGCAGGATGCCCGACGCGGCGGTCATCCACTGCACATCGCCAGGACCGATCACCCCGCCATTACCGGTCGAGTCTCGGTGTTCAACTTCACCTTGGTAGACGATGGTCACGGTCTCGAACCCGCGATGCGGGTGCTGCCCTACACCGCGACGCTCAGTGGTCGGGGTAAATTGGGCAGGGCCTGCGTAATCAAGTAAAAGAAACGGGCTGACGTGCTCGCCCATGTTGTCGTAGGAAAACAACGTGCGCACCGGGAAACCATCGCCGACCCAATGACCTCGTGGCGCGGTGTAGATGCCCAAAATGTTTTTCATGTTGCACCTCCTGTCATGCAGAGTGACAAATATAGATTCGCATCACCCATATAACTAGATGGCATTTTTGAATCTCAGCGTTCTATACATAGAACGATAATTTAAGCGCGGGAGCTGCCGCACTGAGTTGCATCTAAATTATCGCGATTGATCCTCGTCCTCTCCTGATAGCAAAGGCCCTGCACTGGCGGACTTCTACTGAGATGGCGATGACTAAACCACGCACTAAAAAAGCCCTGTTGATCGGTATTCCTCTCGCGCTGGCCGTGTCCATCGGCGGCGGATTTCTTCTCTGGGACGCGTTTTTCAAGGGTAATGCGGGCTACCCGTTGAACATCGTCAAGCAAGCCGATGAACTGCAAGACCGACTGTTGTCATTCGACAGCCATATCACCGTGCCGCTGGAACTCGGCAGCGCGGGCAATGAGGCTGACAAAGACGGCCCCGGCCAGTTCGACCTGGCCAAGGCGGCCAAAGGGCGTCTTTCCGGTGCGGCCCTGACGATTTTCGGCTGGCCCGAAATCTGGAACGGCCCCAACGCCCCGCACCGCCCAACAGCCGGCTTTGTCGAAGCGGCGCGCAATGAACAGGAAGTGCGCTACCAAATCATCAGCGGCATGGTTCGAGACTTTCCCAATCAAGTGGCAATTGCCTACACCCCGGATGACTTTCGGCGCCTGCACGGCGAAGGCAAGTTTGCGATTTTCATCAGCATGCTTAACGCCTACCCGCTGGGTAACGACCTCGACCAGCTCGACAAATGGGCCGCGCGCGGCATGCGCATGTTTGGTTTCAGTTATGTCGGCAACAACGACTGGGCCGACTCTTCGCGGCCGCTGCCGTTTTTCAATGACACCGCTGATGCGCTCAATGGCCTGTCCGAGACCGGCAAGCAGGCCGTGCAGCGCCTAAACGATCTGGGCGTGATCATCGATGTGTCGCAAATGTCGAGCAAAGCGCTGGAGCAAGTCAGCCAGCTCAGCCGCACGCCAATGGTCGCCTCGCACTCGGCGCCGCGGGCACTGGTAGACATCCCGCGCAACCTCAGCGACCGGGAAATGCAGCTGATTAAAAACAGCGGTGGCGTGGTGCAAATTGTCGGTTTTGCGACCTACTTGCGGCCGCTGAGCCAGGCCAGCCAAGACAAGCTCAACACCCTGCGCAGCCAGTTCGACTTGCCGCCTTTGCATAATCTGGAAATGGCCCTGATGCCCGGCGACGCGATCATTACCGTGTGGCCTGAACAACGTTTCGGTCAGTACGCCAGCGGCCTGTACGGCATCGTCGAGCAAGAGCCCAAAGCCACCCTCAAAGACTATGGCGATGCCATTGACTACGCCGTGAAGAAAATCGGTATCGACCATGTCGGCATCAGTTCCGACTTCAACGATGGCGGCGGGCTGGATGGCTGGAAGGACGTGAGCGAAACCCGCAACGTCACCGCCGAACTGCTGCAACGCGGCTATAGCGAGGCGGACATCGCCAAGCTGTGGGGCGGCAACTTCCTGCGGGTTTGGGACTCCGTGCAAAAAGCCGCCAAACCGACCTCATAAGTGAACTTATCGACCATGCCGACACTAAAACTGCTGTATTGCCTGCCTTTCGCCGCCCTGATCTGGGCCTCGCCAAGCCACGCGGCCGAGCCGGGCACGGTGTTCAAAGACTGCAAAAACTGCCCGGAAATGGTGGCGCTGCCCACCGGCAGTTTCACCATGGGGACACCAGACGATGAAGTCGGCCGCGAACCCGATGAGGGCCCGATGCACACCGTGACGTTCAGCAAGCCGGTTGCCATCAGTCGCTTTCAGGTCACGGCGGCTGAGTTCGACGCTTACATAAAGGAAACCGGGGTCAAGATTGCCGACGGCGATGACCGGCCCGGACGCAGATGCACCGCCAGCAAACCGAGCTACCCGCAAGGGCCACGCCAGCCTGCGGTGTGCATGGACTTTGCAGACGTTAAACACTACGTCAGCTGGCTGGTAAAAAAGACCGGCAAGCCCTACCGCATGGTCAGCGAAGCCACCCGCGAATACGCAGCACGCGCGGGCTCGACCGGGCCTTTTCCGTTCCCGATGGACGAAGGCAAGGACTACAGCATCGCCACACACGCCAACACCTACGGCCCGGCGGATGGCTATAGCTACAGCTCGCCGGTGGGCAGTTACCCGGCCAATGCCTTTGGCGTGTATGACATGCACGGCAACGTGTACGAATGGTTGGCGGACTGCAAACACAACAACTACGTGGGCGCGCCGAGCGATGGCAGCGCGTGGGTGACTGATTGCGCCGGTGAGCTGATGCAAATTCGTGGCAACGACTGGGGCGAAGCACCGGTGTTTTCACGTTCGGGCAATCGCAATGACATCTACCCGCAAACCCGTGGCGACTGGATCGGCTTTCGGGTTGAGCGCGACCTGTAGCCGCCCTGTCCTCGGTAGGAGCGAGCTTGCCTCGCGATCTTTTGATCTTCTAAAAAGATCGCGAGGCAAGCTCGCTCCTACAGAGGAATGAAGGCTAAATCCCCGCTTCAATCACTCGTTCACAAGAGACTGCCCTTCCCTTGATCCAAGGAACTCTTGTTTATGAGCAAGCCCGCTACGCCCCGCACGTCCCCGGGGGTTCTTCGAGAACTGTTTACTCTGCTCAAGCCGTTCCGGCTGATCGTCAGTCTGTCGATAGTGCTGGGCATGATCGGCGGGCTAAGCGTCACGGTGCTGCTGGCCACTATCAACAGCGCCCTGCACGCCGAAAACGGCCTGACCCAACAGGTTGTCGCGCTGTTTGCCGGGCTCTGTGTGCTGGCACTGATCAGCAGTATTGGCTCTGACATCGGCAGCAATTATGTCGGCCAGCACATCATTGCCAAGCTGCGCAAAGAGCTGGGAGAGAAGGTGCTCTCGGCACCCATTTCGCAAATCGAACGCTATCGCAGCCATCGGCTGATTCCGGTGCTGACCCACGATGTCGACACCATCAGCGATTTCGCTTTTGCCTTTGCCCCGCTGGCTATTTCCCTGACGGTGACCTTGGGCTGCATGGGGTATCTGGCCATGCTCTCGTGGCCAATGTTTTTGATGATGCTGGTGGCGATTGCGATCGGCACGGTGATTCAATACATCGCTCGCGGCTATGGGATTAACGGCTTTGAGCAAGCCCGTGAAGCCGAAGATGACCTGCAAAAGCATTACAACGCCATTGCCGAGGGCGCCAAGGAGCTGCGTATCCATCGCCCGCGCCGCCAGCGCATGTTCGTTTCGGGGATCCAGCGCACCGCGCAAAAGATTTGTGACATTCAGGTGCGCTCAATCAACACCTTCGTCATCGCCAAAAGCCTCGGCTCGATGCTGTTTTTCGTGGTAATCGGTCTGGCGCTGGCCATGCAGTCGTTGTGGCCCAGCAACAACCCCGGCGTGATCAGCGGCTTCGTGCTGGTGCTGTTGTACATGAAAGGTCCGCTGGAACATTTGATCAGCACCCTGCCGATCATCAGCCGCGCGCAAATCGCCTTCCGGCGCATTGCCGACTTGTCCGAACAATTCAACTCGCCCGAACCGCACCTGCTGCTCAGCGAACAGGGCTCCCAGGACAACACCATCAACAGCCTGGAGCTGCTGGACGTCAGCTACAGCTTCGCGCCGGTGGACGACCATGCGCCTTTCCGCCTGGGGCCGGTGAACCTGACGATCAAGCAGGGCGACATTGTGTTTATCGTCGGTGAAAACGGCTGCGGCAAAACCACCCTGATCAAGCTGCTGCTGGGCCTGTATGCCCCGCAACACGGCGAAATCCTCCTCAACGGCCAGCCGGTGACGGCCGAGCGTCGCGATGACTATCGCCAATTGTTCACCACCATTTTTGCCGACTACTACCTGTTCGACGACGTGGTGCAAGGCGACATGCGCATCCCGCAGGACGCCGAGCAGTACCTCAAGCGTCTGGAAATCTCGCACAAGGTCAGTATCACTGACGGCCAGTTCAGCACCACCGACCTTTCGACCGGCCAGCGCAAGCGCCTGGCACTGGTCAACGCCTGGCTTGAAGAGCGCCCGGTGCTGGTGTTTGACGAGTGGGCGGCCGACCAGGACCCGACCTTCCGGCGCATTTTCTACACCGAACTGCTGCCAGACCTTAAGCGGCTGGGCAAAACCATCATCGTGATCTCCCACGACGACCGTTATTTCGATATCGCCGACCAATTGGTGCGCATGGACAGCGGCAAGGTCAGCACGGCGCTGGATGTCGCCTGACGAGGCACGTCACATCCTGGTGGAAGCGGGCGTGCTCGCGATACGGGCGACGCGGTTTTTATAGAAACACCGCACTGATGCCTTCGCGAGCAAGCCCGCTCCCACTGGGGGGGACCCATTCCGATAATAAATTTCATTTTTTTTCGGGAACTTCTTTCTGGTTTCTCAATCGCGCTGCGTCTAATAACTATTCCCATTAACAAGAACGAAATTTCTTACGGAGCCTAGGCACGCAATGCTACGACCAAACTTGAACCGAACCCCTCTTTCGATCGCTACCCAGCGTCAGACTGTTCGCCGCACCCTGTTATCCAGCGCCCTTGTGGCATCGGTTTTACTGGGTTCATCCATGGTTCTGGCTGCTCCGGTGGCGTTGAATATTCCGGCTCAGTCGCTGGCCAGTGCGCTGAATGAATTTGGCAAACAAGCCAATCTGCAAATTCTCTACAGCCCGGATCAGGTTCAAGGCATCAAGTCGCATTCGGTCTCCGGCTCGCTGGAGCCCGTCAAGGCGCTCGAAGCCCTGCTGCAAGGCAGCGGCGTGTCGTATCAGCTCAACGGCGACACGGTGATTATCAACGCGCATCAGGGCAAAGGCCTGGAGTTGGGCGCCACCACGATTTCCGGCCAGAGCCTGGGCAACACGCTGGTGACCGAAGACTCCGGTTCCTACACCACCGGCGCCACGGCCAGCTCGACCAAACTGCCGCTGTCGATTCGCGAAACGCCGCAAACCGTGACAGTAATCACCCGCCAGTTGATGGACGATCAGGCCGCTCAGAGCATTGGCGATGTGCTGCGTAACGCACCGGGGATTTCCACCCAGGCCTACGACAGTGACCGCATGGAGTACTCGGCGCGTGGCTACGCCATCACCAACTTCCAGTACGACGGGGTCAACAGCAAATACGATGGCGTTTTCGATGAAGGCGCGACCAAGGTCGACATGGCCTTGTATGACCGCGTCGACATCGTCAAAGGCGCTACCGGTCTGCTGTCCGGCTCGGGGGAACCTTCGGCAACGGTCAACCTGATCCGCAAGAAACCGACCCGCGAATTCAAGGCATCGATCACCGGCAGCGTCGGCTCATGGGACAACTACCGCACCGAAGGCGATATTTCCGGCCCGCTTAATGACGATGGCAGCGTGCGCGGGCGCTTGGTGGGGGTGTATCAGGACGCCGACTCGTACCTGGATCACTACTCGAAAAAGAACGATGTGTTCTACGGCATCATCGAGGCCGATCTGACCCCGGACACCCTGCTGACTTTCGGCATGGACTACCAGAAGATCAAGCCGCGCGGCTCGTCCTGGACCGGCAACCCGTACTACGTCTCGGACTACAGCAAGACCGACTTCAGCCGTTCGTTCAACCCGGCCACTGACTGGAGCCGTCGCGATGTCACCGCACAAACGGTCTTCGCCTCCCTTGAACACCGTTTTGCCAACGACTGGAAAGTCAAAGGCACGCTGAATCAGCAAACCAACGACCACGACACCCAACTGGGCTCGGCCAGTGGCGGCAACCCGGACCCGGTCACCGGTGAAGGCATGTTTTTCTACTGGGGCAAGTGGGAAGGTCACCGCGTACAAAACACCGCAGACATCAACGCCTCCGGCCCGTTCACCCTGTTCGGCCGCGAGCATGAGCTGGTCGTAGGTGCCACGTCGCAGTCCTCACGACAAACCGGCGCCACCTTCGACGCCACTGAGTTTGGCCTAGTGCCTGGCAGCATCTTTGACTGGAACGGCAAATACCCGCAGCCCAACTTCCCGAAAAACGGCAAGTACGAAGAGAACACCAACCAGAACAGTGCTTACATCGCTGCGCGCTTCAAGCCGGTTGATGACCTGGCGGTGATCCTCGGCAGCCGCGTCAGCGACTTCCAGTACAACGACACCTACAAGTACTACGTGCAGTCATCGACGTTCAGTGACAACAAAACCAGCTCCAAGCAGCACGGCAAGGTCACGCCGTACGCCGGTGTGGTGTATGACCTGAATGACACCTACTCGACCTACGCCAGCTACACCTCGATCTATAAACCTGTCACCGAGAAAAGCCGTTCTGGCAACGCGCTAGCCCCCACAGAAGGCAACAGCTACGAACTCGGCCTGAAAGGCGAATACTTCGGCGGCCGCTTGAATGCCAGCGTGGCGGTGTTCCGCACCGAACAGAAAAAGCTGCCGATCTATGCCGGTATCGATGGCGCGGGCAATACCTACTACGAGTCGGTTGACGGTGCCAAGACCAAAGGCATCGAGTTTGAACTGGCGGGTGAGTTGATGCCGGACTGGAACGTCATGGCCGGTTACACCTATGCCCAGACCAAAACCAATGATGGCGAACGTCTGTATGGCTACCCGCTGGAGACCACCAAGCCGGAAAACGTGGCACGGGTGTTCACCACTTACCGCCTGCCGGGCGTGCTTGACAAAGTTACCGTGGGCGGCGGCGTGAACTGGCAGAGCCCGTTCTACGGCAAGATCTACAACGACTCGAAGGGTGACTACGACATCATCGAACAGGACAGCTACGCGCTGGTTAACCTGATGACCCGCTACCAGTACAACGAACACCTGACGTTCAACCTCAACGCCAACAACGTGTTCGACAAAAAATACCTGTCGGGCCTGGGCAACTTCAGCACCGTTTACTACGGCGAACCCCGCAGCCTGACGCTGACCACCAAGTACACGTTCTGACCTTCTCCTGTAGGAGCGAGCTTGCCTCGCGATCTTTTAAAAGATCAAAAGATCGCGAGGCAAGCTCGCTCCTACAGTCAGTCTGCCCCTGTGCTTTTCGTGTAATCCCCTTACACTGACCGCCCCTGACTCACTGGCGCGATCATGGACCTCGACCTGGCCCGTACCTTCCTCGAAATCGTTCGCTGCGGCAGCCTTGCGGCAGCCGCCGAAAAACTCCACATCACCCAGACCGCCGTCACTGCCAGGGTGCAAAAGCTTGAAAGCCTGCTCGGGACAGGCCTGTTTGTGCGTAATCGCGCCGGGGCCAAATTGACCCCCGACGGCGAAGCCTTCGTGGTCTATGCCAACCAATTGCTGCAAACCTGGGAAGCCGCCCGTCGCGATGTGCCGCGCCCCGAGGGCCTGCACAAAATGCTTCACATCGGCGGTGAAGTCAGCCTGTGTAACCCACTGATCCTGAGTTGGGCCAAAGCCCTGCGCCAACACCTCACCACGCACGCCTTGCGGATCCAGATTCGTGACGGCGAGCATTTGTTGCGCCAGATCGAAATGGGTTTGATGGATGCCGCGCTGGTGTATCAACCGGCGTATTGGCCGGGGATGCAAGTGGAGCAGTTGCTCGAAGAAAAACTGATCCAGATTCGCCGCCCCGCCCTGCCCGATCCTTATGTGTACGTGGACTGGGGCGAAGACTTCCGCCGCCAGCATGACGCGGCCCTGCCCGACAAGGCCCGAGCGCCCATCAGCTTCAACCTGGGGCCCGTGGCGTTGCATTACATTCTGGAAAACGGCGGCAGCGGCTACTTCCGCACCCGAGTGGTCAAAAGTTACCTGGACAGCGGCGTACTCGAACGCGTGCCCAAAGCCCCCGAATTCAACTACCCGACCTATCTGGTGTATTCACGCGAGCGCGACAGTGCGGCTTTGCAGCACGCCATCGAACTGCTGCGCGAACGGGTTAAAGAAGACGGCGACTGGTCGCAGCGCTGGGGCCCGGAAATTTAACATGTGTGCAGGGATGAAAGCTTTCAGCTTTAAGGCCAATCCCTTAGTCTGCGAACGCTTGATAACAAGAACTCCACAGGTGGCCCATGACCGATCTCACGCGTGCCAGCGACAGCTGGTTGACCTCAGCTTCCCATCAACAGTGGTTGCACGATCAAGGCCAGGCACTGGTGGATTTCGCCAAAGCGGCCCGTCTTCCGTTCGGTTTTGCCAGCCTCGACCGCTTTGGCAAACGCCCGAACGATGCACAGACAGACACTGTCACCACCGCCCGCATGGTTCACAGCTTCGCCCTCGCCCATATTCAGGGCCTGCCAGGCTGTGCACCGCTGATTGATCACGGTATCGCGGCCTTGACCGGCGCGTTACGCGATGCCACCCATGGCGGCTGGTTCGCCACCCCGAATGCGCAAGACGGCAATCGACGCAAAGCCGCCTACCTGCATGCCTTTGTCGCCTTGGCCGCCAGCTCTGCCGTGGTTGCCGGGCGCCAGGGCGCTGCCGAGTTACTGGCCGAAGCAGTGGGGGTTCTTGAGCGGCATTTCTGGTCAGAAGACGAAGGGGCATTGCTGGAAAGCTTTGCTGAAGACTGGAGCGACTGCGAAGCGTATCGCGGCGCCAACAGCAATATGCATGGCACCGAAACCTTTCTGGTACTGGCCGATGTGCTCGACGAGGACCTGTGGCTCGACCGTGCGCTGCGTATCGCTGAACGGGTGATTCATCAACACGCGGCGCAGTCCGATCATTTGCCCATTGAACACTTCGATGCGCAGTGGCAGCCGCTGCCCGACTACAACCGCGACAATCCGGCAGACCCTTTTCGGCCTTTCGGCAAAACCCCAGGCCATGCATTCGAATGGGCTCGCCTGTTGTTGCACCTTGAGGCCGCCCGCAAACAGCGCGGCATGCCGAGCCCTGACTGGCTGCTGGAAGATGCCCGGCAACTGTTCCACAGCGCTTGTCGCCATGGCTGGAACGTCGATGGTGAGGCAGGCATTGTCTACACCCTGGACTGGAACCATCAGCCGGTGGTGCGTGAGCGCTTGCACTGGACCCTGGCCGAAGCGGCTGCGGCGGCCGCAGCGTTGGTGCAACGCACCGCCGAGCCTGAATATGACGAGTGGTATCAGCGTTTCTGGGACTACATCGACCTGCACCTGATAGACCGTCAGAACGGCAGTTGGCACCACGAACTGGGGCCGGACAACTTGCCCTCAGAAAACATCTGGCCCGGCAAGCCGGATCTTTACCATGCTTACCAGGCCACATTATTACCGCGCTTGCCGCTGGCGATCAGCCTGGCCAGCGCGCTCAAACTGCGCCGCTGAAGGCAGGCGCACAAAACCTCGTAGCAGTTGCCGAGCCTGCGAGGCTACGTCCGATTGCGCAGCGATCGTAAACGCTAAGTGCAAGATTGAACTGACAAACCGCGGTGTTTGATCTTACGACTGCAACGCAGCCGGACGTAGCCTCGCAGGCTCGGCAACTGCTACGGAATCGATTTAGCGAGCATCACCAGTCGTATTTAACCTCCAGCGCCGCCGTGCGCTGTTGGCCGTAGTAGCAGCCAAAGCTGTAGTTACACGACGACACGTACTCGCGGTCAAACAGGTTTTGCACGTTCAGGCGGGTGCTGACGCCTTTGAAACTGGGGTCGAGCGCCGCCAGGTCATAACTCAGTGTGGCGTCGTAAATCACAAATGACGGGGTTTTGAAGGTGTTGGCCGAGTCGCCATTGTTTTTACCGGTGTAGCGCGCCCCTCCCCCCAGGGTCAGACCATGCAGTACCGCCCCGCTGAAGTGGTAGTCGGTCCAGAGGCTGGCCGCCCACGGCGCTTGCGCCTCGCTACGGTTGCCTTTAGTGCTGTAATTGGACTTGCTGTAAAAGGCGTCCAGATACGACAGCGAAGCGATCAGGTCGATATGGCTCAAGCTGCTCTTGGCTTCCAGCTCAACCCCGCGCGAACTTATCTCAGCGTCCTGGACCTGATATTCCGGGTTCTGCAAGTCGCCGGTCAGCACGTTTTGTTGCTTGATATCGAACACCGACGCCGTGAGCAAGGTGCTGTCATTGGGCTGGTACTTGACCCCCACCTCATATTGCTTGCCGGTCACCGGCACGAACGCCTTGGAGCCACGCTCCGGAGCCGTTGTGCCCACAGACGGCAAGAACGATTCGGTGTAGCTGATGTACGGCGCCAAGCCGAACGAGGTGACATAGGTCAGGCCCACGCGCCCAGTGAATTTGTTGTCGTTTTGCGACACCCGCGAGTTGGCCAGCAAGTCATTGTTTTCAACCTTGGCCCAATCCTGGCGACCGCCAATGGTCAGGATGAAGTTGTCCAACTTGATCTGATCCTGCACATACAGGCCGGTTTGCTTGACCAGGTTGTCCCATTTCGTGGTCAGGGTCGGCACGCCCGTGGTGCGGTAGTTCGTCGGGTTGTACAGGTCGATGACTTCGCTGCCATACAGGTTGTAGCCCTGGTATTTACGGGTGAAATGCCGGTAGTCGAGCCCCACCAGCAAGGTGTGCTGCAACGCCCCGGTGGCGAAGTCGCTTTGCAGGTGGTTATCGAAGGTGTACGAACTGTTTTGCTGACGCCAGTCGAGCTTGGTCCGGCTGGCATGGGTGTCTGCGACCCCGTCTACAGTGACAAAGCGATTGAGGTAAAAACCCTTGTAGCGATCATTGACGTCGATGTAGCTCAGGCTTTGGCGGTAGGTCATGACGTCATTGAAGGCATGCGAAAACTGATAGCCGAGCACGTATTGGTCGCGTTTGTAGTCGTTCCATTTCGAGTCACCCAAGAACGCATCGCGATCAATCTTGTTGCCCTGGGCGTTGCGGTACAGGCTGCCCACGGCGGGCAGTGCCTGATAATCGGCCAGGCCATCATCGCGCTGCAATTGCGCGTAAACCGTCAGCTCAGTGCTGTCATCGGGGGTCCAGCGCACGCTTGGCGCCAGCAGCTTGCGTGAATCTTCGGTGTAATCCACTTGCTCGCTGCCAGTGTTGCCGACACCCAGCAGCCGGTAGCTCAGGGTTTTGGCTTCATCCAGCGGCCCGGTGAAATCAAACGCGAGGTTGTAGCGATCAAAACTGCCGGTGCCGACCTTGATTTGATGCTTGACCTCGGTGCTGGGGCGCTTGGACACCAGGTTGATCATGCCGCCAGGCTGGTTTTGCCCGTACAGCACTGAAGACGGCCCTTTGAGCACTTCGATGCGTTCCAGGGTGTACGGGTCGATTTGCGGCGCGCCGCCCAGACTGCCCGCCGAGGGCAAGTAGGCGCCATCGAGATAGAGCAAGGTCGGGGCAAATCCGCGGCTGGTGATCTCGTCAGCAATGGTGTTGCGATCAGTAAAGCCATTGGTGCTCAGGCCCGGCGTGTAACGCAATGCCTGGGTCAGGTCACGGGCGCCCTGCACCTGTACCTGGTCCGCCGTGACCACGTTGATGGTCTGCGGGACCTCCAGGATCGGCGTATCGGTCTTGGTCGCAGTGGCCGAGCGGGTGGCCACAAAGCCGTCCACCGGACCACGGCCGTCCTCCGCCTGCCGCGCCGAAACCGTGGTCGCACCCAAATTCAATGCGCCCGTTTCAACCAGCGGGTAAACACTCAATGCGCCGTTGTCAGTCACGCTCAAGCCCAGGCCACTGCCTGCCAACGCACGTTCAGCGGCCTGCTGCGGGGTGAACATGCCGTGCACCGGTGCCGAGGTTTTGCCTTGCAGCAATGCTGGAGAAATCGACAGTGTCAGGTTGCTGTCACGGGCAATCCGACTCAGGGTTACCCCCATCGGGGCGGCTGGCAAATCGTAGGCACGAACGGCGCCTTGTTGGTGGGTCACAGACTCGGCCAGCGCACTCAACGGGTGGCCAGCAATGCTCAGGGTAATGGTCAGTGCCAGCAGGCACGGTCTTAGCGGGACGTACGGCATGGGGGGTCCTTTCTCGTTGTAGTGTTGGCAGTTGTAACCTTGACCAACGAGCAGGATTTTTCCCCTCACACTGTGTGTAAATAATTCTTATTGGCTGGTTTTTTAACGGCGAACATCAATCACCGTCAGCCACGGCCCATAGCGCGTGACCTTGATCGGCAGGGTTTGCGCCAGTGCACTCAAGGTGTGCGCGGTGTTATCCAGCGGGAACACCCCAAACACCCGAACCCGCTCCGCTTCGGGGCTGATGCGCAACATGCCGGACTGATAAGGGCGTAGCGCATCGACCAAGGCCGACAGCGGCTCATCGTGCAACTCGACCCGCCCTTCGAGCCAATCGGCCTGACTGCGTGAAGTCGGGGTTTGCGGGTCAATCTGATGGGCGGTGAACGAGACGGCCTGACCGGTTTCAATCCGCCGTTGCAAACCGCCCACAGTATCGAGTTGAACGCTGTGCTGTTGCACGCTGGCCAGGCTTTCGTCTGCCCCTTGGCGGACCATAAAGCGCGTACCCAAGGCTTTGACCTGGCCTTGCGCGGTGGCGACTACAAACGGGCGCTTGGCATCGGCGGCGACATCGACCTGCAGTTCGCCTTCGCGCAGCCGCACGCGGCGCTGCCCGGCGCTGAACTCGATATCGACCGCGCTGCGGGCGTTCAGGGTCAGGCGACTGCCATCCGCCAATTCAAGGGTTTTGCGTTCACCGGTGCCCGTGTGTTGATCGGCCATCAACCCCGCCAGCGGCGTGACCCGATCAACCACACCCGCAGCGCCCAACCCGAGCAGCAACAGCAATACGCCGCCTTGCAGGGCTTTTTTGCGTGAAGGCGAGGTTGTTTGCAGCAGCGCTTTACGAGCGGCTTGCAACTGCCCAGGGCTGCGCCGGTCAACCGACTGCACATCGGTCAGCGGATTTTTCAGCAGCCCGGCAACACGCTGCCAGGCGGCCATGTGTTCCGGGTTTTCGGCCAGCCAGGCTTTAAACACCTGACGTTCCGAGGGGCACGCCTGGCCGGATTCGAGGCGCAGTATCCAGTCAATGGCTGCACGGGTGATGGGATCGACCTTGGTTTTGCTCATAAGGACTCCGCCGTTTGAGACAAGCAATGAACAAAGGCGCGGCGCAAATCTCGTTCCACCGTGGCCAGCGAGACACCTAATTGGTCGGCGATGGCTTGTTGCGGCATGCCATCGAGACGATTCAGCAAAAAGGCCCGTTTTACCCGCTGTGGCAGGCCTTCGAGCACGCGGTCAATGGCTTCGATGGCTTCGCGCACCAGGATAATGTCTTCAGCGGAGGGCGCGTAGCCTTGCGGCAGATCAGCCAGTTGCTCCAGGTACGATTGTTCCAGTTTGCGTCGGCGCCACAGCGAACACAGCAAGCGTCGGGCGACGGTGCTGAGGTAGGCGCGGGGCTCCTGGATACGGTGCAACTGTTGCGCGTCGAAGGCGCGTAAGAATGTGTCTTGAGTCAGATCGGCCGCATCCTGCGGGCAACGCACCTGCCGCGACAGCCAGCCGCGCAGCCACGTGTGGTTGTCGTGATACAGGCTTGCCAGCAGGGCTTTGGGATCCAGAGGAGATGACACGATAGATAACCAGACTCAAATAGCAATAAGTCGCATTATCGGCAGATCGGGAGGAATTGCAATGGTGATGTTAAGAACCAGTATCCTCAAAAAAAACTAAGGACTCGTAGCCGTTGCCGAGCCTGCGAGGCTACGTCCGATTGCGAAGCAGTCGTAAAACCAAACACTGTGGTGTGTCAGTTCAACCTTGCACTTGGCGTTTGCGATCGCTTCGCAATCGGACGTAGCCTCGCAGGCTCGGCAACTGCTACGGAATCGGCTTTTGATCTTTAGCGTCCGCCCCCCAAATCGAGGAAGGTGCCGGTGGCATAAGACGCCTTGTCCGACAGCAGCCAGATAATGGCTTCGGCAACTTCTTCCGGGCGACCGCCTCGGCCCATGGGAATAATCGGCTCAAGTTTGCTGACGCGCCCCGGATCGCCGCTCAGGGCGTGGAAGTCAGTGAAAATGTAGCCCGGTCGCACGGCGTTGACTCGAATGCCCTCGCCTGCCAGTTCTTTGGACAAGCCCAGGGTGAAGGTGTCGAGCGCGCCTTTGGAGGCGGCGTAGTCAACGTATTCACCCGGTGAACCCAAGCGCGCAGCAACCGATGAAACGTTGACGATGTTGCCACCCTGCCCGCCGTAACGCGGCGACATGCGCAGCACCGCGTGTTTCGCACACAGGATGGGGCCCAGGACATTGGTTTTGAGGGTGTGCACAATACGGCTTTGCGACATTTCGTCGACCCGGGACTTTTGCCCCACGGTGCCCGCGTTGTTGACCAGCGCCGTGACACGCCCCAACTCCAGGTCAACCCTGGCGAACAGGCTGATAACTTCGTCCTCGTTGCTCACGTCAGCCTGCACGGACATCGCTTGTACGCCAAGGGCGCGGACTTCTCGCAGCACTTCGTCGGCCGATACGTCGTCAGACTGGTAGTTGATGCAAATCCGGTAGCCCTGTTGCGCGGCCAATAGCGCCGTAGCCGCTCCGATGCCGCGCCCACCACCGGTGATCACGATGACTTTATCCATAAATACGTGCTCCCACTCACAACGGTGTCAATGTGATCGCCAGAGTAACCGCGATGGGAGGAGTTTGTCAGGCCGGTGTCGGTTTACCTGAAACAGGCTGTTCAGCCCGATGAATGTCTACCATAAATTGCTCGGCCGGTAATGGCTGCCCCAGCAGAAAGCCTTGCAAGGAATCACAGCCCAAGGTGGTCAAGAAACTTTGCTGGGTGTCGGTCTCCACGCCTTCGGCCACGATCCGCAACCCCAGCGCCTGACCCAACGCCACAATCGCCGAGACAATCGCGGCATCATCGCTGTCATGCTCCAGATCGCGCACGAATCCACGGTCAATTTTCAGTTCATTGGCCGGCAGCCGCTTGAGGTACATCAGGCTTGAGTAGCCCGTGCCAAAGTCATCAATGGACAGGTCAACGCCCATCTGCGACAGCTTTTGCAGCACGGTCATGCTCGCGTCAGCATCGCTCATGGCCGTGGTTTCAGTGATTTCCAGGGTCAGACTGTTGGCCGGTAACTGATGACGTTCCAGCGCCGAGAGAACACTGTCGACCAGCCCGGAATAGCAAAACTGCAAGGCCGACAAGTTGACCGCGATGCGCCAGTGGCTGTAGCCCTCATCAAACCAGACGCGCATTTGTCGGCACGCTTCGTTGAGCACCCATTCACCGATCGGGATGATCAGCCCGGTCTTTTCCGCCAGTTCGATAAAGGTTTCCGGCAGCAATAAACCTTGCTGCGGATGCTCCCAGCGCAACAAGGCTTCGGCGCCTACCGGCTTGCCATTGCTGGCGTCGAATTTGGGCTGATAGTGCAACCGGAACTGGTTGTGCTCCAGTGCCTGACGCAGGTCTTGCAGCAACTGCAGTTGTTTGCGGGCGTTGGTGTTCATCGAGACGTCGAAGAAGCTGTAGCTGTTTTTACCGCTGCCCTTGGCGTGGTACATCGCCGCGTCCGCATTCATCAGCAGTTCTTCAGCGGTCTGGCCATTGCCGGGGTACAACGCAATGCCGACGCTCGCAGAGATCTGTAGATCATGCTCCGCCACCCTAAAGCCCTTCGACAGCAGGCTGACCTGACGCGCGGCAACCTGTGGCGCATCGTCTGGTTCGGTCAAGCGCACCAGCAGCACAAATTCATCGCCACCAATGCGCGCCAGGGTGTCCTGGCTGCGCAATTGTTCGCGCAAACGCAGGGCCACTTCGCGCAGCAACAGATCACCCAAATGGTGGCCAAAGGCATCGTTGACCGGCTTGAAGCCGTCCAGGTCAATAAACATCAACGAGAAACAACCCCCCTGCTCCGTGACTTTGCCCATGGCCTGTTCGATCCGATCAGCCAACAGAATGCGATTCGGCAACCCGGTCAAGGTGTCATGCAGGGCCAGTTGGGTGAGTTCTTCGTTGGCCAGGGTCAGTGAGTCCGCCAGCGCCGCCGTGCGGGCGTCCAGCCGCGCATCGAAAATCGAGGTCAGCAGGGCAATCACCAACACCGCCAGACTGGACACCAGCACCAGGTTGTCGAGACCTTTGCCGCTCAACCCCGTTGCAATCGCGCCGCAGTAACTGCCGATCGGGAAGCTCGCCGCCGCCATGCCGGTGTAGTGCATGCCGACAATTGCCAGGCCCATGATGACCGAGGCCCCGCCCCGCGCCAGACGCACATAAGGGGTTTGCTTGCGCAAGCGAAACGCTATCGACAGCGCAGCCGCTGAAGCCCCGACGGCGATCACCAGCGACAGGCCAAACAGGGTCGGGTCGTAATCAATGCCCGGCTGCATGCGCAGGGCGGCCATGCCGCTGTAGTGCATGGCACTGATCCCGGCGCCCATGATTAAAGCGCCGAACAGCAATTGCAGCGCAGGCAAGCTCGGCTGGCTGACCAGCCACAAGGCAAACCCGCACGACAAAATCGCCACCAGCAACGACCACAGCGTAAGCCCCACGTCGTAGCCCAGTTCTAGCGGCAACTCCAGCGCCAGCATCCCGATAAAGTGCATGGACCAGACGCCAAAGCCCATGGCCAAGGCCCCACCTGCCATCCACAGGTAGGCCGTGCGACCGCGCGAAGTAGCGATTCGTCCAGTGAGGTCAAGGGCGGTATACGACGCCAGAATCGCGACGCAAAGGGAAATAAACACCAGCGCGGGAGAGTACGTTGCAGCAACCATGGGCCTTCTCTTGAGCGAATCCGAACAGCGTCCATGCCCGGTAGAAAATGCGCGATTGTACTGCTTCCTCAGGCGAACGCACGCTAATGCGAATACCTGTCATCAATCAGGCCGTCTGAGCTCGAACATCAAGTCTGATTTTCTCGATATAGCGCACCACTGCAGGCGATTTCTCAAATCGACGATAGATCAAAGACAGCCAGGACGTAGCCTCACTGCCTTCAATTGTCCGATACAGCACATTCGGCAGGCAGATATGCCCTACCACTGACGCCGGAACGACTGCCACGCCCTGACTCAAGGAGACCAGCGCAATCACCGCCACCAACCCACCCGGCTGCGCGCCCAGTTTCGGCGCATAACCGCCCTGTGCCGCGACCTGCAAAGTGCCGCTGATTTGCTCGGGCAGAATGAACGTTTCGTGCTGTAAATGCTCAGCATTGATGCGCTTGAGGCGCGTTAGCCAGCTATCGGCTGCCAGCGCCAGGACAAACCCTTCACCCTTCAGACGAATGGTTTCCAGTTCGGGGGGCAGCGCCATCGGGCAACGCACGTAGCCGAGGTCGAAACGCCCTTCGGTAACCTGTGCTGGCAAGCTGGCCATCGGCGCTTCACGCACGCTGAGGCTGACCTGCGGCGAGTCGTGCGAATAGGCCTGTACCTGGCGTTGCAACACGCCGGAATACACCGCCGAGGCCACGTAGCCTAATTCGATATGCCCGGTTTCCCCGCGCCCGGCACGTTGCGCATGGTGCTGTGCCCGCTCGAACTGACGCACTGTCGCATCGGCCTCGGGCAGCAGCGCCTGACCGGCCTCGGTCAGGCTGACCTGACGCTGTTCGCGCACAAACAGGCGCACCCCAAGGGCGTTTTCAAGGTCCTGAATTTGTCGACTCAAGGTGGGCGGCGCAATGCCCAGCACTTCGGCCGCACGGGTGAAATTGCAGTGCTGTGCAACCGCCAGAAAGTAGCGAAAGTGACGTATATCCATAGCAGCGTTAGCTCAAAGGTAATGAAGTTCGGGCAGTCAGCTAACGCACCTCGGCCTGCGCAGCGATACCCTGTCAGCACCGCCACACTAGAGAGCCCCGAACATGCCCGTCAACCTGATTACTTACAAAGTAATAGCCTTTTCTAACCCAGGGTTGCGCCCATGAAAACAGTCAGCCCGCGCCTGACCCTGCTCACTGCCAGCGGGGTGTGTTCACTGATCGTGCTCGACACCAACATCGTCGCGGTCACCCTGCCCACCATCGCCCGCGATCTGGGGGCCAATTTTGTCGACATCGAATGGGTCGTCAGCGCCTACATGCTGGCGTTTGCCGCCCTGCTGCTGCCCGCCGGGAGCATTGCCGACCGCATCGGGCGCAAAACCACGCTGATCTGGGGCCTGTGCATTTTCATGCTCGCCTCACTCGGCTGCGGCGCCGCACCCAACAGCCTGCTGCTGGAAATCGCCCGCGCCGTCAAAGGGGTCGGCGCGGCCTTGTTGCTGACCTCTGCACTGGCCTCCATCGGGCATGCCTTTCATGACGAAGTCGAGCGCGCCAAAGCCTGGGCTTTTTGGGGCGCCTGCATGGGCGTGGCCATGACCGCCGCGCCGACCTTGGGCGGGCTGATCACCGAATACCTGGGCTGGCGCTGGATTTTCTACCTCAACCTGCCGATCGGTTTAGGGCTGCTGGCGCTGGTCCGGCATGCCATCAGCGAGTCCCGCGACCCGCAAGCGGCGCGGCTCGACCCGTGGGGCAGCCTGGCCTTCAGCGCCAGCTTGCTGTGCCTGATCTGGGGGTTGATCGAAGCCAACCGCATTGGCTGGGACAACCCGCTGACCTACGCTCGCTTATGCGGCGGCGCGTTGCTGCTGGCGCTGTTTGTGTGGGTTGAATCTGTGCAGCAACGGCCGATGATCGACCTGCAACTGTTTCGCCATCCGCGCTTCATCGGTGCCCTGCTGGGTATGTTTGCCTATGCCGGTTGCGCCCAGGTGATGATGACGCTGCTGCCGTTTTACCTGCAAAACGGCTTGGGTTTCAGCGCCATTATGTCGGGGTTGGGCATGCTGCCCTTTGCCCTGACCATGCTGATCTGCCCGCGCATCGGCGCACGCCTGGCGTCACGGTTCAGCCCGGCGAGCATGATGGCCGCAGGCTTGACCCTGGTCGGTTGCGGCAACGTGCTCAGCGCCTGGGCGGTCGGCCATGGCGGCTACCTGAGCTTTGCCTTGGCCACGGCAGTGACGGGCGCGGGCGCCGGGTTACTGAATGGCGACACGCAAAAAAACATCATGGCGTGCGTGCCGCGAGATCGCGTGGGTATGGCTTCCGGCATGAGCACCACCATGCGCTTTAGCGCCATCGTGCTGGCCATCGGCGTATACGGCGCGCTGCTGGGCGGCCACACCGAGCAACATCTGCACGCCAGCCTTGCGCAAGAAGCCGATCAATGGCTGGGGCAAAGCCACTTTATTGCCTCGCGCGTGGTGGCCGGGGATATGCAGGGGGCGCTCAGTCAGTTGCCGCTGGCGGTGCAAACCCAAGTCCAGCCGCTGGCGACTCGGGCATTTATGGCGGGTTTCAGTAGCCTGCTGTGGGTGGCCGGGGTATTGGCCTTGCTGGGTGCGCTGTTGGTAGGAACGCTGATGCGCAAACCGATTCCGCGGTTCACTTAGGCGTTGCGCACGGCCAAGGGTAGGAACGAGCTTGTCTCGCGATCTTTTAAACGATCAATAGATCGCGAGACAAGCTCGCTCCTACAGTTGGAATAGCGGCTGTCAGTTCAGCTCAAACAACCCTGCCGCGCCCATGCCGCCGCCTATGCACATGGCAACCACGACAAACCGTGCGCCCCAGCGCCGACCTTCCAGCAGGCTATGGCCCACCATCCGCGCACCCGACATGCCAAACGGGTGACCAATGGAAATGGCCCCGCCATTCACGTTCAGACGGTCATTGGGGATTTCCAGGAAATCGCGGCAGTACAGCACTTGGCAGGCAAACGCTTCGTTGATTTCCCACAGGTCAATGTCGGACACGGTCAGGCCAAAACGCTTGAGCAATTTAGGAATCGCAAACACTGGCCCGATGCCCATTTCATCCGGCGCACAGCCGCTCACGGCAATCCCGCGATACACGCCCAAGGCCTCGATCCCACGCTCTTTGGCTTGCGCACGGCTCATCAGCAAGACCGCCGAGGCGCCGTCAGAAAACTGCGAAGCGTTACCCGCAGTGATGAACTCGCCCTGCTGCACCCACTTGCCGTCTTTCCACACCGGTTTAAGTGCAGCCAGATCTTCAAGGGTGGTGGACGGACGATTGCACTCGTCACGATCGGCTATCACGTCCTGGTGACCGCTCGGCTGGCCTTCTTTGTCGAACAGCAGTTTGCGTGCGGCCAAGGGCACGATTTCGTCGCTGAACAAACCGCCAGCTTGCGCCGCCGCCGTGCGTTGCTGGCTTTGCAGCGAATACTGGTCCTGAGCTTCGCGACTAATACCATAGCGACGCGAGACGATTTCCGCCGTTTCGAGCATCGGGATGTAGGCGGTCGGCATGCACTCCAGCACGGCTTCGGACTGGGCTCGATAGGTGTTTTTGTATTTATTCTGGGTCAGCGACAACGACTCGACACCGCCCGCCACTGCAATCGACATTTCGCCGGTCAGGATGCTTTTGGCGGCCAGGCCGATGCTCATCAGGCCCGACGCGCACATGCGGTCAATGGCCATGCCCGGCACCGTGTCGGGCAGACCACCGGTGTAAGCACACAAACGACCGAGGTTGTAGCTCTGAGTGCCCTGCTGTGCTGCGGCACCCATGATCACGTCTTCGACCGAACCCGGCTCGATGCCAGCGCGCTCCACCACGGCCCGCACTACATGCCCACCCAACACGGGGGCTTCGGTGTCGTTAAACGAACCCCGGAAGGATTTGCTCAGCGCGGTCCGGGCTGTGGAGACAATCACAACATCATTCAAATTCATGTTCCGGCTCACTTGTGAAGAGGGTTGAAGGTGTAGCGGCTGATGGTGTCCACCACGCAGCCCGGGCGGTCGCTGCCCTCGATTTCGACGCTGATCCGCACCACCGCTTGCAGGGCTTCGCCGAGTGCTTCTACGCGCAGGATTTCGCCATGCCCACGTACCCGCGAGCCGACTTTTACCGCTGCCGGAAAACGCACGCGATCAGTGCCGTAGTTGATGCCCATGGCCAAGTTGGCGAACTGCATCAGTTGCGGCATAAACAGGTTGGCCAACGACAAGGTCAGGTAGCCGTGGGCGATACAGGCGCCAAACGGGCCTGTGGCGGCACGCACCGGGTCGACATGAATCCACTGATGGTCGCCGGTCGCTTCGGCAAACAGGTTGATGCGCTCCTGGGTAATCTCCAGCCAATCGGTACGGCCCAGGTCCTGGCCTTGCGCGGCCAGTAGCTGTTCGGCGCTGCTAAATAGCGTGCTCATGGGTTGTCCTCACGCCTGTTGCGAGCTGACGGGCAGCACTTCGCCGACCATGTACGAGGCGTAGTCGCTGGCCAGAAACACCATGACGTTGGCCACCTCCCAGACTTCGGCGGCGCGGCCAAAGGCTTCGCGGCTGGCCAGTTGTTCGAGCAATTGGCTGCTGGAGGCCTTTTTGAGAAAGTCGTGCAAGGCAATCGACGGCGCCACGGCGTTGATCCGCACCCCGCTTTCAGCGGCTTCCAGCGCGCTGCAACGGGTCAGGGCCATGACCCCGGCCTTGGCGGCGGCGTAATGTGCCTGTTCTTTCTGGGCGCGCCAGCCGAGTACCGAGGCATTGTTGACGATGGCCCCGGCGCCACGCCGTTCCATGTGCGGGAGCATGGCGCGGGTCATGCGCATGGTGCCGGTCAGGGTGATGTCGAGCACCGACGACCATTGCTGGTCGCTCATTTCAGTGAGGCGAACCTGACCACCAAGACCGGCGTTGTTGATCAACACGTCGACCCCGCCCAAAGCATCTTCGGCTGCGGCGACCAGCGCTTGTACGTCTGCTTCGACAGTCACGTTGCACAGTTGCCCGTAGACCGCTTGCAGGCCGGTTTCGGCCTTGAGGCGTTCGACGGCTTCTTCGAGGCGACGCGGGTGGATGTCGGAAATCATCAAGGCACGGCAGCCTTCTTCGGCGCAGCGTTTGGCGGCGGCATAACCGATGCCTGCCCCCGCGGCGGCGGTGATCAAAATCGACTTGCCGGCCAGTAACTGGTGGCCGGGGACGTAAGGAGGCGCTTGTCTCATGGTTGAATTCTCTTGTTAAAACAGACCCAAAACCTGTAGGAGCGAGCTTGCCTCGCGATCTTTTAAACAATCGAATGATCGCGAGGCAAGCTCGCTCCTACAGGGTGTCAGCTACCCCACACCCGTTGCGGCGTGGGCGCTTCGGACACTAGTTGGCGCATGGCCTCGCCCACTTCTTCAGGCTGCCATTGCGCGCCTTTGTCGCGGGTGACACCGGTGCGCCAGCCATCGCCCAGCGACAGTCGCCCACCCTGGCTTTCGATGATTTGCCCGGTCACGTCGCGCGACAGGCTGCTGCCCAGCCACACCACCAGCGGCGCAACGTTTTCCGGCGCCCAGGCATCAAATCCGCCGTCTTCAGGCTTTTTCACCATATCCGGCATCGCGCTTTCGGTCATTGAGGTACGCGCCGCCGGGGCCAGTGCATTGGCGGTCACGCCATAACGCGCCAGTTCGGCGGCTTGTACCAAGGTCAACGCGGCAATCGCGCCTTTGGCCGCGCTGTAGTTGGACTGCCCCACCGAACCTTGCAAGCCCGCGCCGGAGCTGGTGTTGATGATGCGCGCATCCACCGGTTGCCCGGCCTTGGCCTGATCGCGCCAGCGCTTGCCCAGGAGGTTGGCCAGACAAAAATGCCCCTTGAGATGCACGCGCACCACCGCATCCCAGTCTTCTTCGCTCAGGCTGATAAACATCCGGTCGCGCAAGATGCCTGCATTGTTGACCACCACGTGCACCTCGCCAAACGCCGCCAATGCGGCATCGACGATGTGCTGGGCAGTGGCCGTCGTCGTGATGTCGTCATCGTTGGCGATGGCCTGGCCGCCCGCGTCGCGGATTTCTGCTACCACCGCTTCGGCCGCTTCACGGCGAATATCGTTGACCAGCACATTCGCGCCTTGCGCCGCGAATGCCAGCGCGTAGGCCCGGCCTAAGCCGCCGCCCGCGCCCGTAATGATGACGGTACGTCCTTCACAAATTGCCATGTCAGTGCTCCTGTCAGAGGCGCTCGATAATCGTCACGTTGGCCTGCCCGCCGCCTTCGCACATGGTTTGCAGGCCATAACGGCCGCCGCTGCGTTCAAGCTGGTTGAGCAAGCCGGTCATCAGCCGTGCACCACTGGCGCCCAGCGGATGGCCAAGGGCAATCGCCCCGCCGTTGGCGTTGGTCTTGGCCGGGTCGTAATCCAGCTCTTTGGCCCAGGCCATGACCACCGAGGCAAAGGCTTCGTTGATCTCGACCAGGTCGATGTCGTTGATGCTCATGCCGGCTTTTTTCAGCGCAGCACGGGTGGCGGCAATCGGTGCAGTGAGGTGCCAGATAGGGTCATCGCCCAGCACCGAAAGGTGATGGATACGCGCACGCGGCGTCAGGTTGTAGCGCTTGAGTGCCGTCTCGGAGACCACCAGCAGCGCCGCCGAGGCATCGCAGGTCGAGCTGGAAACCGCTGCCGTGATCGACGGATATTCGGCAAACACCGGCTCCAGCTCAGCCATTTTGGCCAAGGTGGTATGACGCGGGGTTTCGTCGTCCCAGACGCCTTCGCAGGGCACGATCTCGTTCACAAAACGCTGTCCGGCAATCGCCTCCAGCGCCCGACGATGGCTTTCCAGCGCATAGGCTTCCATGTGCTGGCGAGTGATTTGCCAGTGATCGGCAATCCGTTGCGCAGCGTAAAACTGGTTGACCGGCTGCGTGCCAAAACGCGCCTGCCAGCCTTTACTGCCGGAAAACGGGTCGCTGAAACCCAGCGGCTGCCCGGCCAGCATGGCGGACGAAATCGGGATCTGAGTCATGGTTTGCACGCCGCCGACCGCGATCACGTCCTGGGTGCCGCTCATCACCGCCTGCGCGGCAAAGTGCAGCGCCTGTTGCGACGAGCCGCACTGACGATCAATGGTGGTGCCGGGCACGTTGAGCGGCAAACCGGCCGCCAGCCAACTGGTGCGGGCAATGTCCCCGGCTTGCGAGCCGATGGTATCGACACAGCCAAAAATCACGTCGTCGTATTCATCCGCCGGGATTGGGTTGCGCTCCACCAGCGCCTTGAGCACATGAGCCCCCAGATCAATCGCATGAACATGGGCCAGGCCGCCCTTGCGCTTGCCGGTGGGGCTGCGCAGGGCGTCAACAATATAGGCTTGGGGCATTTATCAATCCTCGAACGTATGGCCGGGGCCTAAAGGCGTCGTGCCACTGAGTACATGCTCGGCCACGCGGGTTTTGTGCAAGGCGCGATCACCCCAGGCGTTGTCCAGCGCCCAGGCCCGTTTCATGAACATTTGCAGGTCGACTTCCCAGGTGTAACCCATGGCGCCGTGCACCTGAATGCCGTGCCGGGCCGCCAGCCAGCTGGCTTCGCAGCAGGCCAGACGCGCCTGTGAAACCCAGACCCCGGCATTCGGTTCGTTATGGGCCAAGGCGTAGGCGGCGCGGTACAGCACTGGTTTGGCGAATTCGAGCTGGGTGGCGACATCGGCCAGGTGATGCTTGACCGCCTGAAAGCTGCCAATCGGCTTGCCAAACTGTTTGCGCTGGGCGGCGTAGTCCACCGACAGATCCAGCATGCGCTGCGCCAGTCCGAGCAATTGCCCAGCCACCGACAAGGCGCCCCGATTGAGGGTGTGCGCCCACACGTCGCGGCCTGATTGCCCCTCTGCAACCAGAGTGGCCGCGCTCGGCAGCCAACTGACGGTCGCCAAGCGCCGCGAGGCATCAATGCTGCTGTGTGCGTGCACGTCGACCTGGCTGCGCGGCACGGCGTGCACTTCATCGCCGTGGGCCAACAACAGCCAGTCGGCGTGGGCGGCATCTGCCACCCACGGATTAACCGGGTGGCCAATGGCAATCCGCAAACTGCCATCGGCAATGCCTTCGAGCCATTGCGCACGCTGCGCCACGCTGTCCGGCAAAACGGCAATCAACGCGCAGGCCACATAGGCGGTGTCGGCCAATGAGTCGGGGATCGCGTAGTAACCCAGTTCCTGGGTCATCAGCGCCCACGCCACATCGTCCATGCCCAGCCCGCCAAAGGCTTCAGGCACGGACAATGCCGTCAGGCCTTGTTCGGCAATTTTGTTGCGCAAGTCCGGCGAGCGGCCGACATCGGTTTCCCAAATTTCACGGAGCATTTCCGGCGCGGCTTCGGTCATCAAAAAACGGCTGATGGCCTCGCGGAATGTCTGCTGGTCATCGGTAAAGGTAAAGTCCATACCCGGCCTCACTTCGGCAGTCCGAGCATGCGCTCGGCAATGATGTTGCGCTGAATCTCGTTGGTCCCGGCGTAGATCGGCCCGGCCTGGGCAAACAGGAAGCCTTCTAGCCAGCTGTAGCCCTCCACCGATTTGCCGGTCAATTCGCCACTGGCACCCAGAATGCGCATGGCGATTTCGTGCATGCGCAGGTCCAGTTCCGACCAGATGATTTTGTTGGTGCTCGATTCGGCGCCGATCTGCGCGCCACGGCTCAAGCGACCCACCGTGTGGTAGGCCGACAAGGCGTAGGCTTGCGCGTCCGACCAGGCTTTGCACACAGCATCGCCCAAGGTTGGGTCGCGGTCGGCGCTGGCGCGGTTGGCCTGATACAACTCGACCAGCTTGCGCGCGGTGTACTGAAAGCGTGCCGGTGAACGCAACAGCAAGCCGCGCTCAAAACCGGCAGTGGCCATTGCCACGTGCCAGCCCTGCCCTTCATCGCCGATGCGATTTTCCAGCGGGACACGCACGTCATCGAAGAACACTTCAGCGAAGGCATTCTTGCCATTCAGTGCCTTGATCGGGCGTACCGTCACCCCCGGCGCGTCGAGCGGCACCATCACGAATGACAGGCCGTGATGACGGCTCGACCCCGGATCGCTGCGGAACAACCCGAACAGCCAGTCGGCATAGATCGCCCGGCTCGACCAGGTTTTCTGGCCATTGAGCACGTAGCTGTCGCCATCGCGCGTCGCCTTGCTGGTGATCGCCGCCATGTCGGACCCGGCATTGGGCTCCGACCAGCCCTGCGCCCACATGTCGAGACTGGCGGCCATGCGTGGCAAGAAACGCTTCTTCTGCGCCTCGGTGCCGAACTCCATCAGGGTGGGGCCAAGCAGTAACTGGCCGTTCTGATTGATCCGCATCGGCGCGCCGGCGCCGTAATACTCTTCTTCGAAAATCAACCACTCGATCAGGTCACAGCCGCGCCCGCCGAGTTCGGTCGGCCACATCACCATCGACAGGCGGCTTTCGAACAATTTTGCTTCCCACTGGCGGTGCTGCTCAAAGCCTTCGCGGGTGTCGTAACTGGCCAGAGGGGTAGACGGTTGATTAGCCGCCAGCCATTGCCGGACTTCCTGGCGAAAGGCTTTTTGTTGCGGGGAGTAAGTCAGTTCCATCGTCAGTGCCTCAGAACTTGGCGTCGCGTTTTTCAACGAATGCGCGCCGGGTTTGCGCAGAGTCGGCAGCGTTGTAGGCCTGCAACGTCAAGCCCTGCTCCCAGCGGTATTTGTCTTCCAGGTTGCCGTCTTCGATGCCGTTGAGCGCTTCTTTGGCGATGCGGATCATGACCGGGCTTTTGCTGGCAATTTTGTGGGCGATTTGCAGCGCGGTTTCACGCAGTTGCTCGCGCGGCACGACGCGCTCGATAAAGCCGTATTGCTGGGCTTCATGTGCACTGATCTTGTCGCCGGTAAAAAACAGGTAACGGACCTTTTGCACCGGGAACAGACGCTGCAAATGCGCACCGCCGCCCATGGCCCCGCGATCCACTTCGGGCAAGGCGAAGGATGCACAGTCAGACGCGACGACAATATCGGCGGCGCCAGTGATGCCGATTCCGCCACCCAGAACAAAGCCGTGCACGGCCACAATCACCGGTACCGGGCTGCGGTGTATGGCCTTGAAGGTTGCGTAATTGCCCTCGTTGACCTTGACGATACGTTCGGGGTAGGCATCGAGTTCCTTGATGTCGACCCCGGCGCAGAAACCACGGCCTTCGGCGCGGATCACGATGACCCGAACTTCGGGGTTCTGGCCCAGCGCGTCGAGGGCATGGGCCAGATCGAGCCATTCCTGGCTGTTAAGCGCGTTGACCGGCGGACGGTCGATTACCAGCTCAGCGACACCGGCGTCGATAGTGGAGTGGAATGCGGTAGGGATTACGCTGCTCACAGGTGCTCCTGGGTTGGCAAAGGCTTGCGAGCAGTATGGGAAGCGGTCGTCGGTGGCTCATCGTCCGTTGAGACTAAAAACCCCGAGGCAAACCCTGAAAGCGCGATGATCGAGCGCGCCGAAGGCACAGACGCAAACCCCTTGCTCACACCGCCAAACGGACTAGTCCGGCTCAAGGATTGCACCCGCCTGGCGGCCTTTCATGCTGGCTCCTTGGGTTTAAATTGACGACGAGGAACCTTATGGAGCTTGCCCTGACTGACGAGCAGCGAATGATTGTGCAGTCTGCCGAGCGCTTTCTGGCCCAGGCTGGCAGCTCCAGTGCCGTGCGCCAGGCGATGGCCAGCGAACCCGGACATGACCCCGGCACCTGGGCGCGTATTGCCCGCGAGCTGTACTGGCCAGCGCTGGCCATTCCCGAGGCCTACGGCGGGCTCGGTCTGGGCTTTGTCGAGGTGTGTCTGCTGCAGGAACAACTGGGACGCTGCCTGCTGCCCTCGCCGTTCTATGCCACCGGTTGCCTGGCCACGCCAGCGCTGCTGCTAAGCCGAAATCAGGCGCTCAAGGAACAGTGGCTGCCGTTGATTGCGGCAGGCGAGATCAGCGCCAGTCTGGCCTACACCAGCACCCAGCACTGGGATGACAGCGGGGTGCACGTGTATGCACAGCGTTGCGCGGGCGGTTATCGCCTCAACGGCCACTATTTGTATGTGATCGACGGCGCCGCGTGCGATCTGTTGATCATTGCCACCCGCACACCCGGCAGCATCGGTGAAGCCGGCATTCGCCTGTTCGCCCTGCCCGCCGACACCCCGGGCGTGCAGCGTCAGTACCAACCGGGCATGGACCAGACCCGGCGCCTGGCGACCATCACCCTGAATGACGTGATAGTGACCGACGAGCAATTGCTCAGTGAGCCGGGCCTTGGCTGGCCGATGCTGCGCGACGTGCTGAACGTCGCCTGTATTGGCCTGGCAGCAGAACAGACCGGCGGCGCCCAGCACGTGCTGGACCTGACACTGGGCTATATCAAGGGTCGAGAGCAGTTCGGACGCAGCATCGCCAGTTTCCAGGCGATCAAGCATCGCTGTGCCGACCTGATGCTGGCCGTTGAATGTGCCCGTTCGGCCAGTTACTACGCGGCCTGTATTGCCGATGAATGCCTGAGCATCGACGGCAATCCGAGTGTTCAGCGCCAATTGGCCGAGACCGCAGCGACCGCAAAGATTCATGCCAGCGAAGGTTTTTTTCGTTGCGCCAGCGAGTCGATCCAGTTGCACGGTGGCGTCGGTTTCACCTGGGAATACGACCCGCACCTGTACTTCAAGCGTGCACGGGCCAGCGAACAATTGCTGGGTAGCCCCGCGTTTCATCGTGAGCAACTGGCGAAACAGATTTTCGGAGAACGGTCATGAACATTGGCTTTAGCGCAGCAGATGAACAATTTCGCCTGTACGTTGCCGAGTGGATGCAGCGCCACCTCGCAGGCGAGTTTGCGGTGTTGCGTTTTCGCGGCGGCCCCGGCGATGAAGACTTTGCCCCCGCCTTGCGCAAAGCCTGGGAACAGGAACTGGCCAAAGGCAGTTGGGTGGGCGCGGGCTGGGCCAAGGAACACGGCGGTCGGGGGCTGAGCATCACTCAGCAGGTGATCTTTTTTGAAGAGTACGCCCGCGCTGGCGGGCCTGGCCGCATGGGCCATATCGGTGAGGGGTTGGTGGGCCCGACCTTGGCTGCGTTTGGCACGCCAGAGCAACAGCAGCGGTTTTTGCCTGCGATTCTGGCGGGGCAGCACTTTTGGTGTCAGGGGTATTCTGAACCGAGTGCCGGGTCGGACCTGGCCAACATCAAAACTCGCGCCAGCTTCGATCAAAGCAGTGGCCAGTGGTTGATCAGCGGGCAGAAGGTCTGGACCTCCCTGGCCCATGAGTCGGACTGGTGCTTTGTGCTGGCACGCACCGAACCGGGCAGTGTCGGCCATCGTGGTTTGTCGTTCTTGCTGGTGCCCATGGACCAGCCGGGCATCCGCGTGCAGCCGATCCGGCAGTTGACCGGTACCTGTGAATTCAACGAAGTGTTTTTCGATCAGGCACACACCTCGGCTGACAACGTGATTGGCCAGCCGGGTGATGGCTGGAAAATCGCCATGGCCTTGCTCGGCTTTGAGCGTGGGGTATCGACCCTGGGCCAACAGATGCAGTTTCAGAACGAACTGGACGAAGTCGTGCGCATCGCCAAGGGTAATGGCGCGGCACACGATCCGGTGTTGCGCCAACGCATAGCACACGCCTGGAGCGGTCTGCGGGTGCTGCGTTACAACTCGTTGCGCATGTTGTCGGGCGCACAGGATGGCAACCTGCGGCCAGAAGCGACGATCTACAAACTGGCGTGGTCGACCTGGCATGTGGAACTGGGCAAATTGGCAATGGACGTGCTGGGGCCGCAAGCGGAATTGCTGGAGAGCGGGCCGTATCAACTGACACGGTTGCAGGCACTGTTTCTGTTTACCCGGGCCGACACGCTTTACGGCGGCAGCAACGAGATCCAGCGCAACATCATTGCCGAACGGGCGCTGGGGATGCCGCGCGAGCCTCGGTAAGCAAAGCATCGCTGGCAAGCCAGCTCCCACAGGTCTGTGAAGTGAGTCCATTTTGTGGGAGCTGGCTTGCCAGCGATTGCATCAAAACGTGTACTTGCCGTTAAACGACACGTAGTCGCGGTCGGCCATGGTTCGGCCTTGGGCGATGTCTGCCGAACTCAGGTAGGCGACGTAGGTTAAACCCACCTGGAAGTTACCCAGGTATTTGAAGTCGCCACCCAACGTCAGGCGCTTTTCCGCACGGCCCAGTCCTGAGTAGGCGCTGCCATCGATGTTTTGGGTCCAGGTGGCTTTGGTGGTCAGGTCCCAGCCGTCGAACACGCTCGGGTGATCGAAGTACGCGCCAATGCCCAGCAAGCTCGAACCACGGGTCTGGCCGTCATAGACGTATGTGTTGAACGTGCCATCGACTCCCGCCCCGCCGCCCGTAACGGTCAGGTCGTCCACGCCTTGGATCCGCTGGTGCACCACTTCGGTCATGAGGGTGGTTTGTTGTGCCATAAAGGTGGGCCCGATCATGTACACCGCGTTCAGGTTGCCCTGCCACAGCTGGCCACGCGCCGGAGCGCCGTTGCTCAGGTACACCGCCGCGCCATCGCGGTAGCTCAGGTCTCCGGCAAATTGCACGGAGTCACCGGCTTTAGTGGTGAAGCTGACACCGGTCAGTTTGATGTTGTCGAAATAACCCAGTTGATAGCTCGGTCCACCGCCATTGCCGCCCACTTTGTTCAGCGAGGAGTAGTGGGTCTGGCCAGTGAAGTCGAAAAACAGGGACGGCACCCGGTCGTGATAGCGATAGTGGAACAGGCCGATTTCGGTGTTTTGCGTCAGCCGGTAACGCGTCCCTACGCCCCACTCGCCACTGTCGCCCGGTTTGACCGAACCGGCATAGCCCACGGCCTGGCCTGCGGGCAAGCTGTTGACGATACCCGGCGCCAATCGATAGAACTCGGCGCCCGGCCCAAAGGTGTCACTGCCGAAGTAGTCGCCCACCGGGTTGAGCTGGGTTTCTTCCCATTTGTATTGGTAGAAGCCGAGCAAGGCCAGGTCTTCATTGATCGACCACGATCCGGAGACTTGTCCGACCGGCAAATAGGCGTCTTTGGCCTCGGTGCCCGGCACGTTGAATTTGGTGGAGTCGACCGGCGCCTGCCCTTGGCTGATGTTGGGCCAGAACAGGCTCTCGCCCCATGCCACCAGATGCCGCCCGGCCTTGAGCGACAGGTACTGGTCGTCGTTGACGGTGAAGTCGCCATACACGTAGGCATCCAGCAACCGCGCCTTGCTGCCGCTGAGTTTGCGCGTGTCCCGGCTGAAGTCGTTGTAGCTTCCGGTTTTGTTGACGGTATCGGGCGAGTCGTTGTCGTTGCTGCGGTGGTACACCTCGTCATAGAAGTGACTGCCGCGCACTACGGCGCCCAGGTTGTCGTGTTTGAGCATCAGTTCGCCAAACACGCTGACCCGGTTGTTGATCAGCGAGCCGCGCTTGAAGTTACGCGTGGCGTCGTCGTAGTTGATGTTGTTGAGGTACGCGTGATCCGGTTTTTCAGTTCGCATGGAAGCGGTGTAGTTGACGGTCAACGAGGAATCGAGGGTGGTGTTTTCACCCAGTTCAATGGTCGGCGCCGCCAGTGCCAGGCTGCTCAGGCCTGAAAGTAAACCGGTCCCCACAAAACGTGTGCAGTGCTTAAACATGCGATGCTCCTTCTTATTATTTTTTGCAGCCTCCCAGCGCTCTGCGCACAAGCAGGCCCTGTGGCAGATGACGATGGGGGTTGTTGGGCGTTACAGATTTACTTGCCGGCGCGACGTGCGGCTTCCGGACCAAAGTCGCCGGGGGCAAAGCCGCCTTTGTTCAGCACGTAGCCGTTGCGCTGTTCGTTGATCAGGTTGAAGGCCAGGTAACTGCCCGCGTTCAAGTCGTGGTACAGGCCAACACCGGCCTGCCAGGTCTGGGTTTCCGGGGCATAGAAGTAGTTGACCATCGAGGTGCGCCACAGCTCGCCACGGTTGTCGTAGTTGTCACCCATGATCGGGAACCAGGTGTCTTCGTCGATGTACATCGTGCGCTTGGCGTACAGGTGGCGGTTACCGGGCTTGAGCACCCCTTCCAATACCCACACGCGGTGCAGTTCGTAACGCATGTTGTCGGGGTTGATGTGGCCAGGCGTCAGCAAACTTGCGTACTTGAGATCGTTGGCGTGCAGGCGCGCAGTGTTGTACGGGATATACACTTCTTTTTTGCCGACGATGTTCCAGTTATAGCGCTGCGCTGAACCGTTGAAGATGCGCACTTCGTCGACTGTGATTGAGCCGCCGGAGCCCGGAAACGCCATGTCGAAACCATACCCCGGCGACTGCCGGACGCGACGGGTGCCGGGGTCGTAGCGCCAGCTTTGGCGCGGCTCGGTTTTGTCGTTCCAGTATTCGGTGCCGGTGTTGATTTCACCCTTGTCACGCTGGGGCAGCAGGGTTTCGTTGAGGTAGAACGAAGAGTTGCCAGTGGTCTCGCCGATCTTGCCCGGCTCAAGCCCCGGCGCCATGTTGCGCGAGTGCACACGGCCCCAGTTGATGTTGCCGTCCTTGAGCACGTAAGCGTTGTCCGAGGTGTATTCCTCGGTCCAGGCCCGAATGGTAAACAGTGAGGCATTTTTCAGCAGTTCAATGCCGTTTTGCGGGATCGGAAATGCAACCCCGCCAGTGCGTGCCACGACCCCTTCACCTTCGTCGACCAGTTTGGCAATCGAGGCGTTTTCCAGGGTGGCTTTGCACACCGTGTCCGAAAAACGGAAGTCGCGGTGCGACGGGTAAATGGGCATGCGGAAGGTTTGCGGGTAGAGCTTGAACAGGGCTTTTTGCCCTTCGGACACGTGCGCCGAGTATTGATCCAGGTTTTGCGCAGTGATCACAAACAGGGGCTTTTCGTTGGGATACGGGTCGAGCGGATGCTTGCCGGTGCCCTCGAACTTCATACCCGGTGCGGCGCCCAGCCATTGGCCGGTATACGCCGGGATGGTGCCTTGGGCATTGCCTTCTTTTTGCGCGCCGACGCAGGTCAGGTCCTTGCCCAGCCGGGCAATCTGGTCGGCGGGAGCTTGGGCCAGGGTCAGCCCGCTGTAACTGTGCAAAGCCAGAACGACTGACAACCAGCCGCCCATCTGAGTGATATGTCGCATGGGGTTCTCCTTTCTTATGAGTCATGCAGAGATGTCGTGGGATTCGGCGTGACAGCGATGGCAGCACTTCAATGTGCCAGGCTCACCGCGCTGATTTCATCGCGGGCAAGCCCGCTCCCACAGAAGGCAAAGGGGATGACATTGAGACCAGCGGTTTGCCGAGGTTGAACCACGCGGCCAGTGCCGGGAGCAGGAAGATCGCGCCCAGCACATTGACCATAAACATAAAGGCCAGCAGTACGCCCATGTCGGCCTGGAACTTGAGCGGCGCGAAGACCCAGGTGCACACCCCCAGCGACATGGTTACGGCAGTGAACACCGCCGCCGTGCCGCGCTGGCACATGGCGCGATAGAAGGCTTCGCGCAGGTTCTGGCCTTCGGCCATTTCGTGTTCGATGCGCTCGTAGAGGTAGATCCCGTAATCCACGCCCACCCCCACGCCCAAGGCCATGACCGGCAAGGTCGCGACTTTGAGACCGATGCCCAGCAGCGCCATCAGTGCGTTGCACAGCACCGCGACAATCGCCAGCGGCACCAGAATGCACAGCACTGCGCGCACTGAGCGGAAGGTCAGCAAGCAGAACAGCGCGACCGAGAAAAACAACGCAGCCAGCATCACCACTTCGGCCTGTTTGACCGCTTCGTTGGACGCGGCCATCACCCCGATATTGCCGCCCGCCAGTTTGAACGCCACGCCCGGCACCTGGATCGCGGCAATGATGCGCTTGGCCTCACTCAAAACGTGGGCCACGGTGGTGCCTTCGTGGTCGGTCAAAAACACCAGTATCTGCATGTACTGGCAGCCATCGGTCACCAAGCCCGAGTCCGGCGAGTAGGCATAGGCGCCCTGTTGCAAGCCTTGGGCAGAACCCGGAATCGCCGCCCAGCGCGGGTTGCCTTCGTTGTTGCCGGCAATCACTTGCTTGCTCATGCCAGCCACACTTTGTACCGATTGCACGCCGCGCACTTCGCGCATCTTGAAATCGAAGGTCTCGACTGCGCGCATCACTGCCGGGTCAAGGCAGGCTTCGCTGCGATCACTGATGCTCAGGAACACCGACAGCACATCCAGGCCAATCGAGTAATGGCTGATGATCTGCTGGTTGTCCTGGTTGTAGCGCGAGTCAGCGCGCAGTTCCGGGGCGCCGGAACCGATGTCTCCGACTGCCAGCTCCCGTGCTTTGTAAGCGCCCGCTGCCAACAGCAATAAGCTCAACCCGAACACCCAGAGCGCCGGGCCCGGTGTGGCCAGCGCGGACAGGCGCCACCAGAGCGGGTGACGCCGGTCTGCCAGGCGCGCCTGGGCCGTCATCAGCCGTGGCTCCAGTGGCAGGTGGGCGATGATCAGCGGCAGCATGATCTTATTGGTGATGATCATCAGCATCACGCCGATGCAGGCGGTGACGCCGAGTTCATGAACGATGGGAATGTCGATCAGCATGATCACGCCAAACCCCAGCGCGTTCATCAGCAACGCCAGCGCGCCGGGGATGAATATTTTACTGAAGGCCGCTTTCGCGGCGCTGACCGAGTCTCTGCCTGCCAGCACTTCCTGCTTCCAGGCGTTGGTCATTTGTACCGCATGGGACACGCCAATCGAGAAGATCAGGAACGGCACCAGAATCGACATCGGGTCGATCCCCAGCCCCAGCAAGGGCAACAGTCCGAGCAGCCAGATCACCGGGAGCAAAGCGACAAACAGCGCCACCAGGGTCAGGCGCAACGAGCGCGAATATAGCCACAGCAACGCGCCGGTAATCAGGAAGGCGACGGCGAAAAAGCCCATCACCGTGTTCAGTCCTTCGACCACATCGCCCACCAGCTTGGCGAAACCGACGATATTGATCTCGATGTTGTCGTTGCTGTACTTGGCGCGAATGTCTTCAAGGCGCTGGGCGATTTGCACATAGCTCACCGGTTGCCCGGTCTTGGGGTCGGTGTCTTGCAGGTCGGCGCGCACCATTGCCGATTTCAGGTCGTTGGCCAGCAGCCGACCAATCTGCCCGGAGCGCGCTGCATTGCTGCGCACTTGTTGCAAGTCTTCGGGGGTGGCGGCGTATTGCGGCGGCACTACCAGATCGCCGACGTAACCGTCTTCGGTGATTTCGATGTAGCGCACGTTGGGGGTGAACAGCGAGGTCACGCTGGGGCGACTGACGCCCGAGATAAAGAACACATCGTCGGTGACCTGTTGCAGGGTCTGGAGAAACTCGGGGTTGTAGAGGTCGCCCTGGCCTTTCCAATGCACGCTGACCAGCAGGCGATTGGCGCCGGTGAAGATCCGGCTGAAATCCAGAAAGTTGAGCATGTAGGCATGCCGAACCGGGATCTGTTTATTGAAGCCGGGGTCGAGCCGGACATGAGTGGCGCTGTAACCCAGCCCCAGGGTGAGCAGCATAAAGAGGCTCAGCAGCAACGTGCGCCGAGCCATCAACCACTCGGCGCAGCGATTCACGAAGCGCTGTGTCGCGGTGAGCTTAAGCGCGTCGGTCATTTCGACCTCGCACAGCGATTAAAAAGACGACAGCGCCCATGCTCACGATCCCTCGCACACTTTTTATTATTCGTGGCGCGGGTCTGTTCAGCCCGGCCGCGTTATGTGCGACCGATCATCAAGGCCGATCAGGGCGTGTACATCGTCCATTAGGCCTAGGCTGTTTGAGGGGCAAAATACGGAGAGGCATGTGTAGTCGCTGCCGCAGACTGAACATAAGGGCCAAAGAACCTTGGCTAGCTCTTTACAACCATGGGCTGCTGCGCAACCCATCGCGGCCTTCGTCAGCGACTACCGATTTTCGCGGTTCATCTGCAAGCGCTGCAGTTCGCGGCGAACCATGCTTGCGTATTCAGCGGGGCGTAAGGTGTAGAGCTGCCCCGCCACCCAAGTCAGCCAGGCGCTTTTCAGTACGGGCTGTTGGGCAAATAATTCGGCAGCCTTGGCCTGGGCTTGCGCAAGGTACTGCTGATGAAACTCGCTACGCGTGGCTGTCACTCTTTGCTGGCCTTGAACGTGAGTTCACCCTTGGGCCACTTGGCAACTTTGGTGGTCACTGCTTTCAAGGTTTTGCTCAAGCCGCCTTCGAGTTGCTCGTTGGCTGCAAACACCAGCATCACGGTCTGGCCTTCCTTGAAGACAATACCTTCGCCCAAAGGCGAACTGACGTAGGCATAGTCACCGATGCCATACACCGTCATTTTGATTTCACGAAACTTGATGTCCAGCTTGCCGCCTTCACGGCTCGGCATCACCGCGGCGCTGAAATGATCGCCGACCTTTAACTTCAGGCCAGGCTTGTCGTCTACCACCAGCGCTGTTTCGGTGTCGATTTCAGCGATGTAAATACCTTCTGCCGTTTGTTCGGTGACATACACAAAGCGGGACTGGAACATTTTGACCAACCGTGCCCGCAAGTCACCCAACACAAATAATGCATGCATCTCCAAATTGCTGACTGCCAACGAAAAGCCCTCGATATTAAAAAGTTAAACTGCCCGCCAAAAAACAGGCAGCCGAAAAAAAGCCTCAGCCACCAGGTTAAAAACCCGCGTACGACAAGGTGACCTGACTGCTGGAGTCAGGGGTGGCATGTGACATCAAGATAATGGATTTCCGCCTGAACTATCCCGGCAAACAATCGCCAGGGCTTGAAGGAAATTATCCAAGGCTGTGTTCGCGTTGATCGGCTTACACACAGTCGGGCGCGCTATTCTACCGACTCATGCCCGAGGATGGGTATACACATCCGCTGTTCAATTAGGCAAACGGTTTATTTTCTGCCCGATTGCGTCTGTATTCAACAAGGCTTTCGTCGTACCGATGTGTTAACTGCGCCACGAGAGGCCAACTACTGCCATACTTGCGCAAAATTCGGCCTGGCCTATGCCGCCAGGTTGGCTGGACTCTATTACTTGCAAGGGATAGTGACACGTGACTGAATTTGATATTGGCGAGTATTTTATCCGCGGTGACTTCAAAGAAGTCGATGGCGAATTTCAGGCAGTGATCGTGATGCGGCCAAAACCACCCCTGACCAAGCTCACCTACCACCAGGTCGAAAAGGATCGTTGGTTCAAGACCTCAGAGTCAGCAAAAATTGCTGGCATGGAGTCCGCCAAGCAATTGAAAGAAGCCGTCGACGCAGGCGCTCTTAACGTTTAACGGCAATCGTCTCGTTTCCAATTGAGCTAGGCTGGTCTCGAACTCTTTGCGTTCAAAGGTCTCAGATGCACAGACCCGGCCCATTCACTTAAGGAAATGAACATGGACGACACGGCTATCACCCTGCAAAACCTGTTTGAGCAACTGGGATTATCGTCTGACGAAGCTGCGATTACCGCGTTCATTGACTCCAACAGATTGCCTGAAGACGTCAAGTTGGCCGATGCCGACATTTGGACAAAGGCTCAATCCCAATTACTGAAAGAAAAACTTCTGGCTGATGACAATTGGGCCATGGTTATCGACGAATTGAATACGCGCCTGCATCAAGCGTGCTGAGCATGCATTCGCACCGCTGAACGGTTGGCGCTTAGCTGCGCCAGCCAGGCGGCACGACACTCTTCAGCTTCTACGCGACTGGAAAAGGCCGTGCCACGTTGCTCGCCGTTTACCAGCACGACCCAGCAAGCCTTTTTGCCGATAGCGCGCAAGCTTTCAGGGACACCGCTGCCGATCATTACTGCCACATCAACCTGGTTGGTCATGATGCTTACTCCACACATTTAGTTAGCCACCTAACGATGCTGGCTATCTTAGTGGCTAACTGCCTGCGGAAAAAGCTATGTACCGCATAGATGCGTTGCATGACTTGTAACAATCCGCGCGTCCGCTTAAGCCAAGGCTGTCTCATGTTGCTCATAAACCAGGCGCCCACCCTCTTGGGGGCGATTGAAAAAAGCCTGGTCCACCACGCCCTCACCCGCGCCAACTGCGGCGTTCCAGTGTGCCGATTGATGGATGTAACGCTGGCGCAGCAGGCGCTCTTCTTGTGCGGTCAGTGCAATTGCACCTTCACGCACCTGAGCCTGAAGCCTGGCCTCAATGGACTGCAGTTCGTCGGGTAAACCGGCCTCTGCCTCGGCCAATGCCGCGAACGGAACGCCTTGCTCACACGCCAGGCGATGCATGATGCGCAGGTAAACACGCGACAATTGGCCAAACACCCGACGTTGCATATAGACCGCCGCCTGTACCTGCTGCATCGGGTCTTCGCGGCTGGCTTCACGACGTGCAGCGCTGCGCACTTCCAGCAGTCGATCCGGGTCGCTGGGGTCCAGCAGGTCCTTGGCTTGCCATTGCACAAGCTCTGCGGTCGCACTTTGCCAGGCGTGGGTCAAGATAAGCGGCGTGGACGGGCTGACCCGATTGGTCTGCCAGCGGGTCAAAAACACTTGTTCGGTCATTTGCGCCGGGTACCCACCGCCTACGTCTGCATGCACGCCGGGCACGGCGATCTCCATTGGCCACTGCGGGGCGATGCGGCTCAATGAATAATTGCTCCGCTGCTCGTCGCGCGCAGTCAGTTGCACCACGTGTTGCGCGCAGTCAGGGCTGAGATACAGATTTAGACCGGGGTTGATGTCATCGCTGATGTTGCCCAGATCTGCCAGCCCACCCATGGCGGCGACGGTGTCGAACAAACCGATAAAAACGATCACGCACTCAAAATCAGGCGCCAGCGCAAATTGTGATTTAAAAGCAGTGTTATTGATCCGATTGGCAAAGTGCCGGGCCGCCGCCGCTCCGCGACTGAAGCCAAAAATATCCAGTTGCAAACGGCACAAGGTCGATGGCGCCACACCCTGCAAAAAGTGCGTCAGGCACTCAACCAGTTGGCCGTAGGCCTGCTCAGCCTTGCCCAGCACCCCGCTGCTGCCACGCCCGTAACTCTGCGCCGGAAAGCGCGTGTCAGAGCCACCCGTCGTCGTGCCGATGCCACTGATGTAGAGCGAGGTGACCGCGTTGCCATCTGCATCGAATGCCTGTTGCGCAGGGTAATGCTGATGCAGTGCAGCGATATTAGTCGTGACATTGGCGTAGCTGCTGTCAGCGTCAACCTTCAGGCCGCGTGCTTGGCGCGCCAGCCCCTCTGCGCTGTTGAATTGATTGTTGGCCGTTCCATCAAAGAAAACACCAACGCGCAACACGTGCCCTGTGTTGCTTGAATCACCCATGAATTTCACCCTTGATCAAATCGGCCACACGAAAAAGTGCCGCGCAACTATAAGGGTGCTCAACCGAAGCCAGTCACTCAATGTCGGCAACGTGTAAGACAGGGTTTTACAACGAGGAGATGGGCAGCAAGGCGAACGCTTGCAGGGCCCGACAGCTACCAGGACCGCTTGGCGCGGCCCCGGCAAGGTCAAGCACTCAGGCTTGACGCTGGTGCTTGTCGATTTGCTCGTGACGCTCTTGAGCTTCGATGCAGTACTTGGTAGTCGGGCTGATCAGCAGGCGCTTGAGGCCAATCGCGTCACCGCTGTCATCACACCAGCCAAAGTCGTCGGCTCTGATGCGATCCAGCGCTTGTTCCAATTGAGGCAGCATGCGTTGATCACGATCGATGGAGTTCACCAACCAGGTGCGCTCTTCTTCAACCGAAGCGGCGTCCGCAGGATCAGCCGGAGTGTCCAGACTTTCGATCGCAATGCGGTTTTGCTCAATACGTTCGTGAGTCTCAACCTTCATGGCTTGCAACAGCTCAGTGAAAAAAGCCAGTTGCTCGGCATTCATGTAGTCATCCGCCGGCATGGCCAGCAACTTATCCTTTGTCATTGATTTCTCTATAAAAAATACGTGCATTAAGGCGAATTAGGGAGCGTTCTGACCGATCTTCATCCAAACCAGTTAGGTGCCATCTATTTCAAGCGCCACCCGGCACTCAATTTACGAGGGGCGGCAGTCTAAGGCCGACTTATCGAGTCAGCAACTGAAATGACAGCTATTTGTCCAGCAAAACATGGAAAATGACGAAAAGCGGCCTTCACAGGCGTCAGTGGAGTGCGTTTATAGCAAGAAATTCAACGGCGCAGCTGAAATATCGATTCAGCGAACAGGCCCTGAATGGCTGGCCAGGATTTTTTGAACGCCTACGCTGTAGACTGCGCTCGCCAAACTGCTACCTGCCCTGCAAGCGCCATCTCAAGGACGCACTTATGTCAGCCACCGATCAGTCGGCCCAAACGCCAGGGAGCGAACAGACCAGCCCGCCAGTCAATGCCGAGCGGCTGATGCAGCTTATTACCCAGGAGTACGAGAGCCTGCCGCGCCAGCTCAAGCGTATTGCCGGTTATATGAGCCAGCAAAGTGACCGGATCATGGTTGACCGAATCAGTGATATTGCTCGCGAGTGTGAGGTGCACCCTTCGGCCATCGTGCGTTTTTCACAGCGTTTTGGCTTTAGCGGCTTCAGTGAAATGCAAGCGTTGTTTCGTGAGGCGTACACCCACAAGGCAACCCCTGTTCAGAACTATCAGCAGCGTGTTCGCAGCATGATTGCCGACAAATCGCAAAAAGCCAGCGGCGGTGTTCTGGCGCGCGAATGCATTAACGCCACGCTGTCAGGCATTGAGCGGCTGAATCTGGAGTTCGACGAGCAGGCCTTCGAGAAAGCCGTGGACCTGGTGGTCAACGCCGATAACATCTACGTGGTCGGTGTGCGCCGCTCCTTCGCAGTGGCCGATTACCTGGTGTACAACCTGCAGCACACCAACAAGCGGATTCACATGGTTTCGGGGCTCGGCGGCAGCTACCGCGAACAGATGCGCAGCGTACGCGCCAATGACCTGGTCATTGCCATCAGCTTTACCCCGTATGGCAAAGAAACCCAGCACTGCTTGCGCCTCGCCCAGTTACATCAGGCCAAAACCCTGATCATCACCGACAGCACTCTGTCGCCGCTGGCCAAAAAAGCCAACACGGTGTTGCTGGTTAATGAAGGCAGTTCGTTTGCGTTCCGCTCATTAAGCGCAACCCTGTGCCTGTGTCAGGCATTGTTTATAGCCGTGGCCTATCGGCTGGAACTCAAAGTGGACGACATCCACGAGCAAGTCGGCTTTGACGACTAGCCCCATTCGTTGTGCCCTCACCTGCTTGCCACAAAAATACTTCACATTATTACGCCGGTGTATAGATCAGTAAGAATTGGCATCGTCAAAAGTGCGCTTCAAGCCCTATTTATGTGCGACTTAGCCGTGACATGACTCCCGCTGTCTATTCTGAAAAGTCCCACGAATCTCTCCGTAATTCTTATCGTTACTTACGCTCTGCCTGACAATACTGCGCGGTTTACGCGCTTTACAATTGCTCGCAAAAATCTCAGATCCCAAGCCAAGTAAATAATCGATATGTCACTGCTTGTATCACCACGCAGATGATGCTGAACCAGTTGTCTGCATCGCTAGATATTCAATAGGCTTTCTATAGGGGCACGACGTGATGAATTATTCCTTGTTTGCTAACAAGCCGGTACTTGAGCACAGCCTGCCAATCGCAGCTGTGGCAGGTGATTACGACCGTGAAACATGCCTTCCCGAATTGGGCCCGCTGATCAGACTGCGCGATGCCCTGCTGCTGCTGAAGCTGCCATTGGCCAACAGTGGCGAATTGCGCACCCCCATTGAACGGCGGCTGTTGAGCAATGACGTTTATGAACGCGTGCTGGGCAAACTGACTGCGGACATACCGAACACGACTCCGACACGTGCACAGGTTCACTCATCAAAAACTGCACAGCCTTTAAATCAAATTAAATGCAGTTAACCATCATTATTATGAATTTGCGGACTGTATTGGAGCTGGGCACACTGCACACGTTCCTCCCCCAATGAAGGAACACTTTCAAGGGCTTGCCGGGAAACCCGCACAGCCCTTTTTTTATCTCTTCGTTGTCCAAAACCGGATTCTCCCACCATGCAAAACCGCTGGATCAGCCGCTTGTTGCCTGCGGCCACGAACACCCGTCCCACAGAATGGAGTCGCGCTGCGATTGGCGTATCACTGGGCACACTGCTGTGCGTCTGGGTGTGCAGTGTGTTCTTTGGCCTGCCCGTAGCCATGCATTTGATTGGCCCTTTGGGGGCATCCGCCATTTTGCTGTTTGCCGTGTCATCGGGAGCGCTGGCGCAACCCTGGTCGATTGTCGGCGGCTATCTGTGCGCAACCGTTGTGTCATTGGGCGTGGTGCACTTTTTTGGCCGCAACCTGGACAGCGCGTGCCTGGCCGTAGGCTTGGCACTGGTGATCATGTGCCTGCTGCGCTGTCTGCATCCGCCAGCCGGTGCGCTGGCCTTGCTGGTGGTACTGGCTGATCCGGACAGCGCGCGCCTGGGCTGGGGCATGCTCGCCCCGGTAATGCTCAGCGCCGTGTGCATGGTGCTGAGCGCCTTGGCCTACAACAACCTGACGCGGGTGCGTTACCCGAAAAAAATCGCCGAGCCGATCCCGGCCATAGTGGAACCGCACGTTACGGGCGACCCTGGAATTACTGCCGAAGACCTGCAAAAAGCCCTTGAGCAAATGGACGCATTTATCGACGTCACCCCCGAAGACCTCGAAGCCCTGGTGCGTGCCAGCGAGCACAACGCACGTCGACGCAGCGTCGGTGAAGTGTTCGACCAAGCCCGTTAACGCCGCCATCACAACGCCGCACGGAAGATCCTGCTAGGGTTATTTCTGCAGGGTCCGGGCGGCCGCTGCTGCACTGCACTTGATCGTCCGGGCTCACAGGGTACTTGGCTTGCGTGGGCAAGTGCCCTGAGTCCAGTCAACAGACCGTGATCAAGGCTCGCAATGCTCAAAACCATTGAAACTGAAATTTCAAAACATGCCGCCCCCCCTGCGCTGCAAGCCGAATTTGCTCAACATGATTTTGAAAAACTGCGCAATTTTTGCCGTTTGACCTACGCGGCCAGCATCTTCATCTGGTTGTTATTTGACTTAATCATCAGCACCAAGGGAGGCCAAGGCTTCACCGGTCTGTCCATGCTGTTTATGGGCACGATGGTGACGATCACCCTCATCCTGGGGTTTATCCGCAATTATCGGCACTTCGACGTGCTGAACGTTATTTTCGTCGCCGTGATTACCCTGGGCATCCGCCTGATCATCATGGGCTTGCCTCAGGACTCGCAACCGGTCTGGCTGGTACTGGCTACCGCCAGCATCCTCTACAGTGCTTCGATCTTGCCATTGAGCCGCTGGGCATTTCTCACCAGTGCAGTCATTGCGGGACTCATGCTTAACCCCTTTGGGTTGACCTTTGTTTCGGTCATGGACCTGCGGGGCACCATGATCCTGTGCTATTACGCCTTTCTCAGCAGTTTAACGATTTACAGCTTTTTCAAACTGCGCCGGGTCAAGCTGTACAACTACACCATGTCCAAATTACTGGTGAACCAGGCGTACATCGACGCGTTGACCGAGATTCCCAACCGGCGGTCGTTCATGACCCGGGCGGGTAGCGTATTGCGCGCTCAGCCTCGGGAACACGACCATTACCTGGCAATGATCGACATCGACAACTTCAAGAAAATCAACGATCGGTTTGGACATGACATTGGCGATGAAGTGCTCAAGCGCACGGCGTCCAGCATCAAGGCGGTGATGACTGACCATGAGTACGCGCGCCTGGGCGGCGAGGAGTTTGCGGTGTACGTGTCGGGGGTACGGCGTGCCGACGTAGACGCATTGATGGACACGCTCTGTCGTCGAGTGCGTGAAGACCCGCATGAGCACCCGGTGACCATCAGCATCGGTCTGGCGCGGGTTGAAGGCCATGACACGCTGAACCAGGCGCTGGCCAATGCAGACAAGGCGCTATATGTGTCCAAGAACAGTGGCAAAGACAGGTTTACGTTTTATGCGCAGGATATGGGTGCTTGAGGAGCGCAGCTGCGATCTGCCTGTGTAGCCGCTGAGGAGCGAAGCGAGGCTGCGATCGAGGACGCAGTCCTCGCAAATCCTGACATGTCGATGCGCCTGATCCACCGAGTCGTCTGGTTTAGCGGCTGCTTCGTCGCAGTGGCGCACCATTCCGATCGCAGCCTCGCTGCGCTCCTCAGCGACTACAGGGCTTTATTGATCTGAAATCAACGCTCACTCAAGTCGGTATTCCCATCCCATCCCCCGCCCAACGCGGCAATCAGCTGCACGCTGGCGATCAATCGGCTTTGCAGCAGGTTCAGTACGCTGCGCTCAGTACTCAATGCTGTGGTTTGCACGCTCACCACGTCCAGATAGGCAATCAATCCAGCCTTGTACTGGTTAGTGGTCAGGCGCAATGACTCACGCGCCGATTCCAGCGCCTGTTCTTGCACCACGGTTTCATCCCCGAGCACTTTCAACTGCACCTTGTAGTTTTCCACTTCGCGGAATCCATCCAGCACGGTCTGGCGATATTTGGCCACGGTCTGGTCATACACCGCTTCGTTTCGATCAACTTCGGCCGAACGCTGGCCCCCATCGAACAAGGGTAAGGAGATTTTCGGCCCCACCGACCAGAATCGGTTCGGCACGCTGATCCAGTCCTGGTACTGGCTGCTGCTGTATCCGCCCGACAGGCTCAGGCTAAAGTCCGGGTAGTACGCCGCCTTGGCCACGCCGATGTTGGCGTTGGCGGCCATGATAGAGCGCTCCGCCGAGGCGATGTCCGGGCGACGTTCCAGCAGTTGTGATGGCACGCTGACCGGAATTTCAGGCAGTTTGGGAATGTCTTTAATTTCTGCCAGTTTGAAGCCCGAAGGCACCTGCCCCGTCAGTACGGCGATGGCGTTTTCGAATTGTGCCCGCTGCCAGATCAGGTCGATCAGGCTGGCCTGGGTATTACGCAATTGGGTTTGCGCTTGCGCCACGGCGTCTTTGCCGGAGATACCCGCACGGTACTGGTTTTCGCTCATTTTCAACGAGCGCTGATACGCCTCGACGGTCGCTTCCAGCAAGCGTTTTTGTTCATCGATCACCCGCAGTTGCAGGTAGTTCTGCACCAGTTCCGATTGCTGGCTCAGGCGCATCGCGGCAAGGTCGGCAAAGCTGGCTTCGGCGCTGGCTTCGTTGGCTTCAAGTCCACGACGCAATTTACCCCAGATATCGGCCTCCCAACTCACCCCGACCTGCGCGTTCAGGGTGTCGCGGATCCCGCTGCTGGAGCTGGTCAGGCTGGAGCTGGAGCTGCCCGTGCCCTGGCTGGAGCGGGTTTTGCCAACGCTCAAGTCTGCGCTCGGCAAGAACGCTGCCCGTGCATTGCGCACCAATGCCTGCGCCTGACGAAACTGGGCTTCTGATTGCGCAACGCTCTGGTTGTTGCTGTTGAGTTGTGCCACCAGCGCATTGAGCTGCTGATCGCCGTACAACTCCCACCAGGCACCACGCGCCAGCGCATCACTCGGGTTGGCCTGGGTCCAGCCCTGCACTTCTTGGAATGGCTGCGGCGCTGTCAGCGCAGGGCGCTGATAGTCCGGCCCCACCGCACAGGCGCTGAGCAACATCCCGCTCAGCACCAGGCCCAGCAGGCGCGAGCCGCGGGCAAGCGCCCAACGTTGGGACGACAGTGCCGGGGCAAGGTTAAGCAAACGAGAAGTCATAGCGGAGTTTCCAGAGCAGCATCAGTACGCACGCCACGCCATTTGTTGAAACGATGGCGTGCACGGTCGAGATAGAGGTAGACCACCGGGGTGGTGTAAAGGGTCAGGATCTGGCTGAAAATCAACCCACCAATGATGGTCAGGCCCAGCGGCTGACGCATTTCGGCACCTTCGGCATGGCTCAACATCAACGGCAAGGCCCCCAGAATGGCCGCCAGGGTGGTCATCAGAATCGGCCGCAGACGCTGCAAGCACGCACTGCGAATCGAATCCTGCGGGCTCATTCCCGAATGCCGCTCCAGCTGCAGCGCAAGGTCGATCATCAAAATCGCGTTTTTCTTCACCACGCCGATCAGCAGGAACAGCCCCAGCAAGGAGATCAGGCTGAACTCGCCCCCCGTGAGGTAGATGCTCAACAGCGCGCCAACCCCCGCCGATGGCAAGGTCGACAGGATCGTCAGCGGGTGGATGTAACTCTCGTAGAGAATGCCCAGCACCAGATACACCGCGACCAACGCACCGAGGATCATGAACGGCTGGCTTTTCTGGGTGGCGGCAAACGCGTCGCCCGTACCGGCCATTTTCGCGATGACGTCTTCGGGCAGGCCGAGCTTGGCAATGGCCCGTTCAATGGCAGCGGTGCCCTGCTCCAGCGACACGCCAGGGGCCATGTCAAAGGAGATACTCTGGGACGCAAACTGGCCTTCATGCTCGACGCGGTCGTCCTGCAAGCTGTTCTCGTAGTGAGCGATGGCGGATAACGGAATCCGTTGCCCGTCGGCCCCAATGACGTACACCTGATTCAGGGTCTCGGGGTCCTGGGCGTATTTGGGGTTGACCTCCATGACCACCTGATACTGGTTCAGGCTGTCGTAGATGGTCGAGATCTGCCGCTGGCTGTAGGCGTTGTTCAGCACGGCCGTGACCATGTCCATATCGACCCCGAGGCGTTTGGCCTGATCACGGTCAACCACCAGTGTCACTTGCTGCGCGCCCCGCCCTTCACGGGCATCGATCGCCGTCAGTTCGGGCAGCGCCTTAAAGGCCGCCACGACTTTCGGATACCAGGTGCGCAGTTCGCCCAGATCACCACTTTGCAGGATGTAGGAATACTGCGAGCTGGTTTGCTCACGGCCGCCGCCAAACTGCAAATCCTGGTCAGCCATCAGCATCAGGCGCCCACCGGGCACTTTGGGCATGCTGTCACGCAAGCGCTCAATGACTTTTTGTGCCGACAGCTTGCGCTCGGAGATCGGTTTGAGGCGCACGATCATCACTGCGTTGTTGGTACCGCCGTTACCGCCGATAAAACCCGCCACGCTGTCCACCGCCGGGTCGGCCAGTATCGCCTTGCGGAAGATCTCCATCTTGGGCTGCATCACGCTGAACGACAGGCCGTCATCGCCGCGCACAAAGCCAATCAGTTGCCCGGTGTCTTGTTGCGGCATAAAGGTTTTCGGCACCACCACGTACAACGCCACGTTAACGCCGATGGTCACCAGCAGGCTGAGCAGGGTCAGGCGCTTGTGGCGCAAGACCCAGTCCAGGCTGCGCGCATAGCCGTGAACCATGCGCTCGTTAAGCCGCATGCTCCAGCGCTGCATGGCGTTTTCAGTACCCGGCACATGAGGTTTGAGCCAGCGTGCGCAGAGCATCGGGGTCAGGGTCAGCGACACCACCAGCGACACCACAATCGAGGCCGCCAGGGTGATCGAGAATTCGCGAAACAGGCTTTCGATAATCCCGCCCATAAACAGGATCGACAAAAACACCGCCACCAGCGAGACGTTCATCGAGAGCAAGGTAAAACCGACTTCCTTGGCCCCCAGATACGCCGCTTTCATCGGCGCAATCCCGGCGTCGATATGACGCGAGATGTTTTCCAGCACCACGATGGCGTCGTCCACCACCAGCCCGGTGGCCAGAATCAGCGCCATCAACGACAGGTTATTCAGCGAGAAACCGTACAGGTACATGATGGCAAAGGTGCCCACCAGCGACACCGGCACCGCCAGGGTCGGGATCAGCGAGGCACGCAAGTTACCGAGAAACAGGAACACCACCAAAATCACCAGCGCCACAGCAATCAGCAAGGTCATTTCGGCTTCGTGCAAGGTGGCCTTGATCACCGGCGAGCGGTCCATGGCCAGGTTCAGTTTGACACTGGCTGGTAGCACCGCTTGCAACGCGGGCAACTGGGCCTTGATCGCGTTCACGGTCTGGATGATGTTGGCCCCGGCCTGGCGGTTGACCACCAGCAAAACTGCCGCGTCGTTGTTGAAGAAACCGCTGTTGTAACGGTCCTCAACGCTGTCCTGGACCTTGGCCACATGGCTCAGGCGCAGGGCCGCTCCATCCTGATAACGAATGATCAGCGACTCGTAGTCCTTGGCCTTTTCCAGTTGGTCGTTGGCTTGAATCTGCCAATTGCGATCACCGTCCGACACCGCGCCCTTGGGGCGGCGCACGTTGGCGTTGGCAACGGTGTTGCGGACATCGTCCAGCGCCACGCCGTACTGGTTGAGCAGTTGCGGCTCCAGTTCGATACGCACCGCGGGCAACGAACTGCCACCAATTTGCACTTCGCCCACTCCCGGTACCTGCGACAGGCTTTGCGAGAGGATGGTCGAGGCCAGGTCATACAGCTCGCCCTTGGCCAGTACGTCGGAGGTCAGTGACAGCACCATGATCGGCGCTTGCGACGGGTTGACCTTTTTATAGGTCGGCATACTGCGCATGCCACTGGGCAGCAAGTTGCGCGACGCGTTGATCGCGGCCTGCACTTCGCGCGCCGCGCCGTTGATGTCGCGGTCCTGATCGAATTGCAGAATCACCCGCGTCGAGCCTTGGCTTGAGCGGCTGCTCATGGTGTTGACCCCGGCAATCGCGCCGAAAGAGCGCTCCAGCGGCGTGGCCACGGTAGACGCCATGACCTCGGGGCTGGCCCCCGGCAAACTGGCCGACACCACAATGACCGGGAAGTCCATTTGCGGCAGCGGCGACACTGGCAACAAACCAAAGCTCACCCCGCCCAGCAACATGATTGCCAGGCTCAGGAGCATGGTCGCGACCGGGCGTTTAATGAACGGGCCGGACAGGTTCATACCGATGCCTGCTCAGCCGTCGCCTTGTCACCCCGCCAGCGGCGGCCCAGGCGGTCGAAGTACAGGTAGATCACCGGGGTCGTAAACAAGGTCAATACCTGACTCACCAGCAAGCCGCCAACCATCACCAGACCCAGCGGTTGGCGCAGTTCGGCCCCGGAGCCTGTCGCCAGCATCAGCGGCACGGCACCAAACAACGCCGCCAATGTGGTCATCAGAATCGGGCGAAAACGCAGCAGCGCCGCCTGATAAATAGCGTCTTGCGGGGCCATGCCCTGGTTGCGCTCAGCGTCGAGGGCGAAGTCGATCATCATGATCGCGTTTTTCTTCACGATGCCGATCAGCAAGATGATGCCGATGATCGCGATCATCCCCAGGTCATTGCCGCTGAGAATCAGCGCCAGCAGCGCGCCGACCGCGGCCGAGGGCAAGGTCGACAGGATGGTGATCGGGTGGATGTAGCTCTCGTAGAGCACGCCCAGCACGATGTACATGGTCACCACTGCCGCCAGAATCAGCAGCAAGGTGCTCGACAACGAAGCCTGAAACGCCTGGGCGGCGCCCTGGAACTCGGTTTGCACGCCCACCGGCATGCCGATGTCTTTTTGCACCTGATCGATCAACTCGACCGCTTGCCCGAGGGCAACGCCCGGCGCCAGGTTGAACGAGACCATCACTGACGGGAACTGACCGATGTGAGAAATGGACAACTGCGATTGACGCTCTTCAACCTTGGCCAGGCTGGACAGGCGAACCTGGCCGCCATCGGTGGTTTTGACGTGAATCTGATCCAGCGCCTGCGGGCCGATTTTCTCGCCATCTTTGGCCTGCAATACCACACGGTACTGGCTGGCCTGGGTGTAGATGGTCGAAATCTGCCGCTGGCCGAAGGCGTCGTACAGGGCATCGGTGATGTTGGCCACCGATACGCCCAAGCGCGATGCCGCGTCGCGGTCGATGACCAGGAACACCTGCAAACCTTTGTCTTGCAGGTCGCTGGCCACATCGCTCAGTTGCGGCTGGTTGCGCAACGCGGTCACCAGTTTATCGCTCCAGGTACTGAGCAACTCGGCATCCGGCGACGACAAACTGAACTGGTACTGGGTGCGGCTCACGCGGTCTTCGATGGTCAAGTCTTGCACGGGCTGCATAAACAGCCGGATCCCGACCAGTTTGTCCAGTTGCGGCTGCAAGCGCGCAATCACTTCAGAAGCACTCTCGTGGCGCTCGCTGTGGGGCTTGAGGTTGATCAGCATGCGTCCGCTGTTGAGCGTGGCGTTATCACCGTCGACACCAATGTAGGAAGACAGGCTTTCAACATCCGGGTCTTGCAGGATGATTTTGCCCAGCTCTTGCTGACGCTGGCTCATGGCGCTGAACGAGATCGACTGCGGCGCTTCGGAAATCCCCTGAATCACACCCGTGTCCTGCACCGGGAAGAAGCCCTTGGGCACCACCATGTACAGAAATACGGTAAGTGCCAACGTGCCAATGGCCACCAGCAAGGTCAGCGGCTGATGTTTGAGCACCCACTGCAACATGCGGCCGTATTCGACAATCATCCAGTCAATAAAAGCGCCGCTGGCCCGGTAGAAACGACCCTGCTCTTCTGGCTTGGGCTCCGCTTTGAGCAAACGGGCACACATCATCGGCGTCAGCGTCAGCGATACGACCAGCGAGATCAGGATGGCCACCGCCAGGGTGATCGCAAACTCGCGGAACAGACGCCCCACCACGTCCGCCATAAACAGCAGCGGGATCAACACCGCAATCAGCGACAGGGTCAGCGAGATCAAGGTAAAACCGATTTGCTTGGCGCCCTTGAGCGCAGCCTGCATCGGGCTGTCGCCCTCTTCGATATAGCGCGAAATGTTTTCCAGCATGACGATGGCGTCATCGACCACAAAACCAGTGGCGATGGTCAGGGCCATCAGCGTCAGGTTGTTGATCGAAAAGCCGGCCAGGTACATCACGCCGAAGGTACCGATCAGCGACAACGGCACAGCAACCGAAGGAATAATCGTGGCGCTGGCACGGCGCAGGAACAGGAACGTCACCATCACCACCAACGCGATGGCGATCAGCAATTCATGCTGCACATCGCGCACCGAAGCCCGAATGGTTTGCGTGCGGTCCGTCAGCACAGTGACGTCGATACCTGCGGGCAGGTTGTCGGTGATGCTCGGCAACAGCGCCTTGATCCGGTCCACCACTTCAATCACGTTGGCCCCGGGTTGACGCTGAATGTTCAGTAATACCGCCTGATTTTCATTGGCCCAGGCCGCAAGGCGCTCGTTCTCGGCCCCGTCGACAATTTCGGCCACGTCTTTGAGTCGCAGCGGCGCACCATTGTTGTAGGCCAGGATCAGCTCCGCGTATTCCTGCGGGGTTTTCAACTGGTCGTTGGCATCGAGCATCGACACCCGGGTCGGGCCGTCAAAGTTGCCCTTGGGCTGATTGACGTTGGACGCGCCGATCAGGGTGCGCACATCCGCCAGGTTCAAGCCATTGGCGGCCAGCGCCTCGGGGTTGACCTTGATCCGCACCGCCTGGCGCTGACCACCGGCGATGCTGACCATGCCGACGCCACTGATCTGGGCAATTTTTTGCGCCATGCGCGTGTCGACCAAGTCATTGAGCTTGGGCAGCAACATGGTTTTAGAGGTAATCGCCAGCGTCAGCACCGGGGTATCGGCCGGGTTGACCTTGTTGTACACCGGGGGCGCAGGCAAATCCTTGGGCAACAGGTTAGTCGCGGCATTGATCGCGGCCTGAACCTGCTGCTCGGCGACATCCATATTAATGTCGAGGTTGAAGCGCAAGGTCAGCACCGAAGCGCCGCCAGAACTGGTCGAGGCCATTTGCGTCAGGCCGGGCATTTGCCCGAACTGGCGCTCAAGCGGCGCCGTCACTGCGCTGGTCATGACATCCGGGCTGGCGCCGGGGTACAGCGTCATCACGCGGATCGTCGGGTAATCGACCTGAGGCAAGGCTGACACTGGCAGCATGCGATAGGCAATGATCCCGGACAACACGATGGCCAGCATGCACAGCGTGGTTGCGACCGGGCGCAGGATAAACAGCCGCGACAGATTCATTCGTGCGCCTTGCCCTTGGCCTTGTCAGCAGCTGGATCGGCATCCGCGTCCGGGCCATCGTCCAGTTGTTCAGCCGCTGTTACTGGCACCTCGGCGCTGTCATTCACCACTTCAACCGCACCGCCATCACGCAGACGGTCCGTGCCTTCAAGCACCACGCGATCACCGGCCTCAAGGCCTTCCTCAATCACGCTCAGATCGCCATCGGTGGCACCGACTTTAATCGTGCGCATCTTGACCTTTTTATCGCCATCCATTGCATAGACGAACGAGCCATTGGTGCCGTACTGAATCGCCGGGGTCGGGGCCAGGACCACGTTTTTCAGCGTGTCGGCCAGCAGGTGCACATTGACGAACTGGTTTGGGAACAGCGCCTGATCGCGGTTCTCAAACAGCGCCTTGAACTTCAGGGTGCCAGTGGTGACATCAATCTGGTTATCGATGCTGCTCAACACGCCCACGGCCAACTCTTTGCGATCACCACGGTCCCAGGCTTGCACCGGCAACTTGGCGCCGCTGCGATAACGTTCCAGCACCAAGGCCAAATTGTTTTCCGGCAGGGTGAAGCTGACCACAATCGGCTCGGTCTGAGTGATCACCACCAGCGCTGTGGTGTCATTGGCCGCGACCAGGTTGCCGACGTCCAGTTGACGCAAGCCCACACGCCCCGTGATCGGGGCACGAATCTTGGTGAACTCAAGGTTGAGCTTGGCGTCATTGACGGCCGCCTGATTGGTTTTGACCGTGCCCTGATATTGGCTGACCAACGCTTCGGCGGTATCCAGGGTTTGCTTGGCGATACTGTCTTCGGCGTACAGACCGCGGTAACGCTGCACATCGACCTGAGCATTTTTCAGTTGGGCCTGATTCTGCAACAGCGTGCCTTCAGCCTGGAGCAATGCGTTTTGATAACTGCGCGGGTCAATTTCAGCCAGCAGCTCACCGGCTTTGACCATTTGCCCTTCTTTGAAATACACCTTCACCAACTCGCCTGCCACGCGGCTGCGTACATTGATCGTGTTCAGGGCCGTGACCGTGCCCAACGCTTTAAAGAAAATGGGGAAATCACCCCGCGTCACCTCTCCGACCCGAACCGGCACCGCCTGAGTTGAGCCACCAAAGCCAGGACGCATCGCTCCCGTGCGGCTGGTGTGCCCCGGAGGTTGTGCGGTCTGGGCCTTTTTCGCCGCTGACGGCCACAGCCACCAGCTCACGCCAACAACGATCAGCAGAACCAGCAGGCCAACCAGCCAGCGACGAGATGTGTGGAAAACAGAGGATTGCATTGAGTGATCAACCAGTTGGGCGCGTGCGCTTATTTTCAGGAGTCTGAAAGATAAGCAGTGCAGACGGTTATGAAAAGGCTCTTTACCGGGTATTTACGTTATAGAGGTGTCAAGGAGATGAAGGCGGCCACATTCTGTGTGTGGGCTTGCTCGCGATTCAGGCGACTCGGTGTATCTGTCATGCCGAGGTGATGCCATCGCGAGCAAGCCCGCTCCCACTTGAAAGCACTCAAAACGGTTTTCGTCTTTGCAAATAAAAACGGCCTGGCATTCAATGCCAGGCCGTTTTGAGTGTTGCGCAGGGCTTACTTCAAAACAGCCAGCGCTGCTTCGTAGTTTGGTTCTTCAGCGATTTCTTTAACCAGTTCGCTGTGCAGTACGTTGTCGTTTTCGTCCAGCACGACAACAGCGCGAGCAGCCAGGCCAGCCAACGGACCATCAGCGATTGCTACGCCGTAGTTTTCGAGGAACTCACGGCCACGCAGGGTCGACAGGTTCTGTACGTTTTCCAGGCCTTCTGCACCGCAGAAACGCGCTTGGGCAAATGGCAGGTCAGCCGAAATGTTCAGCACGACGGTGTTCGGCAGGTTATTGGCCTCGGCGTTGAACTTGCGCACGGACGTTGCGCACGTCGGGGTATCAACGCTTGGGAAGATGTTCAGCACTTTGCGCTTACCAGCAAAGCTGGCCAATGTTGTATCGGACAAATTACCCGCAACCAGCGAAAACGCTGGCGCCTTGGAGCCTACCGCTGGCAGCTCGCCGTTGACTTGAACAGGGTTGCCTTTAAGCGTCACTTGAGCCATGAACGATGTCCTTTTTTGACAGTTTTTGAAGAGGCAGAAGTTAAACACGAATCCCGCAGACGACCTACGCCCTGTGCATAAATTGTCATTAAGATATTCCGGGCCAAGCTCACCCCCTAAAGAAGCATTGAGTCGACTACTGCCTCATCTTCAGAAACGACTGATGCATATCCGACGCCCAGCCATCGATCACAGCTTTGACGTCATCGGCCTTCATGACCTGGCTGTCGTTGCTCAGCGGTTTGCCGGTGCCTTTGCGCACCACCTGCGCGATCACATCCTGGCTTTGCCCGTCGATAAATACCGCTTCGGTAGCCAGTTGGGTTTCCTGATCGCGGATCCCCGAAGCCGTGCTCACGGCCGCTACCACCAGTGCCACGGGAATGTACTCATAAGGCGCCAGGCCTTCGGTTTTACTGCTGACGGCGGTAATCGCCGGGCGCACCACAATCACGCCGGGCCCCGGGCCGCTGGCCAGTGGCAACGACTTGCTTATCTCGCGTTTCAGTGCCTGGTCGTAATAGTGGGTAATGGCGGTCAAGGTGCTTTGCGGGATTTTGTCTGTCGGTTTCGGCGCCGGATACAGCTGGCTTGGCTCAACATAGACACTGGTGTATTTTTTGGCGTTCAGTTTGGGATCGACCCAGCGCATGACTTCGGCGCCGGAAGGCGACTTGGCCTCTTTGAGCCGGCTGTAATCTTTTAAGAATCCGGAGTATTCATCCGGTTGCTGAACCTTGCTGGCACAGCCGACCACCCCAATCGAGGCGATACACAACGTACCGATCATGAGACCAAGCTTCATTAGTTAATTCCTGTAAGCAGCGCAACCGTTGATTCACGGAACTTTAGTTATAGCTAATTTTGTGTAAAACACCGCCCGACCATCGTTTATTCAAGCGTTACGGTGATCCATTGCTCACACCGTTTGGCAACGGTGTTTATAGCGCGCGTCCAATCTTGGGCTGCGCGTGCGTCATGAAGATTAAATCTGCACCATTGGTTGCACTCAACAGGTGATCAACGGCATTCTGCCAGCTACCGCTTAACGAACTTTCAATCAACATCGCACTCCATCAGTACAGCCATTAATACCTTTAAGACAGAGACGCTCATGACTTCCAAGCTGGAACAACTCAAGCAGTTCACCACCGTGGTCGCAGACACCGGCGACCTCGACGCCATTACCCGTCTCAAACCCGTTGATGCCACCACCAACCCATCTCTGCTGCTCAAGGCTACCGCACTGCCTGGTTATGCCGACCTGCTGAAAAACGCCATCACCCACGCCAAGGGTGACGTTGGCCTGGCCTGCGATCTGTTCGCCGTGTCGGTAGGTAGCGGTATCTTGAAGGTCATCCCGGGCCGTATTTCGACCGAAGTCGACGCCCGCCTGTCATTTGACGAACCGGCCCTGCTGCAAAAAGCCAATCAGTTGATCGAGCTGTATGACAAGGCTGGCGTAGGCCGCGACCGCGTGCTGATCAAGCTGGCCTCGACCTGGGAAGGTATCCGCGCTGCCGAGAAGCTGGAAAAAGCCGGGATTCAAACCAACCTGACCTTGCTGTTCTCGTTTGCCCAGGCCGCCGCCTGCGCCGATGCCGGGGTGTTTTTGATTTCGCCGTTCGTGGGCCGGATTTACGACTGGTACAAGAAGTCCACCGGCATTGATTACACCGGTTCTGATGATCCGGGTGTGCAGTCCGTGACCCGCATCTACAACTACTACAAGACCAATGACTACAACACCGTGGTCATGGGTGCCAGCTTCCGCAACCTCAACCAGATTGAGCAACTGGCTGGCTGCGACCGCCTGACCATCAGCCCGGACCTGCTGGAAAAACTGGCACTGGACGAAGGCACGCTGGAGCGTAAATTGAGCCCGGGCAAAACCGGCGAACCGCGCTTGATCCTGAACGAAGCGCAGTTCCGCTGGGCTTCGAACGAAGACGCCATGGCGACCGAGAAACTGGCCGAGGGCATTCGTCAATTCGCCCGCGACCAAGAGAAACTTGAGGCGTTGTTGTCAGGTCAGTAATGCCCAGACTCCGTCTGTAGAAACGAGCGTATCTCGCGATCTTTTAAACATTCAAAGATCGTGAGACACGCCTGCGCCTACAGCAGTGCCTGGCAATAACGCGCGACGCCCTCCTCTAGGCTTAACATCGGTTCGTCGTAACCCGCCTCGCGCAGCACATTCAGGTCCGCGCAGGTGTAAACCTGATATTTGTGCTTGAGCCCTTCCGGGAATTCGCAATAGCGCAACACGCCTTCAAGCAGGGCAGTTTCTCGGGTCAGCAATGGCCGATGCTCAGCAGCACGCACGCTGTTAATCGTCGCCAGCGCCAGTTCATTAAACGAACGGGCCTGCCCCGTGCCTACGTTGAAAATACCGCTGACTTGAGGGTTGTCCAGCCAGTGCAGGTTGACCTTGACCACATCGTCCACCGACACAAAGTCGCGCAGATGCTCGCCCGCCGAGCAGCCGCCGTATTCACCAAACAACTCAACATAGCCACGGGCGCGGTATTGATTAAAACAATGCCAGACCATCGACGCCATTCGTCCTTTGTGTTGCTCACGCGGGCCGTAGACATTGAAGTAGCGCAGCCCCACCACCTGGCTGCGAACGCTGGGCAGCAAACGGCGCACGCGCTGGTCAAACAAGAACTTGGAGTAGGCGTACACATTCAGCGGCCGCTCGCACTCACGGGCGATACGAAAGTCCCGGTTGGCGCCGTAAACAGCCGCCGATGAGGCATACAGCAAAGGAATCGACTGATCCTGACAGGCTCGCAACACATCGCAGCTGTAGCGATAGTTGTTGTCCATCATCAATCGCCCGTCACTTTCCACCGTGCTGGAGCACGCGCCCTGATGCAGCACAGCCTGCACCTCGCCCAACTGACGCTCGGCAAACAGTTGAACAAACTCGCGCTTGTCGACGTAATCGGCAATGTCACAATCCGAGAGGTTGCGGCTCTTGTCGCCGTCAGTCAGGTCATCCACGGCAATGATGTCGCGCTCGCCGCGTCGGTTAAGTGCCTTTATCAGGTTGCTGCCGATAAACCCGGCAGCCCCCGTCACGATGATGCTCATCCCAGACCACCTCCTGAAACCTTTAAAACGTCAGGCTATGCCCCTTGCGGGCCTGTGCATTGATGTGGGTCATGCCTGCTTGACGGTCACAAACGCTGAGGTGATATACGGCACGCTGACTTCACCCCCGTGATTCAACGTGCTTTCTGAGGCGACGAACGCGCGCAGTTGCTGCTCGACCTGCTCACGCTCGGCCGGTGCCAATGCCGAGATGAAACTGGTTGAGCGCACACGGTTGAAGATCACGTCCTCGACCGACCCGGTGTGCGACTGGCTGAACTGTTGCGGCTGCAAGGGGCCAAAACCGTCAAACGGGAACGCCTGACGCCAGGCGCCGGTGTAAAAGCGCGGCGCATCGCCCTCCCATTGATTGACCAGTGCGTCGAGTTTCTGCACCCATGGCACGCTGGCATCGCGCAGGTTCCAGATCAACCCCAGGTGTCCACCCGGTTTCAGCACACGATGGATGTCGGCCAACGCCGCAGGGTTGGCAAACCAGTGAAAGGCCTGCGCGCAAAGCACCACGTCGACACTCGCATCCGCCAAGGGAATGGCCTGTGCCGTGCCTTGATGGGCTTCGACTTCGGGGTAAGCGGTCGACAGTTTATCGAGCATGGCCTGCACCGGCTCGACCACGATCACCCGCGCGCCCGTCTGCAACAGGCGCGGGGTGAACTTGCCGGTGCCCGCCCCCAGTTCCAGAACCGTCAGGCCGGGTTTGAGGCCCAATGTGTCGGACAGCCATGTGCCCACTTGGGGCGGGTAATCGGGGCGCCCACGCACATACGTGTCGGCGCCCTGCGCATAGCCCTCAGCCGCTGAATGATGGATTTTTGCGTCGCTCATGGTCAGCCTCCGTTTCGAAAGGTTGTTCAACCATAGCCGACTCGCGTCCAGTGCGGGGTGAAACTCTCGTCAGAAACTGTACTTCATGCCCAGCATCAGATTGCGCGGATCGCCGTAGTAATAGGTCGAGTACAAACCATAGCCGCTGAGGTACTCACGGTCGAAGACGTTATTGAGGTTGACGGTGGCACTGAGGTTTTGGCTGATGTCGTAGCGCGCCATCAGCCCGACGACAGCGAAACTGCCCTCCTTGGCGTCAGCTTTGATCGATGAGTCGAGTTCGCTGTAGGTCGAACCTTGCCACGACACGTTACCGCCCACAGTCAGGTCTTTAAGGTCGCCGTCGAGTTGGTAGCTGGTGGCCAGCTTGAACAATTGCTCGGGGTAGTTGCTGTTGATTCGCTTGCCGTCCTTGTCCCGTGGCTGGGCGTAGGTGTAGCCCGCCAGCAACTGCCAGCCGCGTGCAACTTCGCCGGATATTTCGGCTTCGAAACCCTTGGTTTTAGTGCCATCGATGGCCTTGTAGGCGTCCTGACCGTTATCGCGCTCGCCATCGTATTCGGCGTAGTTGTCCTGCTTGATCAGGAACACCGCAAAACTGGTGTTCAGCGCGCCGCCGAAATACTCCGACTTGAAGCCCGCCTCATAGCTTTTGCCGGTCATCGGGGCGAGGGCTTTGTCGTTGCGGTCAAAATAGCTCTGCGGGGTGAAAATGTCGGTGTAACTGGCATAGACCGAGTGGTTTTCGTTCAAGTCGTAGACGATGCCCGCGTAAGGGATCAGCTTGCCGGTTTTCTTCGCGTTATCGGTCTCAGGCGTTGTTTGCGCCGCGTTGTAGGTCATCGCCCCTTTGCGGTCGTAGTCGACCACGCGCGTGCCCACGATCACCGACAAATCATCGGTCGGCTTGAGGCGCAAGGCCCCGTAAACCGCTGATTCTTTGGTCTTGTAGCGCTGCTTCAGACCTTGGCTCAAGTCGGTTGGGCGCGGCACATCATTGTTCCAGTTCTGATAGTTGATGGTGACATCGTCAGCGTTCTCGGCCAGGTAGTCGGTGCGACGATTGCTGACGTTAACCCCCAGCACCAGTTCGTGACTGCGCCCCAGCAACTCGAATGGCCCGGTGGCGTAAGCGTCCAGGGTATCGGTGTTGATCTCGAAGGTTTTGGTCCCGCTCATGAACTGCGCTTCACCCGTGGTTTTGTCCGGGAAAGGCCCCCAGCCCACAATGTTGCCCTGCAACTGGTCGGTGTGGCCCTTCCAGTGGCTGGCTTCGACTTTGAGCAGCCAGTCGTTGTCGAAACGTTGCTCGACCCCGGCGAAGTATTTGGTGCTTTCACTGTCGGCATACGCCCACTTGGCTGCCGGGTTCATCGAACGTTTGAAGTGCGTTCGGCTGCCATCGCTGTAGTACAGCGGCAATTGGCCAAAACTTGAGCCGTTGGAATTTATCTGTTGGTAGTCGATCCCGGCGTACAAGGTCGTATCGTCGGTCACATCCGCTTCGCCGATGGCGTAGAACACATCTTTAATCGACGAGTAACGATCAATAAAGGAGCGCCCGTCTTCACGGGCCGCCACCACACGACCGCGCACCGAACCGTTTTCAGTGAACGGGCCAGACACATCAACTTCGCTGCGATAGCGGTCCCACGACCCGCCACTGCCTGACACATAGCCCTGAAACTCTTTGGTCGGGCGTTTGCGCACCAGATTCACGGCCCCGGACGGGCTGCCTACGCCGCTCATCAAACCGGTTGCGCCCCGCACCACCTCTACCCGGTCATAAATGGCCATGTCGCGCATGCCCAGGCCGTTGGTGTTGGTGGTGAAGTCCGATGTCGGCACACCGTCGTACTGGAAGTTATCGAGGGTGAAACCACGGGAGTAGAAGTTGTAACGCTCGCTGTCGTCGTGCATCACAGTAATGCCCGGCGTCTGCTCCATGACTTGAGCGATGCTGCCCAGCCCCTGATCAGTCATTTGCTGACGCGTAATGACCGTGACCGACTGTGGCGTTTCACGCAGCGAAAGCGGCAATTTGGTTGCCGTGCTGGCTTCGCCGGTGGTGTAGGAATGGCTGCCTTCAGTGGTGGCGCTCAACGCCAGCCCCGTCACACTGGTGGCTTGCAGTTGCAACTTGCCCTCGGCGTTGGACGTCAGCGGGTATAACGTCCAAACCCCATTCGCGCCTTCGGTGGCGGTCAAGCCGCTGCCCTGAAGCAGTTGCTGCAGCGCTTGCGCCACATCAAAGCGCCCTTTGAGGGCCCCAGCCTGTTTGTTTCTGACCAGTGCCGGGTCGTAAGGCAGCGAGATGTTGGCCTGCTGGGCGAAGTGATTGAGCGCTTCTTCCAGATTGCTGGCGGGCACATCGAAGCTGCGTTGTGCGCTGAGGGGCGCGGCCACGCTCAACGAAAACGGTTGCGCAGCTGCCAGCACAGCACCGCCCAGCAAAACAGCCTGCATGGCGATGGCCAGGCGGCTGCGCGAGGGCAAAGAAAGAGGACGAACGACACGGGACATGGGTCTGGCTCCTGCAATTAAAAGGTCTTATGCCTATTTGTCGAAGGACACCCAAAAACCCGCAAAGAAATTTGAGAATTATTCGTGTTTGATGCGTTTTATAGACATCTGGGGGAGTTGGCGGGTATGGGTCAAGCGGCCACTATCCGAGTCCAAAAACGCGTTCTGCGCTCTATCCGCACGGGCAGTGACTGGCTCAAGCCTTCCAGCGCAGGGTCAATCTGGTCCAGCTGAAACACCCCTGAGACGCGCAACTCACTCACGCTCGGATCGCACAGCACCCACCCATGGCGATAGCGTGACAATTCGGCGGCCAAGTCTTGCAAGCGCATGTGTTTGGCCACCAACGCGCCACGGGCCCAGCTGCTGGCGTACAGCGCCGGGGATGGCTGCAACCGGGCCGACCGGGTGTCGATCAGGTATTCATTGCCCGCCTGCACCAGCACCGGCTGTGCAGCCGGCAGATGAATGGCCACCACGCCCTCTTCAACCATCAACCGGGTGCGGCCTGCTTCCTGGCGCACGTCAAAAGCAGTGCCAATGGCCTGCAAACGCGCCTCTCGGGTCTGTACCCAAAACGGTCGGCGCCCGGCAACAGCCTCGGGGTCTTGGCCAGTGCGGATAAAAACCTCCCCCTCACGCAGCACAATCAGCCGCTGTTGCGCACTGAACAGCACATCAGCAGCACTGTCGGTATTGAGTTGCAGGCGCGTGCCGTCAGCCAGGTTGAACAAGCGGCGCTCACCCACGGCTGTCGCGTAATCGGCGCCGAACGTGCGCCAGGGTTGCTGCTGCCACACCAGGCCAGCCGCCCCGGCGCCCAACACCCCCAACCCGAGCACTTTGAGGGCCTGGCGCCGCGAACGCAGGCGACCACTGCCCGACAAGGTGTCAAGCGCCACACGCCCCGGCAGCAACGAGGCCTGGCGAAAGGTCGATTCGGTGACTTGCAGCGCTTGCCAGGCCGCCTCATGGCTGGCATTGGCGGCGCGCCATTGCTGGCAGGCCGCATGCACGCGGGGATCGGCGGCGCCTGATTGGGTTTTCACCAACCAGTCAATCGCCACATCAAGCACCTCGGATGAGAACTCAATAGAAGCCGGCATCGGTCAGTTAACCCCGCTCACTGTGCGTTTCGCGCCAAAAAACAATGGCGGATGGCCGTGGCCATGTACTTTTCAACCGAACTCACGCTGACCCCGAGGTGTTCGGCAATCGCCTGATAGCCCAGGCCTTCAAGCCGTGAAAGCAGAAAAGCGCTGCGCACCTTGGGTGTTAAGCCGTCGAGCAAGGCATCAATGCGGGTCAGGGTTTCGAGCAAGATCAGACGCTCTTCAGGCGAAGGCATGTCCCGTTCGGGCAGATGCGCGAGCGCGTCCAGATAAGCCTGCTCAACCTGCTGACGACGATAACGGTCAATCAACAAGCCTTTGGCGATGCTGCTCAGCCAGGCACGCGGCTCGCGCAGTTGCGCCACTTGTTCGGGTTTACCCAGCACATACAGGAAAGTGTCCTGCGCCATGTCAGCCGCATTCTCGGTATTGCGCAGGCGCCGTCGCAGCCAATTCACCAGCCAGTGATGGTGGTCGCTGTACAGGGTATGGACGTCGGCGTGCAACAACGATGGGGTGGGCAGTGATGACGACACGGGAACCCTCGGTGCGTGCTGGGAATAAACTGCGAATAGGAATGGGTCGCAATCATATTCGCAGTATTCACCAGACTCAAGCCTGCAACGGCTTGCTAGGGGCAATCATCTGCCTGTCGCTGCGCAGAACGGCAGCGACAGGCGGTGCATCAAGGGATCAGCGAGTAGACCAGCGACGAAATCGCCACCAGGCCAACAACTGTGACAAACACGTTGGAAATGCGCCCCGAGTACTGACGCATGGCGGGCACGCGGCGAATCGCATACATCGGCATCAGGAACAGGATGGCCGCAATCACCGGGCCGCCGAAGCTTTCGATCATCCGCAGAATGCTTGGGTTGAGCGTGGCCACAGCCCAGCACACCAGCAGCATGAACGCAGCCGTCAGGCGGTCGAGGGTTTTGCTGGCCGGGCGCTTGCCGGTTTTCAGCACCAGGCCTTTAAGGCCTTCACTGGCGCCGATGTAGTGCCCCAGGAATGACTTGGCAATCGCCACGAATGCAATCACCGGCGCGGCAAAAGCAATGGTCGGGTTGCTGAAGTGGTTGGCCAGGTACGACAGGATCGACAGGTTCTGCGCCTTGGCTTCAGCCAGTTGCTCAGGCGACAGCGTGAGCACACAGCTGAAGACGAAGAACAGCACCATCACCACCATCAGCACATGCGCGCGCGACAGGATCTGCGAACTGCGCGCATCGGCATTGACGCCATAACGGCGCTTCTGGTCCACGGCAAAGGCCGAAATGATCGGCGAGTGGTTAAACGAGAACACCATCACCGGAATCGCCAGCCACACGGTGTGCAACAACGCCGAGGGCTCAGGAAAGGTACTGGCGGTGGTCAGAATGCCGCCATTCCAGTGCGGAATTAGGAACACTGCCAAAAACAGCAACGCGACGATAAACGGGTAGACCATCATGCTCATGGCCTTGACGATCACTTGCTCGCCGCAACGCACCACGGCCAGCAGGCCAAGGATCAGCACCAGCGACAGAATGACCCGTGGCGGTGGCGTGATGTGCAACTGGTTGAGCATGAAACTGCCGACCGTATTGGTCAGCGCCACGCTGTAAATCAGCAGGATCGGGAAAATCGCGCAGAAATACAGCAGCGTGATCAACGCCCCGGCAGTGAGGCCGAAATGCTCTTCAACCACATCCGTGATGTCGGAGCCGTCGCGACCGGAGAGCACAAAGCGGGTCAGGCCGCGGTGTGCATAAAAGGTCATCGGGAATGCCAGCAGCGCCAGAATCAATAACGGCCAAAAGCCGCCAATGCCTGCGTTGATGGGCAAAAACAAAGTACCTGCGCCAATGGCTGTGCCGAACAGGCCCAGCATCCAGGTAGTGTCGTGTCGGTCCCAGCGACTGAGGGTCGCAGGGGCCGCGTCAAAGCGTTCATCGACGCTGTTAGCCTGGTCATTCATCCGGTCAAATCTCCGCTAGCCGGTCGTTACCACGCGGCCGGGGCGGACAAAACACACCTTACTGACCACGCCCCAGCCATAAGAGGGGCGCGATTGTCCGGGATTAGACATAAGAAGCAAAGGTTTAGCTGAGGAATGGTGAAAATGATTGCTCACGGTAAAGCAAGACTTTGACACCTATTGATACACTATCCCCATTCGAAGATTGCGCTAAAGGCCTGATGACCCATGACCGTTTCGCACCGTTACACCGCATTTGCCGGCCTGTTGCTTGCCCTGTCACTGCCTGTCGCCAATGCCGAAGGTTTAGTGATTACCTGGCCGGGCGGCTGGGAAGTTCAGGCTGTGCCGCCTGCGCAAGACAACAGCATCCAGCGCCAGCGAGCAGTGAAAAACGACGCCAATGGCGATCCGCAGATGGTCATGGAACTGACACAGTCGACCCTGGCGCCTGAGCATCAGGTGAACATGGAGGCGGTGTTGCTGCAAATGCGCAAGACCTTGCAGCAAACCTTCGCCAAAGACGGGTATCAAAGTGCCTGTAACAAAATTCACGACAGCACGCTGGGCGGTCTGAAAGCGTTGGAAACCACCTGCAAGATCACCCAGAACGGCAACCACGTGATCACCCAGACGCTGGTAGCCGCCACTCAGGGCAGCAGCGCTTACGCCCTGTCCTACGCTGGCCCGGCCGATGGGTACAAAGCCAACCAAGCGGAAGTTCAGGGTATTCGCGCCAGCTTGCGGCTGGGCGAAACGGCTCAGTAAACGACCCATAACTCACGTGGGCGTTCTAGGGTGTATAGCAAACCGATTTCGTAGCAGTTGCCGAGCACCGCGAGGCTACGTCCGATGGCGAAGCGATCGTAAACCCTAAGTGCAGGGTGCAACTGATACCCCGCAGTGCTTGGTTTTACGACTGCTGCGCAGCCGGACGTAGCCTCGCGGTGCTCGGCAACTGCTACGAGATTTGCGCGCGCCATAGATCTGCGGCATCTCCCACCATGTGACGTTTAAGGAATCAGCACCACTTTGGTGCTTGAGCCGTCATTGACCTGCGCATAACAGTGCAACCCTTCGACCAGCGGGCTTTCTTGCAGATCGCGCGGCAATGGCAGTAATCCCTGATCAAAGTACTGCCCAAACTGGTTGAGCATGCGCGCGCACTCTGCGCTGCTGTACAGCAGGCTGTTAACCCCCACCACGGAGCCGCCCTTGCGGTACAACGCCAAGGCAGGCAGTTGCACATGGCCGTCCAGTGGTGCGGCAATGATGGCCAGCCGACCAAACACCGCCAATGCCGGTACTGCGGCTGGCACCCAGTGGCCGGTGGTGTCAAAGATCACCTCTGCTCCACCCGAGAACACAGCGTTGACCTCGCCAGCCAAGGCGTCGGGCTGCTCCAGAACGATGACGTCAACCCCTTGCTCGCGTAGCAAAAGGGCCTGTTCAGGGCGGCGAACAGCCGCCAGTACGCGGGCGCCCAGCACGTTAGCCAGCGCAACCGCCGCCGAACCGACAGCGCCGTTGGCACCGATCACCAGCAGGCGGGTTCCAGCTGTAACGCCAGTGCGCTGCAAAGCGTCCCAGGCCGTGGTGTATGGCACGCCCAGGCTCGCCGCCTGCACAAAGCTCAACGCCTCGGGCTTTTGCGCAACGCCTTCGGCTGGCAAGGTCAAATAGCCTGCGTGGGAGCCATCGCGATAAAAACCCAGGTCCTTGCCGGTGCCCCAGACTGCTTGCCCGATCAATGCGCTTGGCCCGTCGACCACCACCCCGGCAAAATCCCGGCCCGGAATGCGCGGCAACGTGGTGTAAGGAAAACGCCCCAGCACGTTTTTCACGTCGCTGGGGTTCAAGCCCGCCGCTTTGACGTGCACCAGCACCTCGCCCGCAGCCGGGGTCGGCGTTGGCCGTTCAACCACCGTCAGCGCCGCCAGATCACCGGTTTTGGAAAATTGCAGAGCCTTCATGTTCAACCCTCTAAGGGACAGTGAGAGGCACTCAGTCTATGGCCGATAAGCGGCCAGTACCGGCCAAAGCCTTCTGCCTATCGGTCAGAGTGCAGCACCGGGTGCTTGAGCCTGTCCATATAAAGAAGGACTCACGCCCAACTCGCGGCGGAACATGTCGCTGAAACTGCTGGGCGAATACCCCAGTGAGCGGGCGATCTGGCTGACCGACACGCCCTGGATCAACTCGGCGGCCGAGGTCGCCAGTTGCACCTGCCGCCGCCACCGGGCAAAGCCCATGCCCAACGCGCCCTGAAACAGACGCGCCAGGGTGCGCACGCTGGCCCCGGCGTTCTCGGCATGTTGCTCAAAGGCAATGTCCAGGGTCGGGTTGGCCATGACTGACTGGCACACACTCAGCAAGCGTCGATCCGAGGTGTCAGGCAGTGGCACCTTGAGCACGGTGCGACGGGCGCGCTGTAGCTCCAGCAACGTCAAGCTCAGCAACGCTTGGCGGTAAACCGCTTGCTCGTCGGTTTGCTCCACCAGGTTAATAATCAGCTCACGCAACAAGCGCCCGACCTCCAGCACCTGCACCGTACTGTCCAGCGTGCTGGCCGTGGTCTGCGGCAAATAGAGGTTGCGCATTTGCAAGTCCGACACCACACGAATCCCATGCGGCACGCCCGGTGGCAGCCACACCGCCCGTTGCGGTGGCACGGCCAGGGCTTCATTCGGGGTGTCGACCCACATCACCCCGCTCACCGCGTACAACAACTGGCCCCACTCATGCTGATGCGGCTCAATGTACAAACCACGCGGGTAGGTTCGCGCCAAGGGTTGCACCGGCACGGCGGAGTCAGACAGATCAGGCGGGGCGGCAAGGGCCATGGGCAGTCCGCGTGAGAAAAGTGAGTGCTTATGTTACCTGAGCTTGTTTACACCAAAAGTGTCCCCACCTGACAAAACTGTCATCTTTCCTTCAGTTGCCTGACAGTCCCTGTCGTTCAGGCTTGGTTATTTTCTTTAAGAGGTCATTCATGAAAAGCCCGTTACGCGTTCTGGCGCTCTCTACCCTCCTGCTTTCCTGTTTCGCCAACGCGGCGGAACAACTGACCATGGACGTGCACCGCGATGCCAACTGTGGCTGCTGCAAAGCCTGGATCTCACACCTGCAAGCCAATGGCATCAAGGTGAACGACCATGTCGAAGACGACATGAGCAGCGTCAAACGCCAGCTCGGTGTTGCCCCGCGCCTGGCCTCGTGCCACACCGCAGTGATCAACGGCAAATTTGTAGAAGGCCACGTGCCTGCCGAGCAAGTGATTGCTTTGAGCAAACGCAACGACCTGAAAGGCATCGCCGTGCCGGGCATGCCGATGGGCTCGCCAGGCATGGAAATGGGCGACCGCAAAGACGCCTTCCAGGTGATAGGTCTGCGCAACGACGGCCGAGAAGAAGTCATCGCCGAATACCCGGGCCACTAACACAACGCACCAAAACAGTGCGAAAAACAGCGCAGAGTCACCTGGCTCTGCGTTGCCTTGGCCCTGCAAAACCCGTCTGTCGTCCTCTTGTCAGACAATTACTCATCCTGCCTACCACCTTTCAACATCTCTCCTACACTCAACGCTGTCGCATGCACGACACAAAAGTGTCGTATTCAGTAAAGCGAACCTTCAGTCGCTAAGACAGGTCAACTTCTCACAGCGACCGCACATTTGGTGCATTCCTTGCTACGCCTTTTTCACCTCTTGAGCATTCACGCCATCGGTGACTTTGCCGATCAGGAAGGGGGTGGCTTACTGGCCATGGGGGCCATTGGCAGTTCAATAAATAGAAAGGGAGAGAGTCATGAACAGTGCTGCTGCCCCACATCAAGATGAACGGCTAAACCTGCAAGCCACGCCCTCGATAGCCCTGCCCGGGCTGGCGCCTGCAGGCAAGGCAGCGCTGCCGGTCGCGAGTGCCAATCCGAACAAAAAGAAAGTGCTGTTTGTCACCTCCGAGCTGGCTGACCTGGTTAAAACCGGCGGCCTGGGCGACGTCTCGGCGGCCCTGCCGCGGGCCATGCATCACCTGCATGACGTACGCGTACTGATTCCCGGCTATCGGCAGGTGCTCAACAGCGACAACCCGATTCATATCATCGGTGAGCTGGGCGGGCATGCCGCCCTGCCCCCTTGCAAAATCGGGCGCATGGATTTGAAAGACGGGCTGGTCATCTATGTGCTGATCTGCCCTGAACTGTACGAACGCGAGGGCACGCCTTACGGCGCGAATAACGGCCGCGACTGGCCAGACAACCATATTCGCTTCGCCCGCCTGGGCCTGGCCGCCGCCGACATGGCGGCCAATCTGGCGCAGATTCATTGGCAGCCCGATCTGGTTCACGCGCACGACTGGCCCGCCGGCCTGGCCCCGGCTTACATGCACTGGCGCGGCCAACGCACGCCCACCCTGTTCACCATTCACAACCTGGCGTATCAGGGCGTGTTCAGCCGGGCCAGTTGCCCGGAACTGGGGGTGCCGCCCCACGCCCTGCAACAGGACGGCATGGAGTTTTACGGCAAGTTATCGTTCCTCAAGGCGGGCATGGCCTACGCCAGCCACATCACGACGGTCAGCGCGACGTATGCGGCTGAAATCACCACCCCGGACTTTGGCTGCGGGCTGGATGGCTTTTTGGCCAGCAAAACCCAGCAAGGTCTGCTCAGCGGTATTCCCAACGGCATCGACGACACCTGGGAAGCCTCAACCGACCCGCATCTGGTCGCGCCGTTCAGCATCGGCGATTGGGAAGGCAAGGCCCGAAATGCCGAGCATGTCCGCAATCTGTTTGGCCTCAAGCCGTCCAAGGGGCCTTTGTTCGCAGTGGTTTCGCGGCTGGTGTATCAAAAAGGCCTGGACCTGACCCAAGGCGTCGCCGAATTCATCGTTAATCGCGGGGGGCAGATTTGCATCATTGGTCGTGGCGAGCCGGAAGAAGAACAGGCCATGCGTGATCTGGCCCTGCGTTTCCCCGGCCAAATCGGCACGCGCATTGGCTTCAATGAAACCGATGCCCGGCGCATGTTCGCAGGCAGTGACTTTTTGCTGATGCCTTCGCGCTATGAACCCTGCGGCCTGAGCCAAATGTACGCCCAGCGCTTCGGCTCATTGCCGGTGGCGCGCAACACCGGCGGCCTGGCCGACACCATCGAGAATGGCGTGACGGGCTTTTTGTTCGACGAATCCACGGTTGAGAGTTACACCCAGGCGCTGACCCGTGCCTTCAAGGTGTTTGCCTACCCCGGCCTGTTCAATGCCATGCGGTGCCGTGCCATGGCAGCGCCCTTCAATTGGTGCAAGGCGGTTGAACCCTACGCCGAGCTTTACGAGCGGCTGGTCGCCCAATCAAGAGTGCGCTCTACCTAGTTGTCAGTACCACAGCACGCGGATTTGCCTGACGTTCAATAGCTACTCGCCAGCCACTTAGGGAGCCCGCCAATGAGCGAAGCGCAATTGGAAATACTCGCCGGCCGAGCCGGTTTGGCCGTTGACTGGATCGATGCCAACGGCCAACCACAAAGAGTCGCGCAACACGTGCTGGAGGCCATCCTGGCCGGTTTGGGGTTACCGGCCGACAGCGCCGAAGCCATCGAAACCAGTCTGCTCAACTTGCAACTGGAGCAACAAAACAAGCGCTTGCCGCCATTGCTCACCGCTGACGTGGGCAAGGCGCTGGACCTGTCACGCTATTTCCACTCCCACAGCCAGAGCAAGGTACACCTGGAAAACGGTGAATCACTGGAGATCCAGCTTGATGCAGACGCCATGCTGCCGGGCATGATCCCCATCGGCTATCACCGGGTACAGATTGAGGATCAACACTTCACCCTCGCGGTCGCACCCGCCAAATGTTTCAGCATTGGCGACGCGTTGCAGCAATCTGCGCCGCGAGCGTGGGGGCTCGGCGTGCAGCTCTACTCGTTGCGCCGTGACGGCGATGGTGGTTTTGGTGATACCCGCGCACTGGAAACCTTGCTCCGGGCCGCCGGTGAACGCGGCGCCGATGCACTGGCCATCAGCCCGGTGCACGCCATGTTCAGCAGCGCGCCGCAACACTACAGCCCGTACTCACCCTCTAGCCGTCTGTTTCTCAACAGCGTGTATGCCGAGCCTTCGAGCATTCTGGGAGGCGATGCGCTTGATCGGGCCATTGAAACCACCGGTCTGCGAGATGAGTTGCAGCGCCTGCAAGCGCTGCCATTGATCGACTGGCCAGCCGCCACCCGCGCCAAACAGACCTTGCTGCGCCAACTCTACGAAGACTTTGTCGACGAGGACTCAGCGCTCATGAGCGACTTCCAGCGGTTCCGCGATCTGGGCGGCGAAGCGCTGGAAAACCACTGCCGTTTCGAAGCCCTGCAAGCCGTCAGTGCGGCCGAGCAGCGCAGCCTCGACTGGCGCGAGTGGCCCGAGCAACTGCGCAATCCGGACAGCCCGGCTCTGTTGCACTTCGCCGAAGAACACGCGCACCTCATCGCTTATTACGCGTTCTGTCAGTGGTTGATCGCACGCTGCCTGGACCGGGCACAAACCACCGCCCGAGGCAGCGGCATGGCCATTGGTTTGATCGCCGACCTGGCCGTGGGCGCCGATGGCGCGGGCAGTCAGGCCTGGTGCCGACAAGACGAACTGCTGGCGCAGCTGACCGTGGGTGCTCCGCCCGATCAGCTCAATCGCGCAGGCCAAGGCTGGGGCATTTCGGCGTTCTCACCCGAAGGCTTGAAACGGAACGGCTTCCGCGCCTTTATCGAAATGCTGCGAGCCAACTTTGCCCACGCCGGCGGCCTGCGCATCGATCATGTACTGGGGTTGCAACGCTTGTGGGTGATCCCTTTGGGCGCCCCTTCCAACGAAGGCGCGTACTTGTATTACCCGGTGGATGACCTGCTGCGCCTGGTCGCGCTGGAATCGGTGCGCCATCAAGCCATCGTGCTCGGAGAAGACCTGGGCACCGTGCCTGACGGCCTGCGTGAAAAACTCAGCGAGCGGGCCATTCTCGGTATTCGCGTGCTGTTGTTTGAGCAGGATTTCGGCGCCCACTTCAAGCCCATTCTGGCGTGGCCGGACGACGCCCTGGCCACCACCAGCACCCATGACCTGCCGACGCTCACCGGCTGGCTGCAGGGCCGCGATATTGACTGGAACGAAGACCTCAACCTGATCGACCCGGTCACCGCCAACCGCTGGCGTGAAAATCGTCACCGCGAGTGCGAGGGGCTGGACCGAGCCTTGCGTCAGGACCCGCAAAATTTTCAGGAAGAAACCCAAGGCAGCGCCCCGACCCTGGACGCGAGCATTCGCTTTCTTGGCCATACCCGGGCCCCTCTGGTTCTGCTGCCCATCGAAGATGCGCTGGGCCTTGTAGAACAGGCCAACCTGCCGGGCACCGTCAGCGGCCACCCTAACTGGTGCCGCCGTTTACCGGGCGATTGCAGCGCCCTGCTGGACGCAATTGACGCCACACGACGTTTCGAATTACTGGCCTGCGCACGTTTGCAGGCCCATGAGCGAGATCGGTAATGACGTAACACGAGGATTGAACGGCCGCGGAGCGGATGTCATTGCAATTTAAAAAGGATTTTTCAGCGCTTTCTGTAACTGCCGATCCATCCACCCTAGCGTCAGGAGCAATTGCCATGAGTAACGACGATAAGCGCATACGTGAGTTCGCCTACCAAATCTGGGAATCCGAAGGCAAACCCGAGGGCCAGCAAGCACGGCACTGGGAAATGGCTCACAAACTGGCCCAGGCTGAAGCACTGGCACCGACCAAGGCCGAGCCTAAAGTAGCCAAGCCCAAGGCCGCGGCAAAGCCCAAGGCGGCGCCCAAGCCAAAAGAACCCGCCGAGAAAAAGCCCCGCGCCCCACGCAAACCAGCGTCATGAAAGACACACAAACCCCGTAGCAGTTGCCGAGCTAAGCGAGGCTACGTCCGATTGCGTAGCGATCGTAAAGACGAAGCACCTTATTTGTCTGCAAGGTTGCCACAGCCGGTTTATGACGAATGCGTTGCCGGACGTAGCCTCGCGTAGCTCGGCAACTGCTACGAGGTATCTCAACGATGGCTGTACTCTTCCATTCAGCAGGAGCGACTATGAGCAAGAGCCCTTCAGCACCCGATGCCGCCACTGCCGAGCACTCGCGCATTCGCGAAGGTCTGCCCTTTCCGCTGGGCGCAACCTGGGACGGATTGGGCGTCAACTTTGCCCTGTTTTCGGCCAACGCCACCAAGGTCGAGCTGTGCCTGTTCGACAGCACAGGCGAGGTGGAACTGGAGCGCATCGAGCTGCCCGAATACACCGACGAAACCTTCCATGGCTACCTGCCCGACGCGCATCCGGGGCAGATCTATGGCTATCGCGTTTACGGCCCGTACGACCCCGAAAACGGCCATCGCTTCAACCACCATAAATTGCTCATCGACCCTTACGCCAAGCAATTGGTGGGCGAACTCAAATGGTCCGAAGCCCTGTTTGGCTACACCATCGGTCACCCGGACGCCGACCTGAGTTTTGACGAACGCGACAGTGCGCCGTTTGTGCCCAAGTGCAAAGTCATCGACCCGGCCCATACCTGGGGCCATGACCATCGCGTCAGCGTGCCGTGGGAACGCACGATCTTCTATGAGACCCATGTGCGCGGCATCAGCATGCGCCACCCGGCAGTCCCCGAAGCCGTGCGCGGGACGTTTGCCGGGTTGATGGTCGACGACGTGATCGAACACATTCGAACCCTGGGCGTCACCAGCGTTGAACTGCTACCGATACACGCCTTCGTCAACGACCAACACCTGTTGCAAAAAGGCATGACCAACTACTGGGGCTATAACAGCATCGGCTTTTTCGCCCCCGATCCGCGTTACCTGGCCAGCGGCAAAATTGCCGAGTTCAAGGAAATGGTCGCGCACCTGCACGAAGCCGGGCTCGAAGTGATCCTTGACGTGGTCTACAACCACACCGCCGAGGGCAACGAACAAGGCCCGACCCTGTCCATGCGCGGCATCGACAACGCCTCGTACTACCGACTGATGCCCGACAACAAGCGCTTTTACATCAACGATTCAGGCACCGGCAACACCCTGGACCTGAGTCACCCGTGCGTGTTGCAGATGGTCACCGACTCGCTGCGCTATTGGGCCCACGAAATGCACGTCGACGGTTTCCGCTTCGATCTGGCGACCATTCTGGGGCGTTACCACGATGGTTTTGACGAGCGCCACAGCTTTTTGGTGGCCTGCCGCCAAGACCCGCTGTTGCGTCAGATCAAGATGATCGCCGAACCTTGGGACTGCGGTCCCGGCGGCTATCAGGTCGGAGGTTTTCCGCCCGGCTGGGCCGAGTGGAATGATCGCTTCCGCGACAACGTGCGGGCCTTCTGGAAAGGCGACGAAGGCCAATTGGCCGAATTCGCCGGACGCATGACCGCCTCTGCCGACCTGTTCAACCGACGCGGGCGACGGCCTTATACCTCGGTCAATTTCATTACCGCGCATGACGGTTTTACGTTGAACGACCTGGTGTCCTACAACGACAAACACAACGAAGCCAACGACGAAAACAACCAGGACGGCAGCAACAACAACCTGTCGTGGAACCATGGCGTTGAAGGCCCGACTGACGACCCGCAGATCAATGCGTTGCGTCAGCGCCAGATGCGCAATTTCATGGCCACCCTGCTGCTGGCCCAAGGCACGCCGATGCTGGTAGCAGGCGACGAGTTCGCTCGAACCCAACACGGCAACAACAACGCGTACTGCCAGGACAGCGAAATCGGCTGGGTCCACTGGGCGCTGGACAAGCCCGGCAAATCGCTGCTGGCCTTTGTCAAACGCCTGATCAAGTTGCGCCTGCAGTACCCCATCTTGCGCCGCGGGCTGTTTCTGGTTGGGCACAGCGAAAGCACGCCCGGGGTCAAGGACGTGACCTGGCTCACCGCAGATGGCAGTGAGATGAGCACCGAGCAGTGGCAAGACCCGCAAAACCGCTCTCTGGGCATGCTGCTCGATGGTCGCGCGCAAGTCTCCGGGGTACAGCGTTCCGGGGTCGATGCCACGCTGCTGATCCTCATCAACGCGGGCCACGACGACATTGATTTCACCTTGCCTGAAGTGGCGCACGGGGTCAGTTGGTCGTGCAAGCTCGACACCACCGATCCGGCGATCAAAGGCCCGCAACACCTGGCGTTCAAAACGCCTTACAGCGTGACCGGTCGCTCATTGGTGCTGCTCGAACTGCAATCTGCGGCCTCGTAAAAATGGCCAGCCACGCCCGTTCCAGACACAGGCGTGGTTGACGCCACCGGTATTGATAAACATCAATTACGCCCCCATACCGCTGGGCTATAAACACCTCAGCGGCATGAGGCATGCCGCCTAAAGGACAGGAGCGACCATGACCATTGATGTTGTCGGTAACACTCGCACACCTGCGGCGCCCACAACGGCGCCTGCCGTACACCGAATCAAGGTACTGACGGTCAACACCCACAAAGGGTTTACCGCCTTGAACCGCCGTTTCATCCTGCCGGAACTGCGCGAAGCCGTTCGCAGCACCTCGGCAGACTTGGTGTTTCTGCAAGAAGTGCTCGGCGAGCATGAGAAACATGCCTCGCGCTACGAAGAATGGCCAAAAACTTCACAATACGAATTCCTGGCTGACAGCATGTGGAGCGACTTTGCCTACGGCCGTAATGCCGTGTATCCGCAAGGGCATCACGGCAATGCGTTGTTGTCCAAATACCCGATCAAGTCGTCGCGCAATCTTGATGTTTCGATTACCGGGCCGGAGCGGCGTGGGCTGTTGCATTGCGAGCTGGACGTGCCGGGGCATGAGAACGTGCATGCGATTTGTGTGCATTTGAGTTTGCTGGAAAGTCATCGGCAGTTGCAGATTGTGCTGCTGCATCAATTGCTCAAGTCCTTGCCGCCAAATGAGCCGGTGATTATTGCCGGTGATTTCAATGACTGGAAATTGCAGGGCAATGCGGCGCTGTCTCAGCGTGATGATTTGCATGAGGTGTTTGAGCGCCATCACGGGCAGTTGGCCAAGACTTACCCGGCGCGTTGGCCGTTGTTGCGGCTGGACCGGATCTATTTGCGCAATGCGACGGCGCAGAACCCGACTATTTTGGGGAATAAGCCTTGGACGCATTTGTCGGATCATTTGCCATTGGCGGTTGAGGTGCATGTGTAAAAGCCTCAACCCTGTAGCCGCTGAGGAGCGCAGCGAGGCTGTGATCGGCTGCGAAGCAGCCGCTAAACCAAGCAATCGCAATGTCCGGATTTGCGAGGACTGCGTCCCCAATCGCAGCCTCGCTCCGCTCCTCAGCGACTACAAAGAAATTGATATTTCAGTTATTCCGGCCTCAATATCAACACCCCCAACGGTGGCAGATTCAATGCCAGTGAGACGTCTTGCCCATGGCTCGCGTGTTGTTCGGTGGCAACTCCCCCACCATTCCCGTAGTTGGAGCCCGAGTAGATACCGGCGTCGCTGTTGATCACTTCATTCCAGGTGCCGACCACAGGTACGCCTACGCGGTACGCTTCTCGCGGCACAGGGGTGAAGTTGGCCACGACCAACACTGGCTTGCCCGCTTTGCTCCAGCGCAACCAGGCGAAGACGCTGTTGGTGGCGTCGTCGCCAATCAACCATTGGAACCCTTGCGGCACGTCGTCCTGTTCATGCAGTGCAGGTTCTTCGCGGTACAGTTGGTTAAGGTCGCTCACCAGCTTTTGCACACCACGGTGCTCTGGGTATTGCAGCAAATACCAGTCCAGTTGCTGGTCGTGGTTCCATTCACGCCATTGGCCAAATTCGCAGCCCATAAACAGCAATTTCTTGCCCGGATGAGCCCACATGAAGCTCAAGTAAGCCCGCAGGTTGGCGAATTTTTGCCAACGATCTCCGGGCATTTTGTCGATCAGCGAGTGTTTGCCATGCACCACTTCGTCGTGGGAGATCGGCAGGATGAAATGCTCATTCCAGGCGTATACCAGGCCAAAGCTCAGTTCGTTGTGATGGTGAGCGCGGTACACCGGATCTTGCTGGATATAGTGCAGCGAGTCGTGCATCCAGCCCATGTTCCATTTGTACGAGAACCCAAGCCCGCCCTGCTCTGTGCTTTGGCTGACTCCCGGCCAGGCCGTTGATTCTTCGGCGATCACCAGCGCACCCGGGACTTCGTGCGCAACGACGTCATTAAGATGGCGTAAAAACTCGGTCGCTTCGAGGTTCTCACGACCGCCATGCTTGTTAGGAACCCACTCGCCAGGCTTGCGCGAGTAATCGCGGTACAACATCGACGCCACCGCATCTACCCGCAGGCCGTCAACGTGGAAGTGCTTGAGCCAATGCAGGGCCGACGCCAGCATAAAACCATGCACTTCGGTGCGCCCCAGGTTGTAGATCAAGGTGTTCCAGTCTTGATGAAAGCCTTCTCGCGGATCGGCATATTCATACAGCGCGGTGCCGTCGAACTGGGCCAGACCATGGGCGTCATTGGGAAAGTGCGCAGGCACCCAGTCGAGGATCACGCCAATCCCGGCCACATGGCAGGCGTTAACAAAGGCGGCGAAATCTTGCGGCGAACCATAGCGGGCTGTCGGCGCAAACTGCGACAGCGGCTGATACCCCCACGAGCCTCCAAACGGATGCTCCATGATCGGCATCAACTCGATATGAGTGAAGCCCAGTTGCTGCACGTAAGGGATCAAGCGCTCGGCCAGCTCGCTCCAGCTGTACTGACGCACGTCGCCAATGTCATCGACCTCGCACTGCCAGGAACCTGCGTGCAGTTCATAAATGGACAGTGGCGCGTCTTTACGTTGACGCTCGGCGCGCGCGTGCATCCAGTCGGCGTCCTGCCAGTCGATATTCAACGGTGCGGCGACGGTTGACGCGGTGTCGGGGGGCAATTGGGCCGACAACGCCATGGGGTCGGCTTTGAGCGGCAGAATGCCTGCGGGGCTCAGAATTTCATATTTATAGGCTTCACCGGCCTGCAAGCGCGGAATGAACAGCTCCCACACCCCGCTAGGATGGCGCAAACGCATCGGGTGGCGACGCCCGTCCCAGCCATTGAAACCGCCCACCACCGACACCCGCCGCGCATTCGGTGCCCACACGGCAAAGCGCACACCTGGCACCCCGTCAACGTGCATCAGTTGCGCGCCAAGGCAACTGCTAAGGTCACGGTGATTGCCTTCGGCAAACAGATACAAATCCATCTCACCGAGCAGCGGACCAAAACTGTAAGGGTCTTCACTGACCTGCTGCACGTCACCCCAATTCACCTGCAACCGGTACGGTTGCACATGAGCGAAATGCCCCACAAACAGGCCTGGGGTTTGCGTGGATTCAAGGCTGCCCAGCACGTCGCCACCCTCACGCGACAACACCTCGACACCGACCGCACCGGGTAAAAAAGCCCGGATAAACTGCCCGCCCTCGCCGTCCGCATGCGGACCCAACACCGAAAACGGGTCCGGGTGCTCAGCGCTTTCCAGCGCGGCAACATTCAAAATGTCAGGTAACAGCGAGTCCTTACCTCTACCTGCCTGCTTGCTCGAACCCATGCTGCTCTCCATACGGTAAAGGTTACGCATGACGCTGCACGCGTTTCAGCCATCCACTGAGCCGTATCCTACAACTCGCAGTCAGCCCCAAGACTAGCTGGTGTCAGACAATCTGTATCGCTTGATGATTGGCCCGATACCAAACGGTCAACATCACACAGCAGTCGTGCACTGTTTTCGTACAGCAACCGTGCAATCTGCAACGTACCTCTCATCAGCCAAGGCTCTGGCAAGGGCGTGTCCAAGAAAGGAACATCCAGCCCACAGGTATCAATGCAAAAGGCGTGCACACACTGCATCAGCGGTCGGTACGGGAAGAGTAAGGTTTCAATATTGACTGATAGTGACAGGTCTAATTCTGTTCTATAGAGCCCACTCATCAAGAAGCGACGTGAGCAATGTTTTCTTAATCAATCACTACACATGCAGCACCGTTCGTCATTTATTGTGATAGCCCATTATTTTTATCTGACAGGCAAAACCTACAACCAACTTGACGCTACTCCCAACATCCAACAAAGTCCGGACACATCCACCCAATTAAAAATATAAAAATAACAAACAATTATCAACGCCCTCTAAAACTGGGAGCTCACTCAACATCGAAGCCACCACTCTCGAACCGCCTATTAAATAGTAGGCTGATGACCCAGCACACCGATGACTTTTCCCACGCAGCATGACGGTAGTTTTGACAGACACTAAAAAATATATTAAACCACCACTATTTTAATCGACTCAAAACTTAAACACGGAGTTATCGACATGAACGATACATTGGGCATAATTATTTTTAGGAAATCATCCCGCAACACTCTGCAAACTTATTCCCCCACAACTATTCATGCACATGAATAACGCCAAGAACATCAATCTAAAAAATACGTATTCTGCACAGTTTCTAGAGAACATAATCCCCGAACGCCAGCGCACTATGGTGCCATTCCCTTAGCAGGTAAAACATGCATAGCCCTATGACAATTCGAGCGGTACGGCTGGCCGGAATATTAATAAAAGAGCAATTAAAAGAGCCCATCGCACTTTTTTGGATATTACTCTCACCCAGTGCTATTTTTTATTTGCTTGCGTTTTCAAAAGGCAGCACCTACTTCCAGCAAGACTACTCCAGCGCAGCGGCATGGTTTTATGCTTACCTATCACTAAGCATTGCTTTCTTTGGTTTCTCTTTTTATATCATCGGAAGACGAGAAAGCGGATTCATGCGGTCATTCATTTACACACTCCATGCTAAAACGGTATTTCTTCTTGCACAGTTTTTGGCTTACTCAGTCATCGCGCTCATATATTGCATGATTTTCTACATTATGACCCGGCCTGCTTTCGGATCGTATTCCGCTGACGAAGCACTTACTATTTTTCTACGGTTCTATAGCTGCCTTGTATTATTTTGCATTCCCGGTCTGTTATTAACGTTTCTGCCGTTAAACTTTCAAACTGCCAACACTATTTTCTCAATTGCATCCTTCCTGATGCTGGCGCTGGGGATATCTCAAACAGCATTGCCCGGCACAGTCGGCACATCTATTAGTGCACTGAATATTCTGGAACTCGGAAAAAACATTATGCTAGATGAAGCCCCTTCTTCCCGACTATTGATCATCAGTATTTTTATAATATTCGGCTTGGCGATGACTCAAGCACGCAAACATTTACGAATCAACCCTATTTGGAGCCGATATTGATGAACGTTCTGCAGGCGAACAACATTGATTTCAAATACGCTGCCAAGAGCCTATTTACACAAGCATCCTTAACGGTTGAACCAGGACAAATCGTCGGTCTTCTAGGGCCTAACGGGTCGGGCAAAACTACATTTTTCGATCTTGTTTGTGGCTTAAAGCAGCCCAACTCAGGGCAATTAATAAATACGTTTCCAAAACAGCTTTATTTATCTCAAACCGTGATAACACCTCCCGCACTGCGTATGTTTGATATTTTTAAAATGATGACTCTGCTCTGCTCAAGCACCTCAATGACCAAGGACAATACCCTGGATAAGCTGGCCTGCTGGAGCCCTCAAGTCGTGGAGCGCTACAACGAGATATGGAGCAAGAAATCGTCTCTGTGCAGTTACGGTGAAAAACGCTGGTTCTTTACCGTGTCTTTATTGTCGATAGACGCTGATCTTTTAATTTTGGATGAGCCAACGGCTGGTGTAGATCCCGAGTTTCGCTTTTATATCTGGCAATGCTTGCGAGCGGCAACGAAGGGTGGCACGGCAATTCTTGTTTCGTCACACAACGTTGACGAAATAAGCCAAAACTGCGATGGCTTTTACATGATCAGCCAACAGCAATTCATGCATTTTGAAAACGGCGATGCATTCAAAAGGCGTTTTCAGGCAGCCACCCTTGATCGCGCATTTATTAACGCAGCAGCAGGCTCTCACCAGCCCTTAAACGGCGCCTTCCCCTGATTCGCTGAGTGCGTTGATCTTGATCAGTACTTGCGCCAGATATTTGAGCTAACGGCTCCAAGGCCAGATTCTACGGGTGATTGCTTATTGGTATACGGGCTGAAAAAAACCATCTGATCCGTCTTTTAATCAGTTAGCTGAGCCTGTTATGCAAACAGTTGGCGGGCGATAGTGCTCTGGCCTGATGGAGGCTGATGAGTGAAGGACCATGAGCAATCACATTCCCGTCCAGAGACTTGAAGCGTTTGAGGCTGCGCATTCCAAAGCCTCCACTACTAAAAACAGGGCCAGCGATAACCAGATCCACACCCGCAGTTTTACCGGCCTGTTCCGCACGCTTCGCATCGTGAGCACCGGTTTTTTGTTTTTAGTGTTCTTTGGCACCGTCTGGCTGCATTGGGATGGTCGTCAGGCTGTGTTGTGGGATTTGTCCGAAAGCAAATTCCACATCTTTGGCGCCACGTTCTGGCCTCAGGATTTTATTTTGTTGTCGGCACTGCTGATCATTGCCGCCTTTGGCCTGTTTGCGATCACGGTGTTTGCAGGCCGGGTGTGGTGTGGCTACACCTGCCCGCAAAGTACCTGGACGTGGCTGTTTATGTGGTGTGAAAAAATCACCGAAGGTGACAGAAACCAGCGCATCAAACTGCAAGCCACGCCCTGGCGCTTGAACAAGATTGCCCGGCGGACGGCCAAGCATTCGCTTTGGCTGGCGATCAGTGTGCTGACGGCTTTGACCTTTGTCGGGTACTTCACGCCCATTCGCCCTCTGGCTATCGAGTTGTTGACCCTGGAAATAGCCGGCATCAGTTTGTTCTGGGTGTTGTTTTTTACCGGCGCCACGTACATCAGCGCGGGCTGGCTGCGTGAAGCGGTGTGCATGCACATGTGCCCCTATGCACGCTTTCAGAGTGTGATGTTTGATAAGGACACCTTGGCGATTTCGTATGACGTGGCCCGTGGCGAAAGCCGTGGCCCGCGCAAACGCGGGGTGGAACCGGCGCAGGTCGGGCTGGGAGATTGCATCGATTGCACGATGTGCGTACAGGTGTGTCCGACCGGGATCGACATTCGCGACGGTCTGCAAATGGAGTGCATCGGCTGCGCGGCCTGCGTCGATGCCTGTGATTCGGTGATGGACAAAATGGGCTATGCCCGTGGCCTGGTGCGTTACACCTCCGAACATGAATTGCAGGGCGGCAAAACCCACTGGTTGCGCCCTCGCCTGATGGGCTACGCAGGGGTGCTGGTGCTGATGATCGGCGCGTTGGTGGTGGCCTTGAATCAACGTTCCATGGTGTCACTGGATGTGATCAAGGACCGGGGCCTGTTCCGTGAGAACAGCCAGGGGCAGATCGAGAACATCTATAGCCTCAAAATCATTAACAAAACCCAGGAGCCGCAGCACTATCGCGTGTTGCTGCAACCGGATGAGGCGTTCCAGTTACAGGGCAAAACCGAGTTGACCCTGGCCCCTGGCGAAATTGTCGAAGTGCCGGTGTCGGTGGCGCTGCTGGCCGAGCGCCCCAAGAGCAGCTCACAGACCATTGAATTTGTGGTCACCGACACCGATGAACCGAGTGTGCGCAGTGTGGCCAAGAGCCGGTTTGTTGCACCGATAAATCGTTAAATCACACATTCTCCTGTGGGAGCGAGCTTGCTCGCGATAGCATCGACGCGGTCATTTCGGCAAACCGCAGCGTTAACATCGCGAGCAAGCCCACTTCCACAGGATTAGCTGAGTTTTAGTTCATGAAACGCTACGAAAAATTCGCTGACGATATTGCTGAACTGATCCGATCCGGGGTGCTCGGCCCCGGTCAGCGCGTGCCGTCGGTGCGCTATGCCAGCCAGACTTATGGGGTCAGCCCATCCACGGTGTTTCAGGCCTATTACCTGCTCGAACGCCGCGGCCTGATTCGCGCCAAGCCGCGCTCGGGGTATTTCGTCAACACGCACGCGCCCAGCCCGTTTTCCGAACCGGTGGTCAGCAGCCACGCCACCGAGTCCACTCAGGTCGATGTCAGCGACCTGGTGTTCTCAGTGCTGGACTCGATCAAAGACCCGCATACCGTGCCGTTCGGCTCGGCCTTCCCCAGCCCCATGCTGTTCCCGCTGCAACGTCTGGCTCGCTCGATGGCCAGCGCCAGCCGCGAAATGGACCCGCGCATGGTGGTCACCGACATGTCGCCGGGCAACCCGCAACTGCGTCGCCAGATTGCCCTGCGGTATATGGTCGGCGGGCTGATGCTGCCGATGGAGGAGTTGCTGATCACCAATGGCGCGCTGGAAGCCTTGAACCTGTGCCTGCAAGCCGTCACTGAACCCGGTGATCTGGTCGCGATTGAAGCCCCGGCTTTTTACGCCTGCCTGCAAGTGCTGGAGCGACTCAAGCTCAAGGCCATCGAAATCCCGGTCCACCCGCGCGACGGCATCGACCTCGATGCGTTGGCGCAGACCCTCGATCGGCATCCGATCAAGGCCGTGTGGTGCATGACCAGTTTTCAAAACCCGATTGGCGCCACCATGCCCGAAGCCAAGAAACAGGCGCTGGTCGAACTGCTGCGCGAGCATCAGGTGCCGTTGATTGAAGACGATGTGTACGCCGAGTTGTACTTCGGTCAACACGCGCCCAAACCCGCCAAGGCCTTCGACACCGAAGGGCTGGTGATGCATTGCGGCTCATTTGCCAAAAGCCTGGCACCGGGTTATCGGATCGGTTGGGTCGCGGCCGGGCGCTTTGCGCAAAAGATAGAGCGCCTGAAACTCATGACTTCGCTGTGCGCATCAATGCCGGCACAAGCGGCGATTGCCGACTATTTGCAGCACGGCGGTTACGACCGTCACTTGCGGCGCCTGCGCGATGCGCTGGAGGACCAGCAAAGCGCGATGCTGGCAGCGATTGCGCGGTACTTCCCGGCGCAAACCCGAGTCAGTAAACCTGCAGGGGGGTATTTTTTGTGGCTGGAACTGCCTGAACAGATGGACTCGCTCAAACTGTTTCAGATGGCCCTGGCCCAAGGCATCAGCATCGCGCCGGGGCCGATTTTCTCGGCGACCCAGCGCTTTAGAAACTGCATCCGCCTGAACTACGGCAGCCCCTGGGATGAGACCTGTGAAAAGGCCATGGAAACCCTGGGCAAGATTGTTCGCTCGTTTTAACTGACACACCAAACCCTGTAGTCGCTGACAAGGCACGAAGGCTGCGATCGGCGGCGCAGCCGTCGTAAACCTGTTGGCCCGGAGTCCCAGATGCGCTGAGGGGCCTGAGATTTTACGACTGCTGCGCACTCGATCGCAGCCTTCGTACCTCGTCAGCGGCTACAGTACGCGGGGTGTTAGCCCGGCATGCAGTTGAAGTCAGCGGTGTGGGCCACTTCCTTACCGTGGGAATCAACCAGCGTGGCGCTGACCTCTGGGCCCAAGCTCGATTCGATCAGTTCGTAACGCTCGCCCGCCTTGAATTGCTGGTAATTGACCTTGCCTTGGCAATTCACTTCGTTCTCATCACCGGTGGCCCCTTCAAACAAGGTGACATCAAGGTGATGCGCGCCTGGGGTGACTTCAAAGTAGCGGCCGTCGTTGATGTTCTTGCCATCGACGCGCTCGGCCATCAAGTCGCTGTTACCTTCTTCCTTCAGGCCTATCCAGGCTTCGCTCGGGTCTTGCTTGGGCATCGGGCCAGCACAGGCTGACAGCAACAGCACCAGGCTCAGGGACGGAATCACTAACAGGGGTTTAAGGTTCATCAAGGTGTGCCTCACAAATGAAACCAAAGAGTGCGACAGGCCCAACACTCAACCCGTCGAATAGGCCTCAAGCTTGATCTGCAACCCGCGACCGGCCTAATGAATGAAGGTGAAGGGATTTTCAGCCCATACCTAAACCTTCCTTCATGTTGCTGAAAGCTGATCGTTAGGTTTGAGCGGTAAGACTGCCCGTGTTTGCAATTTCACTCCTCGGAGGTTCTGGCATGCTCGGGCTGGTAAAGACCGCATTGCACAAGCCCTACACGTTTATCGTGCTGGCGATTTTCATCTGCATCATCGGGCCGCTGGCGGCTGTGCGCACCCCGACGGATGTGTTTCCTGACATTGGTATTCCCGTGGTTGCCGTGGTATGGCAATACACCGGGCTGGCGCCTGCCGATATGGCAGGCCGGGTCATTTATACGTACGAGCGCTCGTTGAGTACCACGGTCAACGACATCGAACACATCGAGTCGCAATCGCTGCCCGGTATGGGCATCGTGAAGATTTTCTTCCAGCCCGGCGTCGACATTCGCACCGCCAACGCGCAAGTGACCGCCGTGTCACAAACGGTGCTCAAGCAAATGCCACCCGGCATCACCCCGCCGCTGATTCTCAACTACAGCGCGTCGACGGTGCCCATTCTGCAAATGGCGTTCTCCAGCCCGACGCTCTCGGAAGCCAAAATCCGCGATCTGGTACAGAACAATATTCGCCTGCCTTTGAGTTCGCTGCCTGGCCTGGCCATGCCAACGCCCATGGGCGGTAAACAGCGCCAGATCACCCTCGACCTTGACCCGCAGGCACTGGCAGCCAAAGGCTTGTCAGCACAAGACGTAGGGGCCGCCCTGGCAGCGCAGAACCAGATTATTCCGGTCGGGACGGCCAAGCTCGGCACCTACGAATACACCGTGATGCTCAACAACAGCCCCAAGGCGATTGATGAGCTCAATGACATGCCGATCAAAACCGTCAATGGCGCGCTGATTACCATTGGTCAAGTGGCCCACGTGCGCGATGGATCGCCGCCGCAAACCAACATCGTGCGTGTCGACGGTCAACGGGCAGTGCTGATGCCGGCCTTGAAAAACGGAAATATCTCGACCTTGTCGATTGTCGACGGCATCCGCGGGATGCTGCCACGCATCAATGAAACCTTGCCGCCCTCGCTTAAAACTTCGTTGCTGGGCGACGCGTCGGTGTTCGTCAAGCAATCGGTCGGCAGCGTGGCGCAGGAAGGCATCATTGCCGCCTTGCTGACCAGCGCCATGATTCTGCTGTTCCTGGGCAGCTGGCGTTCGACCCTGATCATTGCCGTGTCGATCCCGCTGGCGGTGCTCTCAGCCATTGCTCTGCTGGCCCTCAGTGGGCAAACCCTGAACGTCATGACGCTCGGAGGGCTGGCACTGGCGGTGGGAATATTGGTCGACGATGCGACAGTGACCATCGAGAACATCAACTGGCACCTTGAACAAGGCAAGTCGGTGCGCGATGCGATTCTCGATGGGGCCAAGCAGATTGTCGGCCCGGCATTTGTGTCGCTGCTGTGTATCTGCATCGTGTTTGTGCCGATGTTTATGTTGCAGGGGATTGCCGGTTACCTGTTCCGCCCCATGGCGCTGTCGGTGATTTTTGCGATGGGCAGCTCGTTCATCCTGTCGCGGACCCTGGTACCAACGCTGGCGATGTTCCTGCTCAAGCCCCACGTGCCGGAGCAAGGCTCGGGGCATCACCCGGAAGATGGTTACATCAACCATCACGAGGGCGATCAGCACACCCAGAAACACTCGGCGCCAGTGCGTGCACTGCTGAACTTTCAGCAAGGATTTGAGCGCCGTTTCTCGGCTGTACGTGATGCTTACTACGGCGTGCTGGAACTGGCCCTGGCCCATCGCAAACGTTTTTTGCTGGGATTCATGACGTGTGTACTGGCCTCATTTGTGTTGCTGCCAAGCCTGGGGCAAGACTTCTTTCCGGCCACCGATGCCGGGGCATTGGCCCTGCACGTGCGCTTGCCGCTGGGGACACGGATTGAAGAAAGTGCCGCCGCCTTCGACCGTATCGAGTCGCGGATTCGCGAAATCATTCCGGCCGATCAACTGGACACCATCATCGATAACATTGGCATTCCGTTAAGCGGTATCGACATGGCCTACAGCAGCAGCGGCACTGTCGGCCCGCAAGACGGCGATATTCAAATCTCGCTCAAGGCCGATCACAGCCCGACGGCGGACTACGTGAAACACTTGCGCGAAGCCTTGCCCGAGAGTTTCCCCGGCAGCCAGTTTGCCTTTATGCCTGCGGATATCAGTACCCAGATCCTCAACTTCGGAGCCCCGGCACCGCTGGACATAAAAATCTCCGGACGTGACGACGCGGCCAACCGGGCGTATGCACTGGAACTGCAACGACGCTTGCAACACGTCCCGGGGATTGCCGACCTGCGGATCCAGCAGTCGGTGGGTTACCCATCGCTGCAAGTCAACGTCGATCGCCTGCGCGCCAGTGGCCTAGGGATTACCGAACGCGATGTCACCAACAGCATGGTGGCGTCTTTGGCCGGCAGCTCCCAGGTGGCCCCGACCTTCTGGCTTAACCCGCAAAACGGCGTGTCTTACGGCGTCGTCGCGGCCACCCCGCAATACCGCCTGGACAGCCTTCCAGCCCTGGAAGCCTTGCCGGTGACCGGTAGCAACGGCCAGACACAAATCCTTGGCGGCCTGGCAACCATCAGTCGCGTCGACAGCCCGGCCGTGGTCACGCACTACAACATCCAGCCCACGCTGGACGTGTACGCCAACATTCAGGGCCGCGATCTGGGCTCGGTGGCGGCAGATGTGCAGAAGGTGATTGACGGCGCATCGGACCTGCGTCCCAAAGGCGCAACCATCACCTTGCACGGCCAGATCGACGCCCTGCATGAAGCCTTCAATGGCTTGAGTTTTGGCCTGCTCGGCGCCGTGGTGCTGATCTATCTGCTGATCGTGGTCAACTTTCAGTCCTGGGTCGATCCGTTTGTGATCATCACCGCCCTGCCCGCCGCCCTGGCCGGGATTGTGTGGATGCTGTTTCTCAGCGGCACATCGCTGTCGGTTCCGGCCTTGACCGGCGCCATCTTGTGCATGGGGGTGGCCACCGCCAACTCGATTCTGGTGGTGAGCTTCTGTCGAGAGCGCCTGGCCGAACATGGCGATGCACTCAAAGCCGCACTCGAAGCGGGTTACACACGCTTCCGTCCGGTGTGCATGACCGCGCTGGCGATGATGATCGGCATGTTGCCGCTGGCTATTTCAGAAGAACAGAACGCCCCGCTCGGACGCGCCGTGATTGGCGGTCTGATGCTGGCAACCGTCGCCACCCTGCTGTTCGTGCCCGTGGTGTTCAGCCTGGTGCACGGCAGTGAAAAAAATCGCGCTGCTGCTGGAGAAACTACCCATGTCGTCTGATCAAAAACCTTCGCGCAAGCGTTTGATGCTACTGGGCATCGGCGGCCTGACACTGGCCGCGTTACTGGTCGCCAATGGCCTGGCAGCGCGCAGCCGGCATGAGCATGCGGTGATTGGCTGGACCGAGGCCGCCGCCTTGCCGGTGGTCAGCGTGTTCCAGCCCCTGCAAAACGCCCACGGCGACACCCTGCGCCTGCCCGCGCACCTTGAAGCCTGGAGCAAGGCGCCGATTCATGCGCGGGTCAATGGCTACCTCAAAAGCTGGAAAACCGACATCGGCAGCAAGGTCACCACCGGTCAGGTGCTGGCCGTGATTGAAAGCCCTGACCTTGACCAGCAATTGGCGCAAGCCCGCGCCCATATGCTTCAAGAACAGGCCAACGCCCGGCTTGCCGCGACCACGGCCACCCGCTGGCAAAACCTGCTGGCCAGTCATTCGGTATCGCGTCAGGAGGCCGACGAGAAACACTCCAACGCCGCTGCCGCGAAGGCCAATGCCCAAGCCGCCGAAGCCGATTACGCACGGCTGTCATCGCTGGAGGACTACAAAACCATTCGTGCGCCATTCGCTGGCACCATCACCGCGCGCAACACCGACATTGGCCAACTGGTCAAGGCTGACACCGACAGCGACCCGGAATTGTTCGACATCGCCGACATCCATCAACTGCGCCTGTACGTGCCCGTGCCGCAAAACTACGCCAGCGTGATTCGCCCCGGCATGCAGGTGCAACTCAATGTGCCGGAGCATCCCGGGCAAACCTTCAGCGCCCAGTTGATCGGCAACTCGACGTCGGTTGATCCGCGCTCTGGCACCTTGATGGCACAGTTCGTCGCGCAAAACCCCAACGATGCCCTGTTGCCCGGCGACTATGCCGAAGCGGTGCTGTCCATTCCAGCGGACACCCATGGCGTGAGCATTCCGGCCAGTGCGCTGATCTTCCGCGCGCAAGGCACCCAAGTGGCGGTGCTGGACAGCGCGAAACACGTGCACTTGCAGAACATCCATATCGGCATGGACTTGGGCGACCGACTGGTGATCGACCAGGGCCTGAAACCCGCTGACACGGTCATCGACAACCCGCCTGATGCCTTGCGCGAAGGTGACACGGTCAAACTTGCCGATACAGGAGCGCCCCATGTCGCCAAAGCTTAAACGCAGCGCGTTGTTGTTGGCGCTGGCGCTGCAAGGCTGCTCGCTGGCCCCGACCTACGAACCGCCCGTGCTCGACCTGCCGCAGCACTACCGCGAGCAGACTAGCGATGGCCCGTGGCACAGCGCGCAGCCGGGCGATCAACTGTCGCCACAATGGTGGCGGCTGTACCACGATGAGCGCTTGAACGACCTGCAACAGCGCCTGCTCAGTGCCAACCCGAATCTGGCGGCAGCCCTTGCGCACTACGATGCCGCGCAGGCGTATGCCAGCCAGTTCCATGCGGGATTGTTTCCGCAAATCACCGCCAGCGGGCAGCCGTTGCGTCAGCGTCAATCAGACAACCGGCCGTTGCGCGGTACCACCCAGCCTTCGATGTACAACAGCAACACCGCAGGTTTTGCGCTCAATTATGATTTGGACTTATGGGGCAAAATCCGCAATCAAGTCGCGGCCGGTGATGCCCAGGCCCAAGCCTCAGCCGATGACCTGGCGGTTGCACGCTTGAGCCTGCAACAACAACTGGCCAGCCTGTACGTGCAACTCGACGGGCTGGATGCGCAAAGCCGCATCCTCTCCAGCACCCTGGATGACTACAGCCAAGCCTTGCAACTGACCCGCGCCCGTTTTCAAGGGCAAATTGCCTCTGAACTCGACCTGACCCGCGCACAAAACCAATTGGCCACAGCCGAAGCACAATTGGACGACGTGCGCGCCCAGCGCAACCTGACCGAACACGCCATTGGCGAACTGGTGGGCGAGCCTGCCAGCAGCTTTGCCCTGGCGCCGAGCACGCAGACCTTGAACGTCCCGGCGCAACCCGCCGCCCTGCCCAGCACCTTGCTGCAACGCAGGCCAGACATCGCCGCAGCCGAACGCCGAGTATTCGCTGCCAACGCCCAAATCGGCGTGGCCAAGGCCGCTTGGTACCCGGACTTCAGCCTGACCGGATTGCTGGGCGGACAAACCCAGGGCAGCGGAAATTTGTTGTCAGCGGGCAATCGTTTCTGGGCCTTGGGGCCACTGGTCAGCTTGCCTATATTCGATGGCGGCAGGTTGGACGCCCAAGAGCGCCAGGCCAAAGCCGAGTTCGAAGAAGCGTCTGCGCACTACCGCAGCCAAGTGCTGCACGCCGTACGAGAAGTGGAAGACAACCTGGCGCAACTGCGCGACCTGAGGCAGGAAAGCCTCGACGAACAAGCGGCAGCCAACGCAGCGCAACATACCCAAACCCTCGCCACCAACAGCTACGAGGCGGGGGCTGTGAGTTACCTGGACGTAGTGACTGCGCAAACGGCGGCGTTGCAGGCACAGCGTCAGGTGCAAGCCCTGCGTACCCGGCAGTTGCAGGCCAGTGTCGGGTTGTTGACGGCGCTGGGAGGCGGTTGGGAGGGCCAACAGTAACGTTGGACCTGTCTGCGTCGAGACTGCCTATGTACGCTGGCTCGGCGCAGACCTCGCATGAAGACTCAATGCTCTCGGTAAATACCTGCCGCTTCCATTTCGCGGATTCTAGCGTAGTCACTTTCAATTTGACTGAGGTCAGGATGAACCAGATAAACCGTACCAGGCTGGCTAAAAACATCGCGGGTGATACCGATTTTTTGCCCATCCGCGAGGTAGAAAACCACTTCAAAAAACGAGTCCAGACGAGTTACTTCAGTTAGAAACGCTTTTTGTCGGAATACACCTTCTTCAGTGTTTATAAGGCAGACGTTGTAAGTGTGATTGAACACTTCATAGTCTGCGCCAGATGCCAACAATTGCTCAAATTCGCCGGGGTCAGTAATCGATAGCGCTAATGCATCAATCTGTCCTAGCCCAGTTGTTTCAGCGCAAACACTGGCCCTGAGAATCCCATCCGTGCGGGCCGCAACTTCGACCAGCACTGGGCCATTTTCGGTAAGCATGACCTCAGCATGACTCGGCCCATTTTTAATTCCCAGACTTTTAACCACCTGCCGGGTGTAATTGACCAATTCGGTGTATCCCTCAGCGCTGGAGTCGATTAATTGATCGATGTCATACACAACGCTGCCAGAGGCTAAAAGGCATTTTTGATATTTGACAACCTCCGTAACCAGTTGCCGCCCGCCTAAAGACACCATATTCACCACATACTCAGTGCCTACCAAATACTCTTGCAGCAACACTTGCCTGTTCTCGATATTGAGTCTATTACGCGTCCCCAGCAGCTCTTTAAATGCACGCTCGCAGGCCGCGAGGTCTGGGCATATATAAACTCCATCGGCCCCTGCGCTTTCCAGCGGCTTCACGACAACAGGAAATTTTTGATGCGTTTTAATCCATTCGCACCCTGCTGCCCAACTATCAACTGCGCACTGCGCGGCAGCTGACAACCCCGCATGAGTTACGTATTGGATCATGTGGTATTTATTTCTTCGCGCACAAGAACTGCCAGCGTCATTGGCATAGCTCAATCCAAAATACTCATTCAACCTATCGGCCAGCAGCACACCACTTTCTGCACCGGCGACAACGACATCGGCTCCAAACTGCTTGAGTTCAAGAAGTGTGGTGTCGATATCCACATTTACCATTGCTTTTTGGTAAATACTGAAATCAAAACCCACGTAGTAATAATCGTCAATCTCAGCACTGGACGCCAAGTGCCATAACAGGCAGCCGTCTTCGTATAGTTTTTTCGCCACAAACTTACCCGAGGAAAATCCGTCGACGATTAAAACCTTGATCATATTAAACCCTACCTTTTTTTCCTGACGCTTGAAAGCGACAGCAGTAACAGCAGCGCCACGATCACACCGACTGCAACCACACTCGACATAGAAAATGCGACACGTGAATCCATATACTGAAGCCATAACGTGAACACTGGCAGTGTCAGCAATACAAAAGACACATGCAGCGCGCTGAGGTGAAAAATTGATTGCTGGATCAAATAAATGGGTAACACATGACCAAGGACCACCAACACCAGCATCGGCGCTATCCACTCAGTTGCGACACTGAATGAAACATCACTTACAGAAACAAGCACACTGCATATCGCAACCATCAATAGATTTCTGATCGCCAAAATTTGCTCGACCTTCCAGTGGCGCGCAAACATTCTTTTAGAAACCACGGTATAAAGCACAGTACCCAGCGCACATAACACCACGCTAACGATACCGATAATTCGCTGTTCGAACGTCGTAGATGAAATGCCGCTTACTCCAACAAATGATTGAAATAGCATAATCGCTACTGACAACAACACCAGGCATGCAATCACCGCTTCGGCCGGTGTCGCTTTACTGTCTGATTTTATAAAAGCAGAAATGATCATGGTTAATGCCGGACCACAAGCAACCGATGCCACGCCTACGACCGCAGGTTCCAAATAACGCAGGGCGTAAAAAAGCCCTCCCCAGTTAAGAACAACTGAAATGTTAATCCAGACAACCAGCATCCTCCCTTGCTTAACATTAGAAAACAATGACACTCGGTCTTTCCAGAGGCTGCACCCTAAAAACAACAACGAAGAAGAAACAAAGCAATAAAAAATCACCACAACTGTACTGAGTGTCTGAGTCACAAAAGCAACATAGACATCAAAAGCAGCACTTATAAAACAAAATAACAGCCCTAAAACAACACCCTTGTTTTTTATCTGCATTCGACCAACCTACTTGGCAGTGGTAGAGCCAATGGTACCGTTCGCATCAGGAAGTTAGCTCGTCAAACCCTAAAACCTCTACTTTCTCGCCTGACAGCTTTATTTTCATCAGCGTTTTAACCGTAATACCGGTTTTGTTAAAAACGTTGACCGCGCCCTCTTTTTGAACCTTTTCAACTGCGCAGATTACGTCAATCACTTCGCCGCCACATTGCCTGATCGATTCAATCAGGGAGATCACAGCCCCTCCAGTGCTAAGGGTGTCGTCCACGATCACAACGCGATCACCGGGTTGAATACCATTGAGGTACAACGTGCCCTGAAAATATTCAGAAGTGATGTCAACCGCCGCCTGGTTCACACTGTCCAAACGATAGGTATACCAACGCGCCATTGCCATCGGGATACCCGTCAACAGTGATACCGCCGTTGCCAAAGGAGCACCTTTATCTTCTTCTGTGACAATCTTATCTGCAGTCGAATCCATCAACTTAACAACCTCATTAGCCACTTCAGACAGCACTTCGGGTCGAAGGGCCGGGAGTTGATCGCTGAATTCATTGACTGTAATCAATGTCGATCCGACACTCACAACTTTAGCTTTCTCGTAAACATCTTTGAGCAGTTTCATTCTGCCTCCGCATAATCAGGATAAACACCTTCCCAGCGACTTTCATACTTCCAGGCGCTGTCAAAAAAAAGAGTGACAATATTTTTTCCACTCTCCAGGCGGGCCACGTCTTCACACACCATCAGGTTTGCTCCACACGTGGGGCCAATGCCAAAATTATATTCCGCTATAAATTTTTTCATTCGATCCCATGCCGCATGACCATCGACCACCCTTACTTCATCGATCAACTCAGGAATTGTATTAACCGATAGCACCCCAGCACCAAGACCCATAAGATTATGAGATTTATGTTCAAACACCTCACCTCGCCGGGAGGCGTACAAAGGTGCGGACCTATCTACTTCAATACCGATCGTTTTAATATTTTTATATTCCCGCCTCAATATGTCAGCAATACCGCAAAACGTACCTCCCGTACCGATCGAACAAATAAATAAGTCTGGCACTACTCGTTGCCTATGCAACGCGCTGACAATTTCCTGCCCACAGGCATGCCACGCACTTTTATTAAGCAATGTACTGGACTGATCCAAAAAACAAACTTCTCCAACAGGGTGTTTTTTCCGATATTCGTCTGCTGCAATAGCGGCACCCATCAAAAATGTTTCTTTTGGTGTTTCAATAATATCCGCTCCAAAAGAGAGGATTTGCTGCTTGCGTTCATCGGTCATGCCTTCAGGCATAAAAACAATTATCTTATAACCTTTCTCTCTACCTATCCATGCAAGGGCGGCCCCACCATTACCGGTTGAGCAATCAATGAGCGTCATTCCTTTCCTGATAACGCCCTGCTTTTCCATGTTTTCAATAATATTCAGATAGGTTCTGTCTTTATGGCTACCTGTAGGATTCATATATTCACATTTTGAAAAAAGACGATTGCCATTCGGGAGTAATCCATACACTTCTACAAAAGGCGTATTTCCGACATCAGCCAATTTCATCGCAACCTCCTTATCAGTACGAAAACCGAAGTAAGGGACTCACAAACAGACGCTAACCCTGTCAAATACAGTTCAACAAACAAAATTTTATCGAAATGCCCTACGCAGGACTACGCCTATAACGTTCAGACGCCGCTAACTCATTGTTTTCATGACTTCACCACCTAAAGTTTCAGCGCACTCACTTAGGCACAAGTAACAACCTGAAATACTAATTCGAGAATATTCAGCATCGCGTGGATAGCGACATCGGAAGGGTGTGGGTCATCAGGCATGTATAGCGCCTGCCGATACAATGACCTTGATGGCTTATTTGTAGAGGGGTGCCTGAGAAGACTCAAGTAAATGAAAAATTCAAAGAGGAACACTTTCGCAGGAACAGTCGCAGGCTGCGATCTTTTGATGTTGAAGATCAAATGATCGCAGCCTGCGACTACCCCCACGTGGTTATTTGTGCTTTATCTGACCGCTGAACCCGCCACTGTTTTCGACGCCGCCAGCATCGCTTTGAGCAACACCGCACACCCTGCTGCCAAGTCTTTTGGGTCGGCATTTTCAATTTCGTTGTGGCTGATGCCACCTTCGCAGGGGACGAAGATCATGCCCGCAGGGCCCAACTCGGCGAGGAAGATTGCGTCGTGCCCTGCCCCACTGACGATGTCCATGTGGCTGAGCCCCAGTTCACTCGCCGCCTCACGTACGGCGTTGACGCAGTCGGGGTTGAAGTACAGCGGCGGGAAGTCGGCAGTCGGGGTCAGTTCAAAGCTCAGGCCATGTTTGGCACAGGTGGCTTCGATTACACCGCGAACCTCGGCGATCATGGCGTCCAGGCGCTCAGGCAGTAGGTGCCGGAAGTCCAGGGTCATGCGCACTTCGCCCGGGATGACGTTGCGCGATCCCGGGTACGCTTGCAGACAACCTACCGTGCCGCAGGCGTGGGGTTGATGGCCCAAAGCGGCTTTATTGACTGCCGCGACCACGGCCGCAGCGCCGACCAAAGCGTCTTTGCGCAGGTGCATCGGTGTCGGGCCGGCATGCGCTTCTACGCCGCGCAGGTTGAGGTCGAACCATTTTTGCCCGAGAGCGCCGAGCACCACGCCGATGGTTTTGCGTTCGTCTTCCAGGATCGGCCCTTGTTCGATGTGGGCTTCAAAATAGGCGCCCACTGGATGGCCACTGACTTTTCGTTTGCCCGCATAGCCAATCGCGTTCAGGGCCTCGCCGACGGTCACGCCTTGGGCATCGGTTTTGGCCAGGGTTTCTTCAAGGGTGAATTTTTCGGCAAACACGCCCGAGCCCATCATGCACGGCGCAAAACGCGAGCCTTCTTCGTTGGTCCACACCACCACTTCCAGTGGCGCTTCGGTTTCGATGTTGAGGTCATTGAGCGTGCGCAACACTTCAACCCCGGCCAGTACACCGAAGCAGCCATCAAACTTGCCGCCGGTGGGTTGGGTGTCGATGTGACTGCCGGTCATCACCGGCGGCAGGTCCGGGTTGCGCCCAGGGCGGCGGGCGAAAATATTGCCCACAGCGTCGACGCTGACGGTGCAACCCGCGTCTTGGCACCAGCGCACGAAGATGTCCCGGGCCTGGCGGTCGAGGTCGGTCAAGGCCAGGCGACAGACGCCGCCTTTGACGGTGGCGCCCAGTTGCGCCAACTCCATGAGCGAGGCCCACAGGCGTTCGCCGTTGACCAGTTTTGTGCGTTGCTGCTGAAGGTCTTGTGCTGCTTTCATGATATTTCCTCAGGCAGTTTCTTATAAAAATCCAGCTCAAACCGTGCCTTTGGCAGCGGCCGTTTGCGGGCTGCTCAGGCGGCACAGTCCGTAGTAAATCGCTGCACCGAGAAACGATCCGGTGAACCAGCCGTAGTCATAAAACCAACTGAAAGCGCTGCTGCCCAAGGACAACAGGGTCAAGACCACAGGGACGCCAAAAGCGATGAAACCGTTCCAGTTCCAGGCCGGGTAGACGCCGTCGCGGTACAGCCCGGCAAGGTCGAGTTTTTGCTGACGGATGATGAAGTAGTCGACCACCATGATCCCGGCAATCGGCCCCAGCAGGCTGGAGTAGCCCAGCAGCCAGTTGGAATACACGGTTTCGAGGCTGACATCGGACACCAGCAGGCCGAGTTTTTTGAGCAGTTCGTGCGCCATCAGCGCCAGCCCCACCAGGCCCGTCAACATCACCGCCTTGGTGCGGTTGATCAGCTTGGGCGCGATGTTCTGGAAGTCATTGGTGGGCGACACGATGTTGGCCGCCGTGTTGGTCGACAAGGTAGCGATGATGATCAAGGCCATGGCCAGCGCGACCCACACAGGGCTCTGGATATGGCCGATCAGACTGACCGGGTCAGACACCGTCACACCGACCAGTTTTTCGGACGCGGCAGTCATCACCACGCCCAGTGCAGCGAACAGGAACATGGTCAGCGGCAAGCCAAATATTTGCCCCAATATCTGGTCTTTCTGGCTTTTGGCGTAGCGGCTGAAGTCGGGAATATTGAGCGACAAGGTAGCCCAAAACCCCACCATCGCAGTCAAGCCCGCGAAGAAGTAGCCATACACGCTGGCACCTTCGGGACGCTTGGGCGGCTGGGCCAATAACTCGGTCATCGACACATTCGGCAAGGCCCAAACCAGCAAGCCGACACCCACCAGCACCAACAACGGCGCAGACAGGGTTTCGAGCCACTTGATTGATTCGGCGCCGCGCAATACCACCCACAAATTGAGCGCCCAAAACAGCATGAAGCCGATCACTTCCCCAGTGCCGCCGAGGCTTTTCCAGCCCTCAAATACCGACCCCAGAAACAGGTGAATGGCCAGTCCGCCAAACAGCGTCTGGATCCCGAACCAGCCGCAGGCCACAAGAGCACGGATCAGACATGGCACGTTGGAACCCAGAATGCCGAACGAGGAACGCAACAGTACCGGGAACGGAATTCCGTATTTGGTGCCTGCAAACGCGTTCAGGGTCAGGGGGATCAACACCACGATATTGGCCAGCAAAATCGCCAGCAGCGCCTCGCCAACCGACAGCCCGAAGTAGGCAGTGAGCACGCCGCCCAAGGTGTAGGTGGGCACGCAAATGGACATGCCGATCCACAGCGCGGTGATGTGCCATTTGTTCCAGGTACGCTCGTGGACTTTGGTGGGGGCGATGTCGTGGTTGTAACGGGGGCTGTCGAGAATTTCAGGCCCGGCTTCCAACTCGTACAAACCGTTTCGTTCGGTGACTTGAGATCTGCTCGTTTGCATGCTCGCTCACTCTCTTGTTTGGAGGCTCTTGTTTTAGTGATCGACTCTGCGCACGGACGCAGAGCGTTCCCTTTCGGATTTAGGTCATCCGGGTTAAGCAGCGGTAATCAAAAACTGTGCCGACACAGTTGCAGTGTTCACCCACAGTGGTGTTCACACCTTACAACTGGCTGGTTTTAAAGCGCTTTCAATGACCCCGGCCGCGCCTTTAAACCCTGCCTCAAAACATTTATCAATTTTTTGATAGAACTAAACGAAACATATCGGTGCAGGCTTATTTACTTTTGTTCGCTGCGTAGCGTTCTCCGAGTGCTTCAAGCACCTGATTTAGCATAAGAAACTTCGCCTATATTTTATTCCTGTCAAGTGCGCCGAAATGGTGAACGCATGCACCATTTTGGCGTTTAAATAAATAAAACCATATAAATCATAAACTTACTTAACAATAAGCGCGCTTAAAATATTATTTGCTCATTCGCTAACAACCCACTAGATTTCATTCCTGTCACCAGTGACAGGAATGAAATCCTGTACTACGGTCGTAATAACAACATTAGAACCGGCCTTAGCCGGTCTGCCTGCGAGGAACTTGGTATGTCACTGTTAATCCGTGGCGCTACGCTTGTGACCCATGATGAAAGTTATTGTGCTGATGTTTATTGTGCAGACGGTCTAATCCGCGCAATTGGAACTGATCTTGATGTTCCGGCTGGCTGCGAAGTGTTGGATGGCAGCGGTCAATATCTACTTCCCGGTGGTATCGATCCGCACACGCATATGCAATTACCGTTTATGGGAACAGTGGCCAGTGAAGACTTCTTCAGTGGCACGGCGGCCGGTCTGGCAGGCGGCACAACGTCCATCATTGATTTTGTCATTCCCAACCCTCAGCAGTCGTTGCTGGAGGCGTTTCACCAATGGCGCGGCTGGGCTGAGAAGTCAGCGTCGGACTATGGGTTTCATGTCGCCATTACCTGGTGGAGCGAGCAGGTTCGCGAGGAAATGTCTGAGTTGGTCAGCCAGCACGGGATTAACAGCTTCAAGCATTTCATGGCCTACAAAAACGCGATCATGGCCGCCGACGACACGCTGGTGGCCAGCTTTGAGCGCTGCCTGGAACTCGGCGCCGTGCCGACCGTGCATGCCGAAAACGGCGAGCTGGTGTACCACTTGCAGCGCAAGCTCATGGCCCAGGGCATGACAGGCCCGGAAGCGCACCCGCTGTCGCGCCCTTCGCAAGTTGAAGGCGAAGCCGCCAGTCGGGCGATTCGCATCGCTCAAACCATTGGTACGCCGCTGTACCTGGTGCATGTCTCGACCCGTGAAGCACTGGACGAAATTACCTACGCCCGCAGTCAAGGCCAGCCGGTGTATGGCGAAGTGCTGGCCGGACACTTGCTGCTCGATGACAGCGTGTATCAGCATCCCGACTGGCAAACCGCCGCGGGTTATGTGATGAGCCCGCCGTTCCGCCCGCTCGGTCATCAACAAGCGCTGTGGCATGGCTTGCAATCGGGCAACTTGCACACCACGGCCACCGATCACTGCTGCTTTTGCGCCGAACAAAAGGCCGCCGGGCGCGACGATTTCAGCAAGATCCCCAACGGCACGGCAGGCATTGAAGACCGCATGGCGGTGTTGTGGGATGAAGGCGTGAACACCGGGCGCTTGTCGATGCAAGAGTTCGTGGCACTGACCTCGACCAACACCGCGAAGATTTTCAATCTGTACCCGCGCAAGGGCTCGATCCGGGTCGGCGCTGATGCCGATCTGGTGCTGTGGGACCCGCAAGGCACGCGCACTATTTCCGCTAAAACCCACCATCAACAGGTCGATTTCAACATTTTCGAAGGCAAGATCGTACGCGGCGTGCCCAGTCACACCATCAGCCAAGGCCGCGTGGTGTGGGCCGATGGCGACCTGCGCGCAGAACGCGGGGCTGGCCGTTACATCGAGCGCCCGGCCTACCCGGCCGTGTTCGATCTGCTGAAAAAACGCGCTGAGTATCACCCGCCCGTCGCTGTTAAACGCTGAGTGCACAACCACTGCCCGTCAGAGGCAGAACGCTTCCCACAACCGTGAGGCAATTACTGTGATCAAGTCCCTGAATCATTTACCGCACCCCCATGAAAATGCCCTGGTGCTGGCCAGTCATTTCACCGATCTGGCGCCCCCCCTGACCGCGCGCCAGGCCGAACTGGAAAGCTCACGCTGCCTGTATTGCTACGACGCACCTTGCGTTAATGCGTGCCCCAGTGAAATCGATATCCCGTCGTTTATTCGCAATATCCAGCAGGAAAACGTGCAAGGTGCGGCGCAGAAAATTCTCTCGGCCAATATCCTCGGCGGCAGTTGCGCCCGCGTGTGCCCGACCGAGGTGCTGTGCCAGCAAGCGTGTGTACGCAACAACGCGCAGGAGTGCGCCCCGGTGTTGATCGGCCTGCTGCAGCGTTACGCCATCGACCATGCGCAGTTCAGCGAGCACCCGTTCAAGCGTGCCGCTCCTACTGGTAAACGCATTGCCGTGGTGGGTGCGGGCCCTGCCGGATTGGCATGCGCCCATCGACTGGCGGTGCACGGGCATGAGGTGGTGATTTTCGAAGCGCGGGAGAAATCCGGCGGGCTCAATGAATACGGGATTGCCAAATACAAACTGGTGGATGATTTCGCCCAGCGCGAAGTGGACTTCGTGTTGCAGATCGGCGGCATCGAGGTGCGTCATGGCCAGCACTTGGGCGACAACCTGAGTCTGAGCGAACTGCACCAGCAGTTTGACTCCGTCTTTCTGGCCATCGGCCTGGCGGCCAGTCGGCAACTGGGACTGCCACACGAGGACGCCCCCGGCGTGCTGGCGGCCACTGACTATATCCGCGAACTGCGCCAAAGCGACGACTTGACCCAACTGCCCTTGGCCGAGCGCTGCATTGTGCTGGGCGCTGGCAACACGGCCATCGACATGGCGGTACAAATGGCCCGTCTTGGCGCCCGCGAGGTAAACCTGGTGTATCGCCGTGGACTGGAAGACATGGGAGCCACCGGGCACGAGCAAGACATTGCCAAGGCCAATCAGGTACGCCTGATGACGTGGGCACAACCTGACGAAGTGGTGCTGGATGAACAGGGCCAGGTCCGTGGCATGCGCTTTGCCCGCACCCGACTTGAGGACGGGCACTTAGTCAACACCGGCGAAACCTTTGAGTTGGCGGCCGATGCCGTGTTCAAGGCTATCGGCCAAACCTTTGATGAGACCGCGCTGAGCGATCCGCTGGCGCACTCACTGCAACGCACAGGCGATCGCATTTCAGTGGACGAGCAACTGCGCACCAGCGTTCCCGGGGTTTATGCCGGTGGCGACTGCACCTCGCTCGGGCAAGACCTGACCGTGCAAGCTGTGCAGCACGGCAAGCTGGCCGCTGAAGCCATTCATGCCCAACTCATGCTCAACCAGGAGGCTGCGTAAATGGCCGATCTCTCGATCAATTTCGCCGGTATCAAAGCCCCTAATCCGTTTTGGCTGGCCTCCGCGCCGCCCACCGACAAAGCCTACAACGTAGTCCGCGCCTATGAAGCAGGCTGGGGCGGCGTGGTCTGGAAAACCCTGGGAGAAGACCCGGCAGCGGTCAACGTGTCCTCGCGCTATTCGGCGCACTTCGGGCCTAACCGCGAAGTCATGGGTATCAACAATATCGAGCTGATTACCGACCGTTCGCTTGAAATCAATTTGCGTGAAATTACCCAAGTCAAAAAGGACTGGCCGGATCGTGCGCTGATTGTGTCGCTGATGGTGCCGTGCGAGGAGCAGGCCTGGAAATACATTTTGCCGCTGGTCGAAGCCACGGGTGCTGATGGCATCGAGCTGAATTTTGGCTGTCCCCACGGCATGCCGGAGCGCGGTATGGGCGCGGCGGTTGGCCAGGTGCCCGAGTACGTGGAGATGGTCACGCGCTGGTGCAAGACGTATTGCACGCTGCCGGTGATTGTCAAACTCACGCCCAACATTACCGATGTGCGCCTTAGCGCTCGTGCGGCTTATCGAGGCGGAGCAGATGCGGTGTCGCTGATTAACACCATCAACTCGATCACCAGCGTCGACCTTGAGCGCATGGTCGCGTTGCCCATGGTGGGAACGCAGAGCACCCACGGCGGTTACTGCGGCTCGGCAGTCAAGCCGATAGCGCTGAATATGGTGGCCGAAATTGCCCGCGATCCACAGACCCAAGGCTTGCCGATCTGTGGGATTGGCGGTATTGGCAGTTGGCGAGACGCGGCTGAGTTCATCGCACTGGGGTGTGGCGCAGTGCAGGTCTGCACAGCCGCCATGCTTCACGGATTTCGGATCGTCGACGAAATGAAAGACGGCTTGTCGCGCTGGATGGACAGCCAAGGGTATTCGAGTCTGGAGGACTTTTCTGGGCGTGCAGTGGGCAATACCACCGACTGGAAATATCTGGATATAAATTATCAGGTGATTGCCAAAATCGATCAGGAGGCGTGCATTGGCTGTGGTCGCTGTCATATTGCCTGCGAAGACACCTCTCACCAGGCGATTGCGAGCTTGAGGTTGGCTGACGGGACCCATCGTTATGAAGTGATTGACGACGAGTGCGTGGGTTGCAACCTGTGTCAGATCACCTGCCCGGTCGAGGATTGTATCGAGATGATGCCGCAAAGCACCGGTAAGCCATTCATGGATTGGAACCATGATCCACGTAACCCGTACCGCGTGGCGTCGTAGGAGATGCCTCAGGCAAACACGGATCTGTGGGCGCGGGCTTGCTCGCGATGGTATCGGAGTGGCTTAACAGAGAAACCGAGTTGCTTGCATCGCGGGCAAGCCCGGCTCCCACAGGTTTTGCGTCGCTCACACAATCCGTAAAGCCTTTGTTACGGCTCCAGCCCGATCCCTCGCAGGATGATGCTGGTAACACTCTGCACCGCACGCTCGAACTGAATATCCGACAGTGGTTGGTGCTCGTTCAGAATATTCACCTGATGGTCAAAGTCTGCGTAGTGCTGAGTCGAGGCCCAGATCATGTACAGCACGCTGGACGGCTCGACCGCCAAAATCCGCTTGTCTGCCACCCATTGGCGGATTTTGGCTTCTTTCATTTTGGCCCAATCATAAAGGCTTGCATCCAACCTCAGTCCCAGCATCGGAGCGCCGTGGATGATTTCATCCGCCCAGACTTTCGAACCATAAGGCCGTGTCCGCGAGTGGGTCATTTTGGCGCGTATATAACTGCTGAGTACCAACCGCGGATCGTCATAGGTTTCGAAGCACAGCGCATCCTGTTTCCACACCTCAAGCAAGCCTAATAGCACGGCGTTGTACAGCTCGGTTTTGGTGCTGAAGTAGTAATGCAAATTGGAGCGCGGCAATTCAACTTCAGCGGCGATGTCGGCCATGGCTGCCCCAGCAAATCCTTTCTCGGCAAAAACCTTTTCAGCGCCAAGCAGAATTTTTTCGACGTTGCTGCGACGAATTTCGATCTTGTGGTTGCTCATTACGTCCTGCCCTCGGCATCGCGATTCGTCGGTGCATACCCTGGCATCTGCTTGCCCTGATAAAGGCATGCCATTCAATTGAATAGCACTTAACGGCCGTGGCAATAAGGTGATTTATTTTTTGATTGTGCGTCGCCTGAAAAGTGCCTGCACTGTCATTTTTGACAGGTTCCAAGGAAGACAGAACGGTTTATAACAACACCTGTACCGAAGAAAAACCCTACGAAACATCCTTAGCATTCACAAAGATATTTCCTACAGCCAGCTTATGTTTTTATTGATCTATGGGAGCGCCTTACCATGCATCAGTCTCAGTCAACAGCCAGTGAAAAATCACCACGCCGTGCCAGACCCGCAAAGCCTCAAGAGAACAGTGACAACGCCATCAAACTCACCCCAAAAGAAAAAGAGGTGCTCATTTGGGGAGCACTGGGAAAAACCTCGTGGGAAATTGCCGTGATCCTCAAATGTTCCGAATCAGGGGTCAATTTTCATTTCGGTAATATTCGTCTCAAATTTGGCGGGGTGAACCGCACCGGAGCCGTGTCGAAAGCAATGGAACTGGGGATAGTCAAGCGCTGCTGACACCTCGAAGAGCATGGATGCCCACGTTGTCGACTGCATCGCCGTTAATACGCACGTAATCGGGGCATCCCATCGTTTCAAACACGTCCCTCCCCCCCGGATTCGCCTATGCCTGGAGATGAACAAACATTTATCTGCCAAACGTCGCGTAACGCTAATATAGCGCTACGCTTAGCGACCAAACGTGGTGCTGGCGAATTAGGGTGACGGTGGCAGCTCGATTACATTCGTTTCAATGCCTTCGAGTTTAGGTTTCAGCTTGATCTGGTCCTGAGCCTCTTTGGCTTTGGCTTCGGTCGCAAATGGCCCGATCAAAAAATGCTGAACGCCATCTTTTTCTAAAATGTAAGTGACAAAACCGTTGTCAAGAAGCCTGCCAGTGGTATCAGTAATTGTGGCTCTCTGGCCCTCTGTGAGCTCCAGCGCCCAGTGAGCAACCGGCACCTGGACCACCGTTGATTCAGAAGCAGCTTTAGCCCGCTCGATTTTATCGTTAGACTCCTGACCGCAAGCCGTCAAGGCCAATATTGCTGTCATCATGATGACTTTACGCACTGCGTTTCCCCTATCTATTTGAGTGGGTCGATTTTATCACTGAGGCAGCGGCCTTTGCTCTCCTTGAACAAATCCAATCCGCCCCTATTTTAGGTTCATCTGCGAGAGTTTCCCGCGTGCAGGGAATTTTACATCTGGCAGTGACGTCTGTAATGAGCGGCGCATTTATATGCACTTAGCAGTATTCTGTAGCCATGACCGAAGCCGCACCGTCTCAGAGACGTGCCTTACAAAGCCATCAAGGAGAAAAAAATGCTGATACTCACCCGTAAAGTTGGTGAAAGCATAAACATCGGTGACGATATTACGATCACTATTTTAGGAGTCAGCGGCCAACAGGTCAGAATCGGCATCAATGCGCCGAAAGATGTTGCTGTCCACCGTGAAGAGATCTATCAACGCATCCAGGCGGGTCTGACTGCAGCCGACAAAAACGCTCAATCGTAAATCTCCGAGGTATCAGCCCTTGGAGTGAGTGTCAGGGCTGCGCAGCCAGCCCTCCACAATTCAAAATATGTACCTGCCGGTACCTCCCCTTCCCTCAGCTCCCCCCCTGTGACAGCTAACAGATATTTCCTGCTGACTTGACATCTCAAGGTTTACGACCACGCTCAATCTTCGCAGAAGATTCGATCCATCTGAATCACTGCGGGGCAAGGCGTTTATACGTTGTGACGACTTGAGAGACTCCTCCTAATGTCAGCCCTTTCAGGGCTGGACCTGTACCGTCAAGGAATGAAAGACATGTCCGATCTAATCGTAGTGGGATTTTCAGACACCGAAAAAGCCGATCGCGCCCTCACCAAAATGGTTTCGCTCAGCAAAGAACATTTGGTTGAGCTGGAAGACGCAGTCATTGTTGTGCGCAACGCCGAAGGCAAGATCCATATCAAACAAAGCGTCAACCTCACCGCAATCGGCGCCACTTCAGGCTTGGTCACTGGCGGCCTATGGGGCGCATTGGTCGGCCTGCTGTTTCTCAACCCATTGGCTGGTTTTGCCATTGGCGGCGCCTTGGGCGCTGGCACCGGCGCACTGTCGGGTTCGTTGAGCGACTACGGAATTGACGACGACTTTATCAAGAAGTTGAGTGAGACCATCCCCAATGACTCTTCCGCGCTATTTGTGCTGTTGCGCAAATTCCAGCCGGAAAAAGTCCTGAAAGAGCTTGAAGATTCAGACTTCAAGGGCAAAGTGCTGCGTACCTCACTGTCGCCTGAGCAAGAGCAAAAACTTCAGGAAGCCCTGTCCAAGAACACCTTGACCGCCTCTGATTCTCTGACGGTTTAAACCTGTATCCCCCCGCCGGACAACTGCCTGTCCGGCTTTTCGACTGCGCGTACCGGGCAGTCGAAACCCTTAACAAAAAAGCCCTGCAATGCCCATCTTCAGCAAACGCTCAAGCTCTGCGTGAGGACCTTCCCCTCTCCCGCTTGTGCTTGTTCAACACGCGTGCGAATCCGTGCCTGAATGTATTCAGGGCAGCGCCAGGGCCTGTACGAAATGTTTTCGAGCGAAGGTTAGGCAAGGCGAAAACAGGCAAGGAAGCGGAGTTTACGGGCTGTAAATGAGCATTCCGAGCCTGTTTTCAACGCCGCATAACCGAGCGTAGATACATTTGGTACAGAGCCTAGCCTTATGCGCGAGCAGTGTTACTGTAGCCACGCCGTTAAGGTGAGGTTGATGGCTCTGCAACATGCCTCACCCGAGGCGGCTATGCTTAAATCGAATGAACCTAAAGACGCAAGAGTTGGGACCTCTCGCTCGGCAGATGCGGATTGCTGATAAAAAACTGACAGAGCAGCGCCAAGCCATTTTTCGATCCCGCTCACAGGAAGCCCACAATGGTCCAAAGACAAGTCATCAATGCTTCGGTCAGCCCAAAAGGCAGCCTGGAGACGCTTTCGCAACGTGAAGTGCAACAACTGAGCGAAGTCGGCTCAGGCAGCAGTTACACACTGTTCCGCCAATGCGTGCTCGCCATCCTCAACACTGGCGCGCATGTCGACAACGCTAAAACCATTCTTGAAGCCTACAAAGATTTCGAAGTCCGGATTCATCAGCAAGACCGTGGCGTACGCCTTGAGCTTCTCAATGCTCCGGCGGATGCCTTTGTCGACGGCGAAATGATCGCCAGCACCCGTGAGATGTTGTTCAGCGCCCTGCGCGATATTGTCTACACCCAGAGCGGCCTCGATAGCCCGCGCATTGACCTGAGCAGTTCAGCCGGCATCACCGACTATGTGTTCCATCTGCTGCGTAATGCCCGCACCTTGCGCCCTGGAGTAGAACCCAAGATCGTGGTGTGTTGGGGTGGCCACTCGATCAACACCGAAGAATACAAATACACCAAGAAAGTCGGACACGAACTGGGCTTGCGCAGCCTCGACATCTGCACCGGCTGCGGCCCTGGCGTGATGAAAGGCCCAATGAAAGGGGCAACCATTTCTCACGCCAAACAACGCCTTACCGGCGGCCGTTATCTGGGCCTCACCGAGCCGGGCATTATTGCCGCCGAAGCCCCCAATCCGATCGTTAATGAGCTGGTGATCCTCCCAGACATTGAAAAACGCCTCGAAGCGTTTGTGCGTGTCGGTCACGGCATCATCATCTTCCCTGGCGGCGCTGGCACGGCTGAAGAATTTCTGTATTTGCTCGGGATCCTGATGCACCCGGACAACATCGACGTGCCCTTCCCGGTGATTTTGACCGGCCCCAAAGAAGCCGAACCGTACCTGCAACAATTGCATGAGTTTGTCGGCGCAACGCTGGGTGAGACTGCACAAAGCCACTACCAGATCATCATCGACAACCCGGCTGAAGTGGCGCGTCAAATGACCGCGGGCCTCAAGACGGTCAAACAGTTCCGTCGCGAACGCAACGACGCCTTCCACTTCAACTGGTTATTGAAAATCGATGAGGGGTTCCAGCGCCCATTCGATCCGACGCACGCCAACATGGCCGACCTGCAATTGCGCAGCGACCTGCCACCACACGAACTGGCGATCAATTTGCGTCAAGCTTTTTCCGGGATTGTCGCAGGCAACGTCAAAGAGAAAGGTATTCATCTGATCGAACAGCACGGCCCGTATGAGATCCACGGAGACCCTGCAATCATGAAACCGCTGGACAAACTGCTGCATGCGTTCGTCAAACAACACCGCATGAAACTGCCAGGCGGCGCGGCCTATGTGCCGTGCTATCGCGTCGTAAGCTAATCTGCCATCCCGAAGGGCTCGCTGAGCGAAAAGCGTTGCATCATGCCCGCACCTCGCTTGGCTTGCCCATCCAAGGCATCACTTCAATGGCGTGAACTGCTTCACCGCCTCAAGCCAGGCTGGATCAAGCCGGGTCTGTTCAGTGTCGATGTGCAGCGCTTGCAGACGCGCCTTGTGCAAGTCGATCTCGCGCACCATCTGGCTCAACGCACTGGAGTTGGCATCCAGTTGGTACATCTGGGTTATGCCCAGGTGATAAAAACGCAGCAACTTCATGGCCGCGGTATCACCGGCCATCACGCCCGCCGTCACGTAATGCATCACATTGGTAACTTTCATCAGACTGCGCTTGAGCTGCCATCCATAGACGGCGGGCGCCATCCAGGATTGCGACCAAAAAACGTAACGCACCAGCGCAAGGGTCATGACCAATGCAACTAGCACACCTGCCAGATTGAGCCGAAAGTTGTCGCCGTCCGCAACACCCAGCGACATGACCGCCAACCCGGAAATCACCATTGCCAACAACGCAAAGAGCAGCGCGATATACAGCGTGCTGCGTCGGGTTTGCTGACGATAAACCTGGGGGCTGACCGGTTTTATTTCAAACATCACGACAGTGTGGCTCCTGCGAGAATGGGGGCAATGTGCGCGGCATATTACCCCAATAAACTCAGCGCCTCCTGATACACCTGCAAACGTTGGGCATGACCATTCAAACCACCATTGATGGCCTCGGTCACACGTTCAAAATCATCGCCATCGGCCAGTACATTTAGGCCCCGCGACGCCCAATACCAGCCTGCGCTCTCCACTGCCCATTGCCATTCTTCCAACAGCTGTGGGGTCATGAGTAATCGCTCATCAGAAAACAGCGCAAGGCTGCACTGTTGATAGTTGCTCTTGCCGGTCACTTGAATCAAACCACGGCCTCGGTATAACCACCCCTCCCCCGACAACTCGGAGCCATTGCCCAGCCGATCACTGTAAACCCGGTTGGCGATCGCTTCGGGCTTTCGGTGCAGTGATTGCGCGGCACTGTTAGGCATACGTCGCAAGCGACTGCCGTCCTTCACCAGGATGTATTTACCGGCAGAATCTTTCTCGGCGAAACGCCTGCCCCACGTCATGGCTAAACCGTCAGCACTGTAATTAAGGCTTTCGACCAGCAGGGTAAAACCGGCACTCTCGTGCCCGACTTGCGAAAGAAAAGCCGCCTGGCGCCGGGGGGTATCAATCTGATACCGGTCAGTCGCCGCGTTCAGAAAGGGTAAATAAATATCAACAAACTGTGCGCTCTTGGGAAACAGCTGCAACATGATTTCTCGGGTCAACATCGTAGTTCACTCTTGATTAATAATTTCAAAAGTGAAGCACTTCCGGTCTTTTAAAACTCTAGCCAAACACTTAAATAGAATTAACCCACCGGCAATGCAGAATCAACTGACACACTTTCTTAACGCTGCCCCTGTATCTCGGCACCACGCATCAGCCCTCGTGACTTTCCTCAAGCAAACGCCGAATAAACTGTTCCTGCTGCTGATACTGTCCTTCACCAAAATGGCTCGCTCGAACCTGCCCCTTGGCATCGACAAAGTAGTGAGCGGGCCAGTATTGATTATTAAATGCGCGCCAGATCACGTGGTTATTGTCGATAGCCACCGGATATTCAATACCGAGTTTCTTCACCTGCTGGCGTACGTTATCGACCACTCTTTCGTAGTCAAACTCAGGTGTATGGACGCCAATCACCACCAGCCCGTCTTTTTGGTACTTTTTCGCCCACTGATTGACATACGGCAAACTGCGCTGGCAATTGATGCAGTCATACGTCCAAAAGTCCACCAGCACCACTTTGCCGCGCAACGACTCACGCGTCAGTGCCGGGGAGTTCAACCATTCAACTGCGCCCGACAACTGCGGCATCAGCGGGCCGCTCTGCTCGGCCGCGAACGTGCCTGAGCTCGCGGCCATAAAAGCGCTCAGCAGCATCGCCCAGCGCACCACTGCGCCCATGCCTGAAAACCTGACAACCATGGGTTAGCCCCCTTCATTGCAGTCTTGGGAGACTTTCAGGTAATTGAGCACATGCGTCTGTCCTTGAGAATCCAGGTACGTCATGTGCGACTTCACCACTTGGCAGTCAGTGCCCGGATCTTCATTGATGGCCAACACCTTCTTCACATCCAGATGCGTGCCATACGTGTAGTTTTGCGACGCCGGTGCCTCCTGCGCCTGTGCGGCGAGGGTGAAAACACTCAGGGCGGCAAACACACTGGCGACACAGGCGATTTTAATGTTCATGGTCAGTTCCTCACAGGCTCGAGACCCACTGCCTCGATGGAACCTATTCAAAGCCCGCGAGGTATCGCCAATGTGTCGAGAAACCTGAAGGATGACTCCTTGCGTATCAGAACGGCCGACAGATACAACACGATACATTGCGACCATTCAGGGCCGTGGCACGGTGCCAGGACTTTTACTTCGCCGTGTATCTGTAAATCCTTAGATACACTGGAATACAAAGGCCTGCAGGCAAGGGAATGGTGTCTGGCTATGATGCACAACCAATCAATCGCGAGAGAGCAAAGCCATGGAGCATGTCGATCACATTCTGATCGTCGACGACGATCGTGAGATCCGCGAACTGGTGGGTAATTACCTGAAAAAAAACGGCCTGCGCACCACCGTGGTCGCAGACGGCAGGCAAATGCGCAGTTTTCTGGAAGGCACGCCGGTGGATCTGATCGTGCTGGACATCATGATGCCCGGTGACGATGGCTTATTGCTCTGCCGCGAACTGCGAGCCGGCAAGCACAAGACCACGCCCGTCTTGATGCTGACCGCACGCAGCGACGAAACCGATCGCATTATCGGCCTCGAAATGGGCGCCGACGATTACCTGGTCAAACCGTTCGCCGCCCGCGAACTGCTGGCGCGGATCAACGCCGTACTGCGCCGTACGCGTATGTTGCCTCCCAACTTGCAGGTCACTGACAGTGGCAGCCTGCTGGCCTTCGGCCGCTGGCGTCTGGATACCTCAGCGCGTCACTTGCTGGATCAGGACGACACCATGGTCGCCCTCAGCGGCGCCGAATACCGCCTGTTGCGGGTGTTTCTTGATCATCCGCAGCGGGTCCTCAGCCGCGATCAATTGCTCAACTTGACCCAAGGCCGTGACGCTGATCTGTTTGATCGTTCCATCGACTTGCTGGTCAGCCGCCTGCGTCAACGCTTGCTGGACGACGCCCGCGAACCGGCCTGTATCAAAACCGTACGCAACGAAGGTTATGTATTTTCATTGCCGGTGAAAATCCTCGGTGCGTCAGCATGATCAAACATCTGCGCTGGCCAAAAACCCTGGCATCACAACTGTCATTGATCTTTTTGGTGAGCCTGTTACTGGCCAACGGGCTTTCGTTCAGCGTGCAGTTCTATGAGCGCTATCTGACCACTCGTTCGACCATGCTCGGCAATATGGAAAACGATGTCTCGACCTCGATTGCCATCCTCGACCGCCTGCCTGCCGAAGAGCGCCCGGAGTGGCTCAAGCGCCTTGACCGGCAAAATTATCGGTACCTGCTGAGCAAGGGCGACACAGGCGTGCCCATGGACACGCAAGACCCGCCGATGTCGGCCACCTCAATCAAAGACATGCTGGGCCAGCATTACCCGCTGACATTTGCCGAGATTCCGGGGGTGCGCCCGCACTATCAGGTGCTCTTGCAGTTGGCTGATGGCAACCCCGTGACGATTGACGTTCATCCATCTGCCATACCGGTGGCCTTGTGGCTACCGGTGGTGCTGGTGCTGCAACTGGCGTTGCTGCTGGGCTGCACCTGGATGGCGGTCAGACTGGCGATACGCCCGCTAACCCAGCTCTCACGCGCCGTAGAAAGCCTTGATCCCAATGCCCGCATCAAGCGTCTGGACGAAAACGGCCCCACCGAAGTCGCACATGCGGCCGCAGCGTTTAATGCCATGCAGCAACGCATCGCCGACTACCTCAAAGAACGCATGCACATTCTGGCTGCCATTTCACATGACTTACAGACCCCGATTACCCGCATGAAACTGCGCGCCGAGTTTATGGACGATTCGGTGGAGCGTGACAAATTGCAGAGCGATCTGAGTGAGATGGAACACCTGGTGCGCGAAGGCGTGGCGTATGCCCGCAGCGTGCATGGATCGACCGAAGTCAACTGCCGGCTGGACCTGGACGCCTTTGTCGACAGCATCGTGTTTGACTATCAGGACGTGGGCAAAGAGGTTAAGCGCAGCGGCCGCTACGGCGCTCCTATCGACACTCGTCCCCATGCGCTGCGCCGGGTATTGATCAACTTGCTGGACAACGCCCTGAAATTTTCCGGGGCGGCTGAACTGGTGGTGAGCGCCGAGGCCGACGGCAGCGTATCGATCAAGGTGCTGGATCGCGGGACGGGCATTCCTGCCGATGAGCTGGATGACGTGCTAAAACCGTTTTACCGAGTGGAAAGCTCACGCAACCGCGACACCGGAGGCACTGGCCTGGGGCTGGCCATTGCTCAGCAATTGGCATTGGCGCTGGGCGGCTCGCTCAGTTTGAGCCAGCGCGAAGGGGGTGGGTTGTGTGCACAACTCTTAGTGCCGGCTGAGTAAACGATGGCGTGTGAAGAAGCTATAAACCCGCGCAAGCTGCTGGACGCACAGCCCTCAGCCCCCCAATCGCGCGCCCATTATGGCGTTTCAGAACGGGAGCGCACAGGCAGCGCCTGCGCAATGCCAAACACCACTTCCATCATCGTAAACAGCAAAATCAGGTAACTCGCACCCTGACTCACTGCATACACCTGCCAGACCGCAAACAGCACTCTGGCGCCAACATCGTAATAACCCACTTGCCGACTGGCATGGCGTACACGCCATAACGACCACACCACCACAACGCTGCCCAGCAAGTTAGCCAGCATCATCTGGGTCGCATCCATTGCCGGAAAACCACGCTCAAGCCCCAGGTGTGCAGACACTGTGCCAAGCACACTGAGCACCAGCGCCGCCGTCCAGGGCGTCATGAAACCGGCTGTTACGATTAAGTCATACCAAGCGCTGGCTCGAACAATTCTCAGGTTGCTGGTTGAGTCGATCATTGCCTTCCCTCACTATCAAAAAAGCCAGCCTAAACCCTGGACTTAAGTCCAGAGTCAACATGCGTGAGAGAACACAATGAAGATCGGGCAAGTCGCCAAGTTGACCGGTACAAGCCCGGATGCCTTGCGCTTTTACGAAGAGAAAGGGCTGATTGACTCAACCCGCAGCGCCAACGGTTATCGCTGCTACGCACCCGAGACGGTGCAATTGGTGGGGTATATCAAGACAGCGCAGCAACTGGGCTTTTCATTGGCCGAAATAGGCGAAAACCTGCCCATGCTGTGGTCTTCAACACAGGAGCCGCAAGCGTTGCTGGCGCAGATATTTACTCAGAAGCTGCAGATTCTTGATCAACGCATCGCGCAGATGCAGCAACTGCGAAGTGCTTTGGCAGAGCGGGCACAACAGGTATGCCCGCTGCTGAATGAAGGTCGCTGATCAACCCGGCGGAATGGTCGCCAAAATACCGATACCGATGGTCAGTACTAAAAAACCACCTAAAAACCATGCCATCTTGCCCATAACAGTACCCCGTCAAACATTCGTAATAAAACAGGTGCAGAACATCGGCTGACAACCCGCGAGTGATGTGTTGGTCTCGCGTTATTGCCTGTCTCGAAAGGTTGGAAAGCATTTTGCACCTTGATCTGCACTCATAACAGACGCAGATAAAGCCAAAAAATACGGATCAGTTGCCCTGTCGGGGGCTGGAGTTGCCATCCATGGCACTCAACAGGAGAAGCGTTACACGCGGAGCACGATGTGCCGGAGAGTGGCGATCAGATGAACTGAGCCGCTAGAAGTGGAATGACACGCCGGTAGTGACGGTAAGGGGGTCACCGGGGTAGAAGTTGGCCGAGTCCTTGCCTTTGGCGTCATACACAGTGTTGGTCGCCGTGGCGTAGCGCTGATTGGTCAGGTTACGTGCGTCAACAAACACCTCCCATTTTTTACTGGGCGCTTCGTAGCCCACTTTGGCCCCCCACAGGGTGTAAGACGGCGCACTCAAGGTGTTGGCAAAATCGACGTAATAGCTGGTAGCAGCGCGGGCATTGATTTGCGCGTAGAAACCACCCGACTGCCGGTATTGCAGTTCAGCCTGATACACCTGACGTGGCAGGCCAGGCAGTTGGTTGTCGCCAAAGGTCGAGTCGTTGCGGTAGTGGAAGTCGTTCACGGTATAAGCCTGACGCAACGACACGGTGTCGCCATTGGCGCCTTCCCAAAGCAAAGCATTGAGCCCGGCTTCTATCCCTTGGTGAATCGTCGGGCTGCCATTGGACGTGGCCACAACTTGGTCCTGCGTCGCCGTCGCCTGGCTGACAACAACAGACAGCAGTTCTTTCTGTACCCACGAACGGTAGACCGTGAAACTGCCGTCGAAAATGCCGTGCCCACCCCGAATACCAAGCTCCACGGTGTTGGCTTTTTGCGGCTTGACATCACGAATGTAAGGCACGCTGGTGCTGCCCAGTTGCCAGGTAACGGGCGGATCAACGGAGCGACTGACGTTACCAAACAGTTCAAATTCCGGGGTTAGCTGATAGCGCAAGCCCAGGCGCGGAGCGAGATCCGTTTCGGTGTATTCGACACCACTGGGGAACTGACTGGTGTTGACCCCCGTGGTGTATTCAATTTGTGCCTTGCGTTTCACATTGATCAACGACACACCACTGGACAGCCAGGTGCGATCCCCCAGTTGCAGTTCGTTACCCAACGAAAAGACCGTGTCACGCGAACCGGTGTAGTCGGTTTTTTGCAGCGTGGCACCCGTGCTTCTACTGTGCGCTGTCACGTCAGCCAGGTACGCCTGGGTATTGCTGAAAGTCACGCTGCTGTCACTGGGCAAGCCAAGGAACGTATCGCCCGTGCGCAAATAGCGCAGGGTCACGTTAAGGTCTGTGGAACGCCAGTCACCGGGTGTTGCCGAATAACGCCAACCATTAATCAAGGGATAGTTGTTGTAGCCCAGCCCCACTTCCAGCTTGGCGTTGTCGTCAAAGGTGTAAGTGGTTTTGCTGCCGATCAAGGTCGAGCCGTTCTTTTTTCGTCCGAAGGGCACATCGTTGCTTGTAGGGTCATGCTTGAGTTGGTACTTGGTCAGCGTATTGCCCTGGGTCAGGGTTTCTTCGCGATAACGCAGGAAGAACCGCGTCTCAAGCTTGGGGCTGAATACATAACCAAAATTGGCGACCAGCCCCTGCCCTTTGTTGGACGTGTCGTCCTGATAACCATCGCGCTGGTTGTGCAACACACTGACGTAGTAATCAGCATCGCCAACCACACCACCGGTGCTCAGTTGCTCCTTCTGATACCCGTAACTGCCCGCCTCAAAACGCGCGTAATTGCCGGGATCGGTGCGGCCGGTCTTGCTCACAAAATTGATCGCGCCTCCCAACGACAGGGCTGAATAGCGGTAAGCGTTGGCGCCATAGAGCACTTCCGTGTGATCCACCGACGCCATGTCGAGCATGTCTTCCTGGGTGCCTCCCGGACCTGTCAGCGGCAGGCCGTCATACAAAAACTTAATCCCCAGCACATAGCCTTGGTAGAAGGTATTGAGGCCCGAACCGCGGATCGAAATTTTGTTGGCGCTGGAACCGCTGGTGGCCTGTGCAAACACACCGGGTTGCAGTGCCAGCACGTCCTCGGCATTGGCGGCACGGCCGCGCTCAATGTCGTGGTTGTCGACCACGGCAGTATTACCCGCCACTTTCTTCAGTTCCTTTTGGGCCTTTTGCGCCTCGCTGGCTTCGGCTCCCGTCACCACCACTGTGGCCAGCGTTGGATCTTTATCTTCGGCGGCAACAGCAGTGGCTTGAACCAGCATCAGAAGAATCCCCATGCTGGAGGCTGTCGCCAGTGCGCGTCTCTCTAAGGTGTTCCACATCAATTGATGCTCCTGCCGGTGAGTGCACGGGTATCTACACGCCGTGTGGGCGCTCCCCCCTATAGGGATAGACACGTAGGCGATTAGTGGGTGGAGCATCTATTCGTATAGTCGCGCTCTCACACTCACTTTTGCAGGGTTCATGCCAGCCAGAAAACAGCTGAATACGGGCTTTAAACAGCAATCTTGTTGTGTGGATCAAACAGTTTGTTAAGGGGCTGTTTGCATTTCAACAGTCGGAACAAAGTTCAACTTTGCTTATAACAATTTGATTAATACATATGCCTTTATGCTGTCACCACCCTCGCCAAGATGCCCGAGATAGAGCTTTTAGACACGTAACTGCTCAACCACTGTTGCTCCAGCAACAGTGGTTGAACAAAGCGCTGTCTCAGCCACAACTTTACGCCTGATAAATAACCAGACAGGCCAGCTTTTCGGTGTTCTTAATAGTTGGTATGGCTCTTGCTCTAACTTTCCGACATGCCTGTTTGCTTCGGCAAGTAGATGAAACCAGTGGAGCGTATTGATCACGAATACGGCTCTGTTTTGCTAAAAGCCAGGAGTTATTAATGGCCAATGTCCAAACTGCCAGCGCGCTGGATGTGCTCTGGCGCCAGGGCCCCGGCGGCGAGCTGCTTGATCTTGGGCGCACGTTTCGCGGCCCACTGTCATTGTCACGCCTGCAGAGTACGCCCACGCGCATCCTGAGCCGCCGTGAAGCGGTATTGCTGGGGGTTTTCGCACTGGCGTTACACGGTGCAGTGATTTACTGGATCAGCCAGAACCCGACGCCTGCACTACCGATCGTGCCGCCGGAAGTTCCACCGATGACCATCGAGTTTTCCCAGCCGGCACCGCCAGTGGTTCAGCCTCCACCCCCCGAGCCCATCGTTGAGCCCGTGGTCGAACCGCCACCGCCCGTGGAAGACGAACTGGCCGTAAAACCGCCACCCAAACCGATTCCAAAGCCAAAACCCAAACCCGTGGTCAAGCCTGTTCCAAAACCTGAGGTCAAGCCTGTAGAGCAACCCCCTGCGCCCCCACAGCCGGTTGCCGCACCCGCACCTGCTGCGCCACCCGCTCCGGCCCCGATAACCCCAGCGTCCGCCAACGCCGGTTATTTGCACAACCCGGCGCCTGAATACCCGTCATTGGCCATGCGCCGTGGGTGGGAAGGCACCGTGCTGCTACGGGTACACGTACTGGCCAGCGGCAAACCGGGCGAGATCCAGATCCAGAAAAGCAGCGGTCGCGACCAGCTCGACAGCGCCGCCAAAGATGCGGTTAAACGCTGGAGTTTTGTGCCAGCTAAACAAGGCAACGACCCGATTGACGGCTGGGTCAGCGTGCCCATCGACTTCAAAATCAAATAAGCCGACACCCTATTTGCTGCACCGCGGGCTACCTGACAAAAGGCGCATCGCTCTGACCGTTTTTGATGTCCTAATTTAGAGAGTCTGAACCATGAACCTGATTGCATCCCCCTTCGAATCCATTGAACACGCGGTCATCTGGCTGCTGATTATTTTCTCGGTCGCCACCTGGGGCCTGTTCCTGCTTAAAGGCGTGCAGTTCGGTCGCCTGAAACGTCAGGACCGACGCTTCCTCAAGCAATTCTGGGCTGCCACCAGCCTCGACTCCGCCGCCGAACTGGCCAGCACCGCCCCTGGCGCTGCGGCTCGCGTGGCACAGTCTGGTTATGCTGCGATTCAAGTCACCGAAGCGCCGCAAGCCAATGACCTGGCCCACACCATCAATCATCAAGATCGCCTTGAGCGCTCCTTGCGTCAGCAAATCGTGCGTGAGCGCCGCTCGCTGGAAACCGGCCTGGCGATCCTCGCCAGTATCGGCAGCACCTCGCCCTTCATCGGCCTGTTCGGCACAGTGTGGGGCATCATGTCGGCCTTGAAAGGCATCAGCGCGGCGGGTTCGGCGAGCCTTGAAACTGTGGCGGGCCCGATTGGTGCGGCGCTGGTTGCCACCGGCGTCGGGATCGCGGTCGCGGTGCCTGCGGTGCTGGTTTACAACTACTTCCTGCGCCGCCTGAAACTGACCGCCGCGGACCTCGATGACTTCGCCCACGACTTCTACAGCCTGGCCCAGAAGAGTTCCTTCCGCGTGCACCTGCACCCGGTGCTGAACAAGTCAGCTGCCCCTGCGGCAAAAGTGAAGGAGGCTTCCTGAGATGGCTTTTTCAACCCAAGACAGCGATGAAGTGCTGAGTGAAATCAACGTCACGCCACTGGTAGACGTGATGCTGGTGCTGCTGGTGGTGTTTATCGTCACCGCGCCCCTGCTGACCAACGCCATCCCGATCAACCTGCCAAAGACTGACTCGGTCGCCCCCGTGGAGCAAAAAGACCCACTGGTGGTGAGCATCGACGACAAAGGCAAAGTGTTCATCAACAAAGATGAAGTTGAGCCGAGTCTGCTGGAGTTCAACCTGCAAGCGGCCAAGGCCAAAGACCCCGAAGTGCGCGTGCAATTGCAGGCAGACAACGGCGTGAACTACGGCGAAGTCGCACGGGCCATGGCCTCGATTGAACGGGCTGGCATCACCAAGCTGTCGGTCATCACAGCCAAATGAAGTGAACAGCAGCCTACTGGCAACCCTCCCGACATGACGTTGGGGGGGCGACATTCAAATGAGGTGAACATACGTGACTGTCACAGTGCTAAATGCCAGGAAGGCGCCGTTGGACATTGCCCGAGAGCTGGCAGTCGAGTTCGCCCTTACCGCCGTTGAGCGTGACGCCAAAGGCGGTACGCCCAAGCATGAACGTAATTTGTTGCGCGACAGCGGCCTGTTGGCCATGAGCATTCCAGGCCAGTTTGACGGCCTGAATGCCACGTGGTCCGAGACCTTCGAAGTGGTGCGCGAGTTTGCCCGGGTCGACAGTTCAATCGCCCATGTCTTCGGCTTTCATCACCTGATGCTGGCCACGGTGCGGCTGTTCGCCAAACCGTCGCAATGGCAGACCTGGTTCAAACTCACGGCCAACAAAAACTGGTTCTGGGGCAACACCCTCAACCCGCTGGACACCCGTACCGTGGTCAAGGACCACGACGGCTGGCGTGAATTTTCCGGCAAAAAAAGCTTTTGCTCAGGCGCCAGCGATTCAGAAATGCTGATTGCTTCTGCTATCGATGAAAGCGCCGGTGGCAAGTTGCTGATTGCTGCGATTCCCAGCGCTCGCTCCGGCATTACCTTGCACAACGACTGGCACAACATGGGCCAGCGTCAGACAGACAGCGGCAGCGTGACCTTTCAGCGTGTTCGCGTTGAAGAGTCGGACCTGCTGCTTGATCCCGGCCCCCTGAGCACGCCCTTTGCCTGCCTGCGGCCGCTGATTGCCCAACTGCACTTCGCCAATATCTTTCTCGGAATTGCCGAAGGTGCCTTTGAAGAAGCACGCCGATACACCCTGGAAGAAACCCGGCCCTGGTTCAAATCCAGCGCCACGCATAACACACAGGACCCTTACATTCTCGGCCACTACGGCGACTTCTGGGTCGCCCTGCAAAGCACTCGCCTGCTGGTTGAACGTGCAGGCGTGGTGCTGGACACCGCCTGGGCCAAAGGTTCGGCATTGACCAGCCAAGAGCGCGGCGAAGTGGCCATCGCCATCGCCACCGCCAAAGTTGCTGCCAGCCGCAACGGCCTGGAACTGTGTAGCAAGGTCTTCGATGTCACGGGCGCGCGCGCGACGCAAACCTCGGTGGCACTCGACAGGCACTGGCGCAACTTGCGCACACAGAGCCTGCATGACCCTCTGGATTACAAGCTTCAGGAACTGGGCGATTGGGCACTCAACGGCGCGTCCCCCATCCCGACATTTTATTCATAGGGACCGACATGCAACTTCTAACCCTGCCCCCCTCTCCCGCCCTGGCCACCTCGATCCGGGCGACAGCGCAAGTCTTTGAAGACCCAAAATCCAAAGCCTTGCTCCAGCACCTGCAACAAATCGCCCCCAGTGATGCCAGCGTGTTGATCATTGGTGAAACCGGCACCGGCAAAGAACTGATCGCGCGCCACATCCATAACCTGAGCGCGCGTAAAAACCAGCCATTCCTGGCCGTGAACTGCGGCGCGTTCTCTGAGTCGCTGGTGGAGTCCGAACTGTTCGGCCATGAGAAAGGCGCTTTCACCGGTGCCTTGGGAGCCAAGGCTGGGTGGTTCGAAGAAGCCAATGGCGGAACGTTGTTCCTCGATGAAATCGGCGATCTGCCCATGCCGATCCAGGTCAAATTACTGCGTGTATTGCAAGAACGCGAAGTGGTGCGTCTGGGCTCGCGCAAAAGCATTCCCATCAACGTGCGAGTGTTGGCAGCGACCAATGTGCAACTGGAAAAAGCCATCAACGCGGGGCACTTTCGCGAAGACCTGTTTTACCGCTTGAATGTCGTCAACCTTGAACTCACCCCTCTGCGCGAGCGGCCCGGTGACATCCTGCCGTTGACGCGCTACTTCATCGACACCTACAGCCGCCGACTGGGTTACGGCGACGTGGTGTTGAGCCCCGAAGCGGAGCAAAAACTCGCCAACTCCACCTGGCCGGGCAACATCCGCGAACTTGAAAACGTCATCCACCACACCCTGCTGATCTGCCGCGACGGCGTGATCCAGAGTGATGACTTACGCATGTCCAACCTGCGCATTGCTCGCCAGGACAGCGTCACCAGCAGCGATCAAAGCGCCGAAGACTTACTGGAGCACGCGTTCCAGCGGCTATTCGAAAGCCAGTCCGACAACCTGCATGAAAACGTCGAACGCAGCCTGTTGCGGGCGGCTTATCGCTTCTGCCACCACAACCAGGTCCACACCGCCAAACTGCTGGGGCTGAGCCGTAACGTGACCCGCACCTTGCTAATTAACCTGGGGGAATTGAAGGTCAACAAACGCAGCGCGTCGGAGCCCAAGCAACAAAACGAGCGTGTGCTACAACTGTCGATTTGAGGGGTTGGGCTGGGCTTGCGACGTGATTGGAGAACCTAGCGTCTGCATCGCGGGCAAGCTCACTAGAGGGAATTTGAGGCGCATGCCGGCATGTAGCCGCAGGGGAGTAACGTGGGGCTGCGTCGGACTCAATAGTCTTATTAAAAGTTGAAAGCCGGGTTGGTTTGAAAGGACGCGGCAGGTTTAGGTTCTGTACGAAATCATCCGAAACCAATTTGAAACCTACAGGCATCGAGATTCAGTAAAGTCCGTGACCATCTAAGGCAGGAGCCCACGATGGCTAAACGGTATGAACTCCCCGATGCAGCCTGGGATTTGGTTGCGGATATTTTCTATAAACCTTGTCGTGGCGGGCGTCCACGAACAGACGATCGCTTGATGCTCAACGGTATACTTTGGGTGCTCTGTTCAGGCGCCGCTTGGCGCGACATGCCTGAGCGCTTTGGCCCGTGGTCGACGGTTTGTCTGCGTTTTCGTGATTGGCGTAACCGCGGGGCTTTTGACCAGATGCTCAAACGACTCCATATCAAGCTCAACGAGCAAGGGTTAATTGATCTGGAAACCTGGATGATCGACTCCACAGCAGTACGCGCAACCCGAGCCTCTTCTGGCGGCGGGAAAAAAGGGGGCCTGAAGAACCGCAAGATCACGCACTCGGGCGCAGCCGGGGCGGTCTGACCACCAAGATTCACATGCTGTGCGATTCCAATGGTGTGCCACTGAAATTTCTATTATCGGGCGGCCAAGCCAGCGACATCACATATGCCCAGCCGTTGCTCGATGAAGCCTATATACCCAGCTTGCGCGGTCGCCCCCGTAAAAGGTGCAGATGGTTGCTCGCAGATAAAGGCTATGACGCTGAAGCGTTACGTCGCTATTGCGACCGATATCGGATGCAGCCGGTGATTCCTCTGCGCAGCATGAAACGCAAACCAAAACCGGGGTTGCCGAGGCTTTTTGATCGACCCAAGTATCGGCAGCGCAACATCATCGAGCGTATGTTCGGCTGGTTGAAAGGTAAGCGCTCCATAAACCCCACCGACCTTAGTATCGGTAGTTATGCCTGTAAAGCGGTTGGCCGTCGATGTTGCCACGGGCGTTCAGTTGGTTGACGGTGTGATCTTGCAGTCGGCCTTGTTCGTCGTATTGGTAGCGGCTTACCAGATGGACTTATTGAACTCTGGTTTCCAGACTTACTTCATAGCGGTGCCTGGAGAGAGGAGCGCCGTTGAGGTCAATGGCCTTGAAGATACCGCCTTTTTGGTAGCGCAGGTGTCAGCCAGCGAGTTACATTCGGACCTCCCCAATTCTTTAATTACAGATCAGTTTTTAAATAGTATATTTTTATTTAACTCAAACGATCAAGTAAATATTTACAGGCGTTCAGTATTAAAATACACAGTAGGCCCCCTTAAAAAAATATACTTAGCAGTGAATTTTATTGCGGATGTATTGCTTGAGATGATTACCAGGTAACAATCGTCAGCTTTTTTTATTTCCACTTTTAGCTTCGATGTTGTTGGTATATTTTCCATTAAGAGATTTTTAATTTCTCCGCAATCCAAACCTATGCGACAAGTGTTGAATTTATTTTTCAACCACTTTTCAGGAATAACATCTGGAATTTCATCTATATCAAATCCAATAGTTATGTTATTTCTATCGTTATCTATACTTATGCCGGAAAGTTCAACGACACTGACTGGCACGGGAGTGCTAAATACCTTGCCTAGAAGGACGGCACCATCCAGATCGTTCCAGAACTTCATTTTCTTTCCTTAAAATAGAAATGGTCTCTTGCCCCGCTGACCTTACCGGTTCTAATTTTCTCGATTGGTCTTAGATTGAGGTGAGCTGGTTGGTCACCTATATTTCCTGGCGCAAAAAATTTATGACCGGCGCTATGATCTTGAATGATGATTTTTGAACCATCGGCACGAGTGAATTGATACTCCCTAGTCATAATAGGCTTACCTTCATTATTCAGAATGCTTTCATTGTTTTTGCTAGTCATTCTCGCGTATTTATACTGGCCAGTCTCGCCTGTTATAGGGTCGTATATAGGGTCAGGCTGTTGTGTCCTGGGTATTCCCGCCTCAAGCTTAGCCTGCTTAAAAGCACCGTTTCGAGAGACCTCGGGAGGACTCAGTTCATTTGGCCGCTCGCACGCTGGGGTATCTTTCCCGCCGGGACACCTAGCACTCAACCCCAACGGATCCACCCACCCCGTGGGGTTGGGCACGTACTGGTAGCTGTTCAGCCCACCCGCCAGTTTGATCGGGTCGGGGGTCAGGTAGCGGCCGGTGTTGGGATTGTAGTAGCGATGGCGGTTGTAGTGTAGTCCGCTTTCTTCGTCGTAATACTGGCCCTGAAAGCGCAACGGGTTGATGACGTCTGCAACATCAAGCTTGAGTACGTTGCCGTAGGCGCGGTAATGGGACGACCAGACGATTCGTCCGCTGTGGGCAGTGAGTTCTTGCGGGGTGCCGAGGTGGTCGAGTTGGTAGTGGTAGATCTGTGCGTTTTTACCTTCGCCTTGTAGCAGGGCCAGGGGTTTGAAGGTGCCCGGCTCGTAGAGGTAGCTGCTGTAGTGGCTGAGGCCGTAGCGGCCTTTTTGTTGGGCGCTTTCGGCGATCAGGCGTTCGCCTTGCCAGATGAATTGGGTGGTGGTGCCGTCGACTTCTTTGGCGATGCGTCGGCCAAAGGGGTCGTAGCGGTAGGTCACTTGGCTGCCGTCCGGCAGGGTGATGCCGATCAGCCGGTGTTGGCTGTCGTAACGGTAGTGGCGGGTCAGGCATTGGCCTGCGCCGCGTCGTTCCTGGCGGAGGTTGCCGTAGGCGTCGTAGTCAAAATGGCTGTCGCCTTGCATCAGCAGGCGGTTGCCTTTGATGTTGGCGTAGCTGCCGTGTCTGCGGACCTCGGTGCTTTGGTCGAGCAGGTTGCCCGCCGGGTCGTGGATGAAGTGTTCGGGGTGTTTGCCGCGCACTTCGGTCAGGCGGTCGAGCGGGTCGTAGGCGTAGCTTTTTTGCCCTTTGCGGCTGTCGCTGAGCAGGCTGAGGTTGCCGTTGGCGTCGTATCGGTAGTTGCGTCGGTACAGCGGGTCGGCGTCGATGTGGCCACGGGCGTTCAGTTGGCTGACGGCGTGGTCTTGCAGTCGGCCTTGTTCATCGTATTGGTAGTGGCTGACCAGATGGCCTTGTTGGCGAATGGTTTCCAGACCCGCTTCGTAGCGGTGGCCGGTGAGGCGCTGGCCGTTGAGGTCGATGGCTTTGAGGGCGCCGCCTTTTTGGTAGTGGTAGTGCAGGCGGTTGCCATCAGGCAGGCGGCAGTCGCTGAGTTGGCCGAGTGTGTCGTATCGGTAGCGCAGGGTGGCCCAGCCCTGATGCTCGCTGATGAGGCGATCTTGCAGGTCGTATTCGTAGGCCAATGGCCATTGATCGTCATCGACAGCGGTGAGGCGGCCCAGGGTGTCGTAGGTGTAGGTGATTTCGCTGCCGTCGGGCAGGGTTTTGATCAGCAAGCGTCCGGCGGCGTCGCGCTGATAGGCGGTTTTCAGGGCTTCGGTGTCGGGGTGGTCGGCGTCCGGGTAGTCGGTTTTTTCCAGCAGGTGGCCGTTGAGGTCGTAGGCGTAGGCGGTTTTGCGGCCGTCAAAACCGATTTCCTGGCGGATCAGGCCGTTGGGGTGGTACTCCAGCTGGTAGTGTTCGTGGCGTTCGTTTTCGATGCCGGTCAGCAGCAGGCGGGCGTTGTCGTAGCGGTAGTTGAGCTGGCTGCCGTCCGGGTTGATGCGGCGGCTGATCAGGTGCAGGTTGTCGGCGTATTCGTAGCGGGTGATGTGACCGCGTTCGTCGCGCTCGGCAGTGACTTTGCCGTAGGCGTTGTAGCTCCAGGCGCGGGTTTTGCCGCCGGGCAAGGTGGTTTGGATCAGGCGGTTGGCAGCGTCCCATTGGTACTGGGTGATGGCGCCGCGTTCGTCCTGCTGGGTGATTTTTCGACCCTGGGCGTCGTAGCGGTAACGCCGTTGCGTGCCATCGGGCAGGGTTTCGTCGAGCAGTTGCCCGAGCGGGTTCCAGGTCAGGGTGTGCTGGCTGCCGTCCGGGTAATACAGGCCGCTCAGTTGGCCTTTGGCGGTGTATGTGTAGTGGGTGATGTTGCCGTCGGGGTCGGTCTGGCGGGTGATGTCACCTTGGGGGTTGTGTTCGTATTTCCAGCTCGCCAGGCCGCGTTGCACTTTGCGCACGTGGCCGTTGAAGTAGCTGTAGAACGTCGGCTCGGTCGCGGGCGGAATGAGTGCGGTGAGTTGCCCGGCTTCGTTGTACTGGTATTCGGTGACGGCGCCGAGCGGGTCTTTTTCGGCGATCAGGCGGCCTTTTTCGTCGTAGGCTTTGTGGTGTTCGGCGCCGTCCGGGTCGGTTTGGCTGATCAGCCGGGCGTTGTCGTCGTGCACATACACCTGCTGGCTGCCGTCACGGTTTTTGACGGTGACCGAACCGTTGTCATCCCACTCGTAGGTGGCGTCCATCTGCCCGAAGTTGGCCCAGTGACGGGTGCAGCGCGCCTGTTTGCCCGCGTGTTGCCACGCCCAGTAAAACGCCGCGCCACCGGCCAGTTGCCGCTCTTGAATGACGTGTTCGGCGTCGTAGCGGTAATGCTCGGTTTCTTGCAGCGCATTGCTGGCGCTGATCAGTTGCCCGGCGTCGTTGTAGCGGTAGCTGACCTGGGTATGCAGGGTGGTCCAGCGTTCAAGGTGCACGCGGTGTGTGGCGTGGTGAGCGTTAGAGCGCTCGGCAAATTCGCGGCTTTCATCGTAGTGCTGGTAGTCCACCGCGCTAAGGCGAGCGTGGTCATAACGCAACAGCAAGGCGCGCCCGGCGCCGTTATCGATGCGGTGCAGGCGCCCGTCGCGGTAGGTGATTTTGAGGCGATTGCCGTAGGCGTCGCTGATGGCCGACAGGCGCAGGTCGTTGAAGTGGTAGAAACGGCTGTTTTTCCCGGCGTGCGCGAGGATCAGTTCGTTGTCTTTGTCGCCCAGGTAAATCGCGGCCTTGGCCAGGCTGTTGATGATGGCCGGGCGTTGAGCGCTGGGGGGCGGAAAACGGGTCTGACGGTTTTCGTGATCGGTCCACAGCAGGTCGTCGCCATCGCGTTGCAGGCGATGGGACAACGTGTGGCTCCAGCCAAATCCCAGATCGCCGTTTATCTCGACGGCACTGGTGCGGTACAGGCGCGTCCACTCCAGTGGCAGCGCGCCGTCGAGCACGCCATCGGTCAGGGTCAGCAGTTCTTCGCCGGTGACCATTGAGACCGGACAGCCGTGGGTTTGGGTGTCTTTGGCCGGCTCAGCGGCTTTGTCGTTGGGGGTTCTGGATTGAGCGGGGGCGTCGTCGACGTGCTGGACGAGTTCGAGGGAGGTTTTCGCTTGAGGTTTGCGGCGAGCCGCTACGGTGCCGTCAGGAATGCGTGTGGCCGCGCTGGGTTCGTTCTGCGGGTTGATGTCCAGGTCAGCCTTCAACCCTGAATTCAGTCGCCCTTCACCCTGTAGCAAAATGGGTTTGCCTGCCGCGGCATGAGGGCCTGAATGCGCCTTGCTGGTGCGCATCAGCAGCTCGACAAAGTCCTCCAGCAGCCCGGTGGCCTTGGCCGCTTCGACGGCCTTATTGGCGCCCTTGAGGGACAGGCGTATGGCCAGGCCAGCACCGCCCGTCAACAGAATCCCCAACACGATACCGATCAGCACTTCGCTGGTGAGGCGCGCCTGTATTTCGCTGCGAATTGGCGGCGGCAACAGTTTCAGCCAGGCAATCATGGCCGAGAAGTAGGCCCACATCAGCGGTTCATCGCTGGCAATCAATAACGCTGTTTGCAGCGCCTCTTTGGAGGCCTTCAACAGCAGTTGGAGCTGCTCTTCAGTGAAGTATTTTTTTAGCTTTTCGTAGTTCTCTTCGGGATGGCTTATCAGCGTGAAGAAGCCGGTGATGTCATCCCACACCGCCAGCAGTGCTTTGATAAGGCCATCCCACTGAGCTTGCATCTCCATGCGGGCGCGGCCCAGTGCATCGGCTTGTTGGTGCGCTTGCCAGAGCGATAGATATTCCGTGTCCCACTGGGTACCCAGCCAACGGCTGAGGTCGTTGAGCACGGTTTTGTAAGAATCGAAAAATGCATCGATCTGTTCGCCCGTGATCTGCGGGTAAAAGGTGATCTGGTATTTCTGATTGGGCAGGCAGTCCTCGATCAGTTTGATACCGGAGTCGCCAATGAGCGTTTCAATGACAGGGCCGCCGCCTACGGGCACCAAACGCACACGGGTATTGCCGATGGGCACGAAACGCGTGGCTTCGAAGGCGTGGACCAAGGTCAGCTTGGCGTCCCGCTGACATTGGGCATAAAACACCACCGGCGCTCTGCTGTCCTTGTCGCGTGTTACCACTTCATTGCCGACGCGGAACTGTTGTTCTACGTCGAGCATGCCGCCGTACCAGGCATCAGCGTGGTCGCGGTAGCCTTCAAGGCAATGCGTCAGCTCGTTGAGCACCTGCTGTGGGTCAGGCTGGGTGGCATCGACGGACAGAAACAGGCTACCCAGAGGAATGAGGATCATGAGCAAGCCCCTTGCTGCACATGAGCCAGCAACAGCCCGCTGTCTTGGCGTTGTGAAGGGGATGAGCGCGCGTAGGGCGTGCTGATGGCATCTTCGCCAGTAAAACCATCAAGGGTCAGGCTGAAACGAAACGGGGGCTGTGAGCGTGACATCCGCGATTCCTTGCGCTGCGGTCGTCCTGATGTAACAAAACGTCAGGTTTTTCGGTGCGCAAGTGTGCAAGGACGGTGTAGAGGCTGGATGTAGGGCGAGTCTATGCCGGCCAAGGCTCTAGGCGAATATTGGGTAGGAGTTTGGAGGTGTTAGATGTAGTCCGCATTCGTGGAAGCGCAGGAGAATGAGGGTGTACGACTTTTCGCGTCACGGCTCTCTCGGCATCTGTGCCGGGAGAGCCACTTCACAGGCTGTTCAGTAGCAGCAACCTAAATAGCGATTTTCCACAGCTGTGATTCATCGAATAACCACGCTGTATTTTCTGCTTCCAGGGGCGGCACGACCAGTTCGCTGCCTGCGCCCGGCAGGCGTGGCACGGCACCCAACAGGCGCTGGGTGTAGGCGTGCTGGGGGCTTTCGAACAGTACGTCGACCGGCGCGCTTTCCACCACTTTGCCGTGGCGCATCACTAAGACTTCGTCGCTGACATGGCGTATCACCCCCAGGTCATGGGAAATAAACAGATACGCCAGCCCCAGCGCCGCTTGCAGGTCTGCCAGCAAATCCAATACCTGCGCCTGCACCGAGACGTCGAGTGCCGAGACCGGCTCATCGCAAATAATCACTTTCGGGTTGCTGGCAATGGCCCGGGCGATGGCCACGCGCTGGCGTTGCCCACCTGACAATTGCAAGGGCCTGCGCATGGCCAGTTCGGCCGGCAGGCGCACTTGCTCCAACAACTCGCTGATGCGCGCAGGTTGTTGCTCTGCCGTCACCCCCGCCACATCCAGCGCATCGGCAAGGATCTGGCCGATGCTCCAGCGCGGGTCGAACGAGCTCAGCGGGTCTTGATAGATCACGCTGATGTCACGTCGATGCACGCGGCGGTCTTTTTCCAGCACCCGCTCAGCACCAACGCCCGACCACGCATGGCCAAGAAACTGCACCTGACCGGCATCCGGCTCCAGCAGCCCGAGCACGATACGCGCGACGGTGGTTTTGCCCGAACCGGACTCTCCAACGATGCCCAGTGTGCGCCCCGCCCGCAGTTCAAAGCTGACGTCGTCCACCACCTGACGCGATTGCTGATCGGGGCCGATGTAGCGCTTGCCCAGCCCGGTGGCTTTGAGCAACACCGGCGAGTCGACTCCAGGGCGAGGCGCCACCGCCTGAGCGCTGCCTTGTGGCGAGAGGCGCGTACCCCGCGCATGTTCGGCGGGCACCGCGTCCAGCAACGCTTGGGTGTAGGGGTGACTCGGGTTGCGCAACACGTGCTGCATGGGCCCTTGCTCGACCACCACGCCGTGGCGCAGCACCAGCACTTCATCGGCCAACTGCGCGACCACTGCCAGGTCATGGCTGATGATCAGCAGCGAGTCGCCGCGTGCCTTGATCTCTTGCAGCACGTGCAGAATCTGCGCCTGTACCGTGGCGTCCAGCGCGGTGGTCGGTTCGTCGGCGATCACCAGGCCGGGGCTCATCGCCAGCGCACTGGCAATCAACGCGCGCTGACGCAGACCACCCGACAGTTGATCGGGACGCTGGCGAGCACGCAGTTCGGGTTCGGGCACGCCGACTTTCTCCAGCAACTCGATGACCCGCTCGCTGCGGCTGCGCCGATCCCCCCAGTTGTGGGTCTTGAGCACTTCAAGAATTTCCTTGCCCACCGGCCGCAAGGGATCGAGTGACACGAGCGCATCCTGCAACACAAAACCAATGCCTTTGCCACGTAACCCGCGCCAGCCGCGTTCGGACAACGCGAGCAGGTCCTGCCCGCCATAACTCAAGGTGCGCGCCGTCACTCGCGCCCCCGCACCAGCCAGGCCAATCAGGCTACGGGCGGTCACGCTTTTGCCTGAGCCCGACTCCCCCACCAACGCCAGGGTTTTGCCCGGCGCCAGGGTAAAAGACACATCGCGCACCACAGACTGGCCGCCAAATTCGATGGACAAGCCCTCGACGATCAAATGTTTGTCGCTCATGACAGACGACCCTCCAGACGTTGTTGCAAGTAACGGCCAGCGACTGTGGTCGACAGCGTGGTGAGGACGATGAACAGCCCCGGGAAGAAGGTCAGCCACCAGGCGTTGGCCACAAAGTCGCGGCCCATGGACAGCATGGTCCCCCACTCCGGCGCTGGCGGTGGTGCACCCAGGCCCAGAAAACTCAGAGCCGACGCCCAGACAATCGCCTGACCGACCCCCATGGTCAGGGTCACGATCAGCGGGCGCATGGCATTGGGCAGCAGTTGGCGCACGATGATCCGCCACGTCGAGTGGCCAAGGGCAACAGCCGCTTCGATGTAGCCTGCGTTACGCACGGCCAATACCTGACCGCGCACCATCCGCGCATAGCCGGGTGCCGTGCCCAGTCCGGTGGCGACAATAAGTGGCCCGATACCGCTGCCAAATACGGCAACAAACAGCAGTGCGAGTATCAGGCTGGGGAACGCGAATAGGATTTCCAGTAGCCAGTTGACCCCGCGATCCAGCCGAGGCCCGCCGAGCCCGCCCAGCAGTCCCAAAACAATCGCGATAGACATGGCCAGCGCAGTGGCCGCCAAACCGATCAACAACGACTGGCGTGTGCCGTAAATCACCCGCGAAAAAATATCGCGCCCCGACTGATCGGTACCGAACCAGTGGCCCCATCCGGGAGGATGAAACGCGTCATTGGGCACAATCGCCAAGGGATTGCTGTGGGCAAAGAGTTGCGGCACCAGCGTCGCGATGATCACAAACAGCAAAAATCCAAACGCCAGCAGAGAACCCAGTCGTACTTTACGGGCTGCTCGCTGCACCCGAATACCGGGTAATGGGGTCTCCAACGTCAGTGCGCTCATGCTGTTTTCCCCTGTTGGCGAGGGTCGACCCACAGGTACAACAGGTCGACCACAATGTTGGCCAGCACATAGACGGCGGCGACCGCCAGACTGATGCCGATGGTCAGCGGCAAGTCCTGCGCCTGCACCGCCTGATACAGCTGACGGCCCAATCCCTTGCGTGAAAAGATCACTTCAATCACCACCGCACCACTGATCAACGCGCCGATGGCCCACCCTGACAATGAAATCCCGGGCAATACGGCATGCCGCAGCGCGTGCTTGAAACGCACGGCCGTCTCACTCAAGCCGCGTGTCCGGGCGGTCAGAACGAAGGGTTGTTCCAAGGTGAATTCCAGAGACTCACGGGTCACTTGAGCGATAAAGCCCGCGAGCGGAATCGCCAGCGCCAAAGACGGCAACACCAACGTGCGCCAGCCATCGCTACCGGCTGGCGGGAACCAGCGCAAACCAAAGGCAAACACCGCCAGCAGCAAAATACCGATCCAGAAATGCGGCAATGCGCCTGATACCGTTTCGGCCAGCGATGCCAGATTGGACACCCAACGCCGACGCCCCGCGGTGAGTACGGTCAGCAGCAACACCAACAGCCAAGCCAGCAGCAGCGAGGTAAAGGTCAGTTGCAGCGTGGCCCAGGACTGCTCGGCCAGCACCTTGGTGACAGGCAAATGTTGAGAGTAAGAAACCCCCAGATCGCCCTGAACCAGACGGCCCAGATACACCAGGTATTGAATCGCCAGAGGCTTGTCCAGGCCGTATTCACGGGTGGCTTCGGCGATGGTTTCCGGGGTGGGGTTGGCGCTCGGCCCACCGAGGATAGCCAGCACCGGATCACCCGGTATCAGGCGCAGGGCAAAAAAGGTCAGGGTGGCCACAGCCCACAGCACCAGCACCCCACCGGCCAGGCGCCACACGGCACGCCGCCCCAATTGCGCCCAGCGTTCGCGTTGCGGATTCACGGCTTCTACTTGGCTCATATATTCACCCTTTTCATTTGTTGACCCAGGCGTCATACAGATAAGTCACCGCCAACGACGGCTCCAGCCGCACGCCCTGAGTGGTCTTGTAGATGCCCAAGCGTGAGCTTTGCGGGTAGGTGGTCAGTTGCAGGTATTGGCTTGAGGCGATCTGCTGAGCCTTGTAATACAGCGCACGCCGCTGCTCAGAATCTTGCGTGGCCAAGGCTTGCTGGATCAGGCCGTCGAACGTCGCGTCATTGAAGCCCGCAGTGTTCTGGTGATAGCCGCCGACACCGGCAGGGCGAATGAATTCAGAGCCAAAGATGATTCGCAGCACGTCAGCGGTATTGGTGTTCCAGTAGCCAAGGCGGATGTCGTAGTCCCAGTCAGCCTGGCGTTTGGTGGCTTGAACATCACTCATCAGCTCGACAATGAGCTGGAAACCGGCTTGGCGCGTGGTCGCCTGAACCTGCTCCCAGAGCGTGACTTCCGAAGGCGGCGTTCGATTGCCCATCACCACATGCACTTGCAGGCGTTTGCCGTCACGGGTTCGGTACCCTTCGGCATCGCGCCCGGTCCAACCGGCTTCATCCAGCAGTTGGGCGGCGCGAGCCGGGTCGTAGTCCTGAGCGTGTTCGAAATCCGGACTGTAGAAACGAGTCGCCGAACTCAGCGGCCCACCTGCACGCGGGAACTCATTGAAGTACACACTTTTGAGTGCGCCCACGACATCGGCACTGCGCACAAAGGCTTCACGCACCTTGAGATCATCGAACGGTGCGCGGGTGATATTCAGCGTGCCGTTGGTCGGGTTGCCGGGGCGCAACGCAACCAGCATGGTGAGGTCGGGATTGCGCCGCGCAGCCTCATGGGACTCCGGCGGCAATGCCTCAATCACATCGACCTCCCCCGCTTGCAACGAGGCGAAACGAATAGACGGTTCTTGAATGAACTTCCAGACGATCCGCTCCAGCCACGCTGGGCCTTGATGCTTGGCGGTCGGTGGCGCCCAGTTGTAATCGGGGTTGCGCACCAGTTCGACCTGGCTTTGACGGTCCCAGCGGACAATCTTGAACGGGCCGCTGCCGACCGGACTTTCACAGTTTTCGTCACGCGAGCGCAGCAAGGCGGTGGGCGACTCAATACCCAGGAAACCCTGCGCCAGCACTTCCAGAAAGGCCGCGTACGGCGTGGCCAAATGCACCACCGCCGTGTGTTCATCGACCACGTCAGTGCTGCGGTATTGACGGATATAGCCGCCTGCCGTGCTCGACTGAGTTTTGGGGTTGGCCATGTGATCGAGGTTGGCCTTGACCGCGGCAGCGTTGAACGGCGTGCCGTCAGTAAAGTGCACGTCATCGCGTAAATGGAAGGTGTAATCCAGGCCGTCGGCGGACACCTCCCAACGCGTGGCCAGCCACGGGCCGATTTGACCTTGTGCATCCATCGACACCAGCGAATCGAGGTATTGCTGACCGATGAACACCTGCGGCATGTCACCTGACACATGGGGGTCGAGGCACGTGGGTTCGCGGTCGGTGGCGTAAATCAGCGTTCCGCCACTGACCGGCTTGTCGCTGCGGGCGACGGTTGACGTTTGTTGACCACAGCCGATCAACACAGAGCACAGGGTCGCGATACCGAGCAATGGAAGGCGTCGAAGAGAGGGGGAGTTATCGCGCATGAGGGCCTGCTGCCTTAAGTCCGGAAACAAGGCTATTGCACAAGGCATGCCGGGTTTTTTACCCGCTAAACAGGTGTGAATTGGCGTGGGAGGGGGGTAAAAAGCAACAGTGTGTGCAGCGACTGTTGGGGAGCCAACAGTTGGGATGTAACGCCGTACGTTTGTGTAGGAGCGAGCTTGCCTCGCGATCTTTTAAAAGATCAAAAGATCGCGAGACAAGCTCGCTCCTACGGAGGCTGCTATTGCGGGTTTACCGGGTAAATCGCAACGGCTTGGCGGGCTGCTGCAACAGCGCCGGGTCGCGATAACGGGCGCCGAAATGATCATTCGGCAAGCGCGTCTGCCCTGCCCCAAACAAGCGTTCGCGAAGGGTTTCGCCTTCGTTATAACGCTCACGAAAACGGCCCCGACGACGCAGTTCCGGGATCACCAGTTCGATAAAGTCACGGGCAGTTTCGAACGACAGGTACTGGCGCAGGTTAATCCCGTCGATGCCGTCGACATCCAGCCACTTTTCAATTTCATCCGCCACCACCGTCGGCGTTCCGGCCACGAAGAATCGCTCTCGGTTGAACCCCGAAAACTGTGCCAACACCGTGCCCACGGTCCACTCGGGCTTATAGCGCTGCAAGCTCTCCCAGCCCTCAACCTTGAGCTCGATCAAATCACTGATCAGCGCATCCTTGGGGTAAACCGTGAGATCAATCGCTGACTGCGCATGGGCCAGTGACGCTTCAACGCTCATCAACTGACGGTAGCTGTCGAGTTTGCGACTGACCTCTTCATCAGTGCGACCCACAATGACCCCGGCCATGACGATGAATTTCAAGCCCGCCGGGTCCCGCTCATGGGCGATGGCCTTGTTGCGCATGGCCTGGATGTTGGCGCGTACCTCTCGGGTGTCCAGTCCGCCTGTGAAGACCACTTCGGCATGTCGACCGGCAAACTCGATTCCGGCCGGTGAACCGGTTGCCTGAAACAACACCGGCGTGCGCTGCCGCGAGGGCTGGCACAGGTGTGGGCCAGCCACACGGAAATGCTCGCCAACGTGGTTGATGTAGCGCACTTTTTGCGGGTCGGTGTACACGCGCTGCTCGCGGTCCTGGATCACCGCGTCATCGTCCCAAGAGCCCTCCCACAGCTTGTAGAGCACATCCAGGTATTCATCGGCGATTTCATAGCGATGGTCGTGGACCACCTCGGTGGCATGCCCGAAATTGCGCGCAGCATTGGGCAAATATGAGGTGACGATGTTCCAGCCGACTCGGCCCTTGGTCAGGTGATCAAGGGTGCTCATGCGCCGGGCAAAGGCAAACGGCGGCTCGTAGGTGGTCGAAAAGGTCGCGCCAAAGCCCAGGTTTTTGGTCACTGCGGCCATGGCCGGAATCACCATCAGCGGGTCGTTGCTGGGGATTTGCATGGCTTCGCGCAATGACGTTTGCGGGCCGTCGCGAAAACGGTCGTAGGTGCCGATCACGTCCGCCAGAAACACCCCGTCGAATGTCCCGTACTCCAGCAGTTGCGCAAGTTCGGTCCAGTAATCCAAGTCGTTGAAGCGGTGTCGATTGTTCTCGGGGTGAACCCACAAGCCGTGAACGATATGGCTCACGCAATTCATTTCAAACAGGTTGACGTGCAGTTGCTTGGGCATCGCCCGTACTCCTTCCTATGGCGCCGGGTTGGGGATGCGCTGATGGATGGCCTCAATCCGGTTCAGGATTTCTTCATTGAGGGTGACGTTGCGCGCACTGAGGTTGTCGCGCAGTTGAACCAGACTGGTCTGCCCGGTCAGGGCGCTGGCCACAAAGGGTTTGTTGATGACGTACGCCAGGGCCAATTGCGCCGGAGTCAGGTTGTGCTCTTGGGCGATCTGCACATAACCGGCGATGGCTTCTTGTGCCAGCACGCTGTCGTAGCGACTGAAGGTTCGATACACCGCCGCCAGACGCGAGCCCTCAGGACGCGCACCGCCCAGGTACTTGCCGGTGAGTGTGCCGAACGCCAGCGGCGAGTACGCCAGCAGCCCCACGCCTTCGCGATGGGTGAATTCCGACAGGCCGCCTTCGTACAAGCGATTGAGCAAGCTGTAGGGGTTTTGCACGCTGACAATTCGCGGCAGGCCCAGGCGCTCGCTCTGCTTGATAAATTCGGCCACGCCCCACGGCGTTTCGTTGGACACACCGATGTGCCGCACCTTGCCCGCCTTGACCTGATCGGCCAGCACCGACAAGGTTTCTTCGATGGCCACGCTCTGCGTGTCCTCGACATACGGGTATTCGCGCTGCCCGAAAATATTGGTCGGGCGATCCGGCCAGTGCAGTTGATAGAGGTCGAGGTAGTCGGTGTTGAGGCGCTTGAGACTGCCGTCCAGGGCTTCGACGATGTTGCGCCGGTCGTGACGGGTCAGGCCGTCGCGAATGTGCAACTGGCCGCCGGGTTCACGGGCCGGACCGGCAATTTTGCTCGCCAGCACGATGTCCGCACGACGCGCGCTGTTCGCCGCCAGCCAATTGCCGATGTAACGTTCGGTGGTGCGCCAGGTTTCGCCGCGAGTGGGCGTGGGATACATCTCGGCTGTGTCGATCAGGTTGACGCCTTCGGCCAGCGCCAGTTCGATCTGCTGATGGGCATCGCTTTCGCTGTTCTGATGGCCCCAGGTCATGGTGCCTAGGCCCAGAACACTGACTTTAATATCGCTGTTGCCCAGTTGACGGTAATGCATGGGAAGTCCTTTTAAGTGTTTAGCACTGCCAAGGGCTTATGCACCGAACATGCCACGGACAATTACCGGATAACGAACACCTGCCCGCCTGCGCGCTTTGGGTCTATTCACTTACGTACACAGCGCGACGCATTGTTGAGCGTCATGCAATCTGCTTATCAACTGTTTAACCACCAACAACACACCCCGGTAGGAGCGAGCTTGCCTCGCGATCTTTTGATCTTTTAAAAGATCGCGAGGCAAGCTCGCTCCTACCGGGGTGTAATGCGCAATGGTGTTAGAAACCTGGAACGATCTGACCTTTATAGCGGGTCAGGATGAACTGACGCACGGCATCGGAGTTCAGCGCCTTGGCCAGTTTCTGGATCCCCGGATCATTAATGTTGTCCGGGCGGGCGACCAAAAATTCGATGTACAAGTCCTTGCCCTTCTCGACAATCAACGCACTGTTGGTGTCGATACCGGCTTCCAGCGCGTAGTTGGCAAACACAAAGGCCAAATCAACCTGGTTCACCGAACGGGCCAGCATCGCGCCTTCCAGCTCACGGATATTCAGGTGCTTGGGGTTGGCCACGATGTCACGCGTGGTTGCCTGCGGATTGCCCGGCTCTTTGAGGGTAATCAGCTTGGCTTCCTCAAGCAGCACCAGCGCGCGACCCGCGTTTACCGGGTCATTGGGAATCGCCACCGAAGCGCCGTCTTTTAACTCCGCGATGTTCTTGATTTTGGTCGAGTAAGCACCAAACGGTTCGATGTGCACCCCAACGACAGGCACCAGATCAGTTCCACGGGTCTTGTTGTACTCATCCAGAAACGGCCGGTATTGGTAATAGTTGGCGTCGATGTTCTTTTCCGACAGCTGTTTGTTGGGCTGGATAAAGTCGTTGAACACTTTGATTTGCAAATCAACGCCCTCCTTCGCCAACTCAGGCTTCACAAATTCAAGGATTTCGGCGTGTGGTACCGGGGTGGCGCCAACCACCAGCTTTTCATTGGCCTGGGCGCTAAAGGCAGCAACCACGGCCACCAGAGCAAGCAGCTTTTTCATTGCACAAACTCCAAACAATTAGAAATGGACCGTCTCAGCGACGGCTGTAATGCGAAACCAGACGATCCCCTGTCATTTGCAGCCCTTGCACCAACATGACCAGCAGCGCCACGGTGACCACCATGACGTCGGTCTGAAAACGCTGATAACCAAAACGAATCGCCAGATCCCCAAGGCCGCCACCGCCGATCACGCCCGCCATCGCGGTGTAATCCACCAGCACAATGGCGGTCACAGTGACGGCGGCAATCAACCCCGGGCGCGACTCTGGCAACAAGGTGTGCCAGATGATTTGCCACGTGGTGGCGCCCATGGACTGGGTGGCCTCCACCAACCCGCGATCAACTTCGCGCAATGCGGTTTCCACCAGCCGCGCGAAGAATGGCGTGCACCCCACCACCAACGGCGGAATAGCCCCGGCCACGCCCAGCGAAGTCCCAGTCAGCAACGTGGTCACCGGGATCAGCACAATCAGCAAAATGATGAAAGGCAGCGAACGCAGAATGTTCACCACCACCGACAGCACCCGATACATGCCCGGTTTAGCGTGCAACTGCTGCTTGCCGGTGAGGTACAGCAGCACCCCCAATGGCAACCCCAGCAGCACGGTAAAACCCAGAGCCATACCGAGCATGCTCAAGGTATCGAGGCAGGCCTGGCCGATTTCCGGCCAGTTAATATTGCTTAGCAGCGCCCCCATGTTCACGACCAGTCATGGCGCGGCGGGTTAACCCCGTTCAGCAACCAGTTGCCGACCACGTGGTACTTCCAGCGCACCGGATCGTGCAGGGTGTGCACGCGGGCGTTACGCCAGTGTCGATCATGGTTGTGGCGCGCCAGCGAAGAGCGCGTGCCGCCCAGTTCAAACAGCCGGGTGCTGGCTTCCAGAGCGATTTCCGTGGTCAGCACTTTGGCTTTGGCGACGGCCACCGAGGCACGCGCCACACCGTCTTCATCGGGTGCCGCACGCACGCTGTCCATGACCTTGCCCGCACGTTCGAGCAAGGCTTCGGCGGCGTCCAGTTGAATGCTCAGCTTGCCGATCTGGATGATCGTCAGCGGGTCGTCACTGGCCTTTTCCAGCCCTGAATCGATCCATGGGCGCGCGTGATCACGAACAAAGCTCAGGGTGTCGCGCAAGGCGGCCCGGGCGATACCGGCGTCAATTGCCGCCGTGGTGATTTGCGCAAAAGGCCCGGCCAGGGTCGGGTTTTCATAGGAGCGATAGGTCTTGAAGACGTTGAACGCTGGCACGCGCAGGTTTTCAGCCAACACCGTGCCGCTGGCCGTGTTGCGCTGACCAATGCTCGACCAGTCATCCACCACAATCAGCCCCGGGGTGCTGCGCGGTACAAACGCCAAGTGGGCTTTTTCTTCGTGATCCAGGGCCAGCGCACCGAGCCAATGCGCGTACAACGAACCGGTGCAATAGCCTTTGCGACCGTTGATGACCACCTCATCGCCTTCAGTGACAAAACGGGTCTGGATGTCTTGAACGGTCTTGCCGCCGGTTTCTGAAATGGCATTGGCGAAGCGATTGCCCTTGAGCGCGAGGTCGAAGAACCAGGCTTTTTGCTCGTCGGTGCCCTGCAGGCGGATGTCTTCAAGCAAGCAGTAGTGGTTTTGCGGGATCTGCCCGAGCGAAGCATCGGCAGCAGAAATAATGGCGATTACTTCAGCCAGCGTGGCGTACGAGATCTGTGCGCCACCCCATTCTTTGGGTACGGTAATGCCCCACAGGCCGCTGTTGGAGAACACGTCTACCACCTCGGCGGGCACTTCACGCAGCCGGTCACGCTCAGCGTCACCTTCGAGTAAAAACGCCGCCACTTTATGGGCGACGTCTATGGCTTCTGCGTCAGTGCGGATGACATGGGCATCGGCGACAGACAGTGGATAAGGGGCGTCGGCAGGGGTGTACGACATGAAGTTCTCACTCTTTACTCGTGTTGGATCGCCAACAGGGGCGACCGTTACAGGAGGCTGAGCAGGAACTGTGCCAGATATTTTTTACATATAAATCAACAGATTATGTTTTATGCAGGGCCCGCATAGTTGTCAGGGCAACAGTCTGCGCAGCAACTGTTGATGTGCCAACACCTGCTGCCAAACCTCGTAGCAGTTGCCGAGCCCCGCGAGGCTACGTCCGGCGGCGGAGCCGTCGTAAATAGCCTATTGCGGTCCTTCAGTTAAATCGGCTTCTCAGACTTTACGATCGCTGCGCAATCGGACGTAGCCTCGCGGAGCTCGGCAACTGCTACACGCTATCGGGTCAGTGCCCGACTACGGCGGCGCCGGTCTGGCGCTGGCCATGGGGGAAACCATGGCTGCGGGCGCGCAATACAATCCACCATCCGGCCAGCAACAGCACCAGCAATACCCAGGGGAAGGCGCTCACGCCGACTTGGTCCAGCAACACGCCACCGGTGAGCGCACCGGCGGCAATCGCGCTGTTCCACACCACCACGTTCATCGACAGTGCAACGTCGGCGCCCTCGCCTGCCGTATCGGCCAGCGCTGTTTGCAATAAGGTTGCTGCGCCGCCAAAGGACAGTCCCCAGACAAAAATACCCGCGTACACCACCTCCGCAGATTGGGCGAACAGGCCAAACAGCAGGGCGATTGCCGCGAACGTTGCGAGGCTGGCGAGCACGGCTTTGCGCAAGTGCCGATCGACCAGACGCCCCGTCACCCAAATGCCCAGCAACGCCGCAAGACCGAACACCAGCAACACGATGTCGACTTCATTGGCCAGGCCCGCCGGGGCTACAAACGGCGCGATGTAGGTGTAGAGCATGTTGTGCGCGAGCATCCAGGTCATCACCACGGCGAGCACAGAACGCACGCCCGGCGTTAGCAGCACCTGGCGCAAACCGATGCGCTGGGAGCTGGCCTGCCCAGGGTAATCCGGCACTTTGACCAGTACCCAGACCATCAGCACCAGGGTCAAGAGCGACATCAGGCCAAACGCGGTTCGCCACCCCACCAACGATCCCAGCCACGTGCCCAGCGGCACCCCGAGCGACAGGGCAATCGGGGTGCCAACCATCGCCACTGCCATGGCTCGACCCTGCAAATGCGGGGCGACCATACGCCGGGCGTAACCCGCCAACAGGCTCCAGGCCAAACCGGCAGAAGCACCGGCAAAAAACCGCGCAATCAACGTCACGCCATAGTGCGAAGACCACGCGGTAATCGAGTTGAACAGCAAGAAACCGACAATCGTCAGCAGCAACACATTGCGCCGCCGCCAGCCTTGAGTGGCGATGGTCAGCGGGATCGCTGCCAGCAATGAGCCCAACGCGTAGACCGTGACCATCTGCCCGGCCAGCGCAGATGACACCTCAAGCCCGCTGCTGATCTGGGTCAGTAAACCCGCAGGTAACGTCTCGGTGACGATGCAAATAAAACCGGTCATGGCCAGCGCCAGCAGCGCGCCCATGGGTAATCGTTCAGTGGTGTTTTGCCCTGCCGTCATCGCGTATTCCAGCCTTATCAAATTATGTATCGATGAGTACAAATGTAGGACAGGCAAAAGCTATTGGTCAACGACTTTTGTATCGACTAGTATTTATGTCTTACACAAAAGGAGACTGAAATGGCCCAGATGGGACGCCCACGTACGTTTGACCGTGACGCGGCAATCACCCAAGCCATGCACCTGTTTTGGGAGCACGGTTACGATTCCACCTCACTGAGTCAGCTCAAGGCGAACATCGGCTCGGGGATTTCCGCGCCCAGTTTTTACGCCGCCTTTGGTTCCAAGGAAGCCTTGTACAAAGAGGTGATGGAGCGCTATCTGAATACCCATGGCCGGGTGACCGAGAGCCTGCAAGACACGACAATGGCGCCGCGCGAGGCCATTGAACGGGCATTGCGCCGCTCGGCCAACATGCAATGCGAGCCAGGGCATCCACGGGGGTGTCTGGTCACGCTGGGGCTGATGAACGCCAGCTCAGCACAGACGGTGTGTGCCCCGCTCGCCGAAACCCGTGCCCGCAACCGGGCCGGGTTTATTGCCTGCGTTGAGCGCGCTGTGGCCTCGGGAGAGTTGGTCGCACACACCGACCCTGTAGCGCTTGCCACGGTATTTGAAAGTTTTTTGCTGGGGCTGACGACCCTTGCCCGGGACGGCGTATCGCATGCCGTGCTGGACGCGGGTGTGACGCAGGTAATGAGTGTGTGGGACGCTATGTGCGCCGATACACACCGCGCCTGATACTCCCGCGCGATCTCGTAGCAGCTGCCGAGCCTGCGAGGCTGCGTCCGATTGCGAAGCGATCGTTAAGCCTAAGTGCAGTGTTTAACTGGCGCCCCACAGTGCTTGATGTTACGACTGCTGCGCAGCCGGACGTAGCCTCGCAGGCTCGGCAACTGCTACGAAATCGGCTTGCTGCACACCCTGAAATCTCCCACAGGGGTACTCATTCCTGCTTTTGCCGGGTCAGTTCCTCAATCAGCAATTGGGTCGGCGCTGTGAGTGCTACGCCCTGCCGGGTGACGATTTCATAGGGTTCGCTGCGTGATTTCAGCTCAAGCGCCAAGCGCGTCAGCATGCCGTGGCTAACAGCCATTTGCGCGACGTCTATGGGCATCACGGCGACCAGTTGCGGGTCTTGGCGCAGCAACGAGAGCGTGGTGAAGGTCGACGAGGTTTCTATCGGGTAAGTCGGAAAGCTCAGCCCGGCTTCTCTGAACTCACGCTCCAGGGTCAAGCGCATGGGCATGTTGACCGGGAACACCACCCACGACGAATCCGCCAGTTCGCTCAACGACAAGGCACTCCGGCCAGCAAAGCGGTGCGCGGTGTTGGCAACCACGATCAACGGTTCTTGGTCGCGAAAACGGCAGTCATACGCCGCCGGGTGTTTGCTGACGCTGGTACGGCAGATGGCCACGTCCAGCCGCCCTTCATCGAGCAAGGCCAGCAGCCGGGCGCTGGTGTCTTCGACGATTTCGACCGATAACTGCGGCTGCTTGGCGCGCAATTGCGCCAGGCACTCCACCAAGGCTGGCACTGCGCCCATGATCACCCCCACCGATAGCCGCCCGCCATGGCCTTGCATGATGCCGAGCATTTCTTCGCGCAAGTGCGCCACGTCCGTGTGGATCAACCGCGCATAGCGGATCACGCAACGCCCCAGGTCATTGGGGGTCAGGCCTTTGGTCGTGCGCTCGAACAGGGTTGAGCCCAGAGTCGATTCTATTTCGTGCAGTGCCTTGGTCGCGCCGGGCTGGGTAATGGCCACCGACTCGGCCGCCTTGTGCAGCGAGCCGAATTCGTCCAGCGCAATCAACAACCGCAATTGCTTGAGGCGCAGCCGGGAAATGATGGTAGTGAGGGGTGGCAGCATAGGGGATGACTATTGGTTATCGCTCAATCAGCATCTGTCATTAGGCAGCATCCCTGACAAAAATTAAAGTGAACGCCAGAGGGAGCTGACAGCTCCGCCATAAAAATAAACGGCCAAGAGTTCACGTCATGCGTTTGATCCAATTTGAAACAGCTCAAGACCAGCGCCAGGTCGGCGTGATCGAGGGTGACCAGATCCACATCGTGCAGGGCACTGAAAACACCCGTGAACTGGCCCTCAGCGCCATTCGTAAAGGCCATGGCCTGGTTGAAGAAGTGCTGGCCCGAGGCACCCAGCAGAGCCCGCTGAGCTACCGCCAGCTACTGGAAGAAGGCCGCGTATTGCCGCCGCTGGACCATGAAGACCCGGCCCACTGCCTGATCAGCGGTACGGGCTTGACCCACTTGGGCAGCGCCTCGACCCGCGACAAGATGCACCAGCAAAACACCTCCGATCAATCCGCCATGACCGACACCGCGCGTATTTTCCAGTGGGGCATTGAAGGCGGCCGTCCAGCATCCGGCACGGTGGGCGTTCAGCCGGAATGGTTCTACAAGGGTGATGGCTCGATTGTGGTACGCCCCGGCAGCGCCTTTGATAAGCCTCCCTTCGCAGAAGATGCCGGCGAAGAACCCGAGCTGACCGGCCTGTACGTGGTCGGCGACGATGGCAAGCCGTACCGTGTGGGCTTTGCCTTGGGCAACGAGTTTTCTGACCATGTGATGGAGCGCCGCAACTACCTGTACCTCGCGCATTCCAAACTGCGCAATTGCAGTTTCGGCCCTGAGTTGCGTGTGGGTGAACTGCCGCGCCACCTGACCGGCATGAGCCGCATCCTGCGCGGCAATGAAGTGGTCTGGGAAAAAGAGTTTCTGAGCGGTGAGGACAACATGTGCCACAGCCTGGAAAACCTTGAATACCATCACTTCAAGTACACCCAGTTCCTGCGTCCCGGCGATGTGCACGTGCATTTCTTCGGCACCGCCACGCTGTCGGTTGCCGACAATATTCAGACCCAAGAAGGCGACCGGTTCGAGATCAGCATGCCTGAGTTCGGCGCACCGCTGATCAACGGCATACAGGCAGGCGCCGCTGAACTGCCTGCCGGTAAAGTCACAACGTTGTAGAAGCACTTGGCGGGTCTGTGCCCGGACCCGCTCCCCGCTTGATAAAAAACATAAAAAAGCGAGATGAACATGAACAGTAAAACTGCATCCGCAGCTGCGCCCCAAGCCGCTGAAGTCGCGGATGCCTCGCGGCCGACCACGGTGCGCTGGCGCATATTTTTGATCCTGCTGCTGCTATCGGCGATCAACTACATCGACCGCGCGTCACTGTCGGTGGCCTTGCCACTGATTTCCAGCGAATTTGAAATGACCCCGGCCCTGGAAGGCCTGATGCTGAGCGCGTTTTTCTGGTCTTACGCACTGATGCAAATCCCTGGCGGCATGCTGCTGGACCGTTTTCAGGTGCGCAATATCGTCGGTGTTGCCACGGTGGGCTGGGGCTTTTTCCAGGCCATTGCAGGCGGTGCTCACAGCTGGATGACCTTGCTGGCCACGCGTATCGGTCTGGGTGTGGCGGAATCACCGATCATGCCCGCCGGTGCCAAGTTGAACGGCGCCTGGCTGACGCCCAATGAACGCGGGCGCGGTGCAACCCTGGTCGATGGCGGCGCGCCGCTGGGTACCGCGTTTGGCGCAATCATCATCGCGGGCCTGATCACTTGGTTCGATTCATGGCGTATCGCATTCGTGATCGCCGGTGTCGGCACCATGATTGTCGGTGTCTGGGCGTGGTGGTACATCCGCAACAACCCGGCTGAGCACCCGAAGGTCAACGCAGCTGAGCTGGCCTATATCACCAACGCCAACGCCGAAGCGGCAAAGACCAACGGCGAGCGCAAAGCGATCCTCAAGGACCTGCTCAAAAGCCGCTCGGTACTGGCGATGTTCGCCGGTTATGCCTGCTACAACAGCGTGTTCTACGGCCTGTTGACCTGGATGCCGAGCTACCTGCACAAAGCCCACAACCTGGACATCAAGGCCATGGGTGGCGCTACGTTCCTGATCTTCATGTGCGGCTTTATCGGCGAGATCTTCGGCGGTTGGCTGGCCGACAAATGGAAAGACGCGGGCGGCGCGCCTAACAAAGTCATGCGCACCATGTTCGGCGGCTCGGCTGCCATTGCGGCCCTGTGCATCCTGCTGGTGGCGTACACCCCGGACGCATTCACAGTGATTTCACTGCTGTGCGTCGCGCTGTTTTTCATTCGCTGGTGCGGCATGTACTGGTGCTTGCCCGCCATTCTGGGCGGCAAATCCAAGGCGGGCGTGCTGGGTGGCAGCATGAACTTCTGCGGCAACATGGTCGGTGTGATTGTGCCGATCCTGATCGGCCTGATCGTGCAGTTCACCGGCTCGTATTTCCTGGCGCTGATCTTCTTTGTGGTGATGGCCTTCGGCCTGATGCTGTTCTCCTCCCTCATCGACTATCGTGAACGCGGCCTAGCCTGAGGCTCTGCATTTCATTGAGGTAACTGTGATGCAACTGATAACTAAAACAGGCAGCGAAAATGCTGCCAATGCCGTGATCCGACTCAACCCGCTGGACGATGTGCTGATTGCCCGTCAGCCCATCCCCAAGGGCCTGGTGCTGGAAGCCGAAGGGCTTGAAGCCCTGAACGCCATTCCATCTGGCCACAAGATCGCAACCCGTGACCTGGAGGTCGGCCAACCGCTGCGCCGCTACGGTCAGATCATTGGTTTCGCCAGCCAGCCGATCAAGGCCGGTGAGCATGTGCACGTGCACAACCTGGCCATGGGTGACTTCGCTCGTGACTACGCCTTTGGCGTTGATGCGCGTGGTATCGAGACCCCGGCCAACGACACGTTCATGGGTATTGTGCGGGCAGATGGCCGCGTGGCCACCCGCAACTACGTGGGCATTCTGACCTCGGTGAACTGCTCGGCAACGGTGGCCAAGGCCATCGCTGATCACTTTCGCCGCGACATCAACCCGCAGGCCCTGATCGACTACCCCAACGTCGATGGCGTGGTGGCCCTGACCCACAGCTTCGGGTGTGCCGTTGACCCGAGCGGTGAAGCCCTGACCATGTTGCGCCGAACCTTGGGCGGCTATGCCATCCACCCAAACTTCGCCTCGGTGCTGATGATCGGCCTGGGCTGCGAAACTAACCAGATCGCTGACTTGCTTGCAGCACAAGGGCTGGAAAAAGGCGAGTTTCTGCGCGCCTTTACCATTCAGGGCACCGGCGGCACCTCGAAGACCATTGCCAGCGGGATCGAGCAGGTCAAGTCGCTGCTGGCCGAAGCCAACCGCGTAGAGCGTGAGCCGGTGAGCGCCAAGCACTTGATCATCGGCCTGCAGTGCGGCGGTTCGGATGGCTACTCGGGCATCACCGCCAACCCGGCACTGGGCAATGCGGTAGACCGCCTGGTTGCCGCAGGCGGCACCGCGATTTTGTCCGAAACCCCGGAAATCTATGGCGCCGAGCACTTGCTCACGCGCCGTGCCGTCAGCCGCGAAGTGGGCGAGAAACTGATCAAGCGCATTCACTGGTGGGAAGACTACTGCACGCGCATGAACGCCGAGCTGAACAACAACCCGTCAGCGGGCAACAAGGCCGGTGGGTTGACCACCATCCTTGAAAAATCCCTGGGCGCGGTGGCCAAGGCTGGCTCCAGCGATTTGGTCGACGTTTACGAATATGCCGAAACGGTGCGGGCCCATGGGCTGGTGTTTATGGACACACCGGGTTACGACCCGATTTCTGCCACCGGACAAGTCGCGGGCGGCGCCAACCTGATTGCCTTTACTACTGGACGCGGCTCGGCTTACGGCTGTGCGCCCTCGCCGTCGATCAAGTTGGCCACCAACACCCGCCTGTGGGAAACCCAGGAAGAAGACATGGACGTGAACTGCGGCGGGATTGCTGACGGCAGCATGACCATCGAAGAACGCGGCGAATACATCTACCGCATGATGTTGCGCATCGCCTCTGGGGAGCGCAGTAAAAGCGAGCAGCACGGTTACGGCCAAAACGAATTTGTGCCGTGGCAGATCGGGGCGATTACCTGAGCCTGTGAGTCACACACCCACCTGTGGGTGGCCTGGCTTGCCAGCGATGCAGACGATGCGGTTTTTCTGTTGAACCGCGTCGAACCCCTCGCGGGCAATGCCCTCTCCCACAGGTTTCACCGTTTGTTCAAGGAGACTGATATGACCCAGATTACCGGCCAGAACTTTATTGGCGGCCAGCGCAGCGGCGCTGGCACTGTTCATCTGCAAAGCCTGGACGCCACCACCGGTGAGGCGCTGCCTTATCAATTCATTCAAGCCACAGACGCTGAAGTTGACGCTGCCGCCAAGGCTGCCAGCGCGGCATTCCCGGCATTTCGCAGCCTGCCAGCCGCTCGCCGCGCCGAGTTTTTAGAAGCCATTGCCGAGGAAATCGACGCGCTGGATGAAGCCTTCGTGGCCACCGTCTGCCGTGAAACCGCCTTGCCTGCCGGGCGGATTCAGGGCGAACGCGGGCGTACCAGCGGCCAGATGCGCCTGTTCGCCCAAGTGCTGCGTCGCGGCGATTTTTATGGTGCGCGCATCGACCAAGCCCTGCCCGACCGTCAGCCTCTGCCGCGCGTAGACCTGCGCCAGTACCGCATCGGCGTCGGCCCGGTGGCGGTGTTTGGCGCCAGTAACTTTCCGCTGGCATTCTCGACCGCCGGTGGCGACACCGCCGCTGCGCTCGCCGCAGGTTGCCCTGTGGTGTTCAAGGCGCACAGCGGGCACATGGCAACGGCCGAGTGGGTGGCGCAGGCCATTGTGCGTGCCGCCGAACGCACTGACATGCCAGCTGGCGTGTTCAACATGATCTACGGCGCCGGGGTTGGCGCAACGCTGGTCAAGCACCCGTTGATTCAAGCAGTCGGTTTTACCGGCTCGCTGTCGGGCGGGCGCGCCCTGTGCGACATGGCCGCTGCCCGGCCACAACCGATCCCGGTGTTTGCCGAGATGTCGAGCATCAACCCGGTGGTGCTGCTGCCAGAAGCCTTGAAACAGCGCGGCGCGCAAATCGCCAAAGACCTGGGCGGCTCAGTGATGCTGGGCGCCGGGCAGTTCTGCACCAGCCCGGGCCTGGTACTGGGGATTGCCTCGCCAGAGTTCAGTGCCTTTGTCGACGCGCTGGGCCAGTTTTTCAGCGCGCAACCGGCACACACCCTGCTCAATGCCGGAGGCCTGAAAAGCTACGTCAAAGGGGTCAGCCATTTGGCCTCAGTCGATGGCATCCGCCATATCGCTGGTTCGCCGCAACAGGGCAATCAGGCCAATCCGCAGCTGTTTCAGGCCGATGTCAGCTTGCTGATCAATGGCGCAGACGTGTTGCAGGAAGAAGTCTTCGGCCCGACCACCCTCGTCATCGAAGTGGCTGACAAGGCGCAGTTGCTGCAAGCGTTACACAGCCTGCGTGGCCAACTGACGGCGACGCTGATTAGTGAGCCGGCCGATTTGCAGGCGTTCGCTGACGTAGTGCCGGTACTTGAGCACAAGGCAGGTCGCCTGCTGATCAACGGCTACCCGACCGGGGTGGAGGTGAGTGATGCGATGGTCCACGGCGGGCCCTACCCGGCGACATCAGATGCCCGTGGGACATCAGTGGGCAGCCTGGCTATCGATCGCTTTTTGCGCCCGATCTGCTTCCAGAACTACCCGGACAGCCTGCTGCCCGATGCGCTCAAAAACGCCAACCCGCTGGGCATTCAGCGCTTGCTCAACGGTCAGCCTAGCCGCGAGGCGCTGAACTGACTGTTACTGGTCAGCCGCGTAAATAACCGTTTGCGTGCTGTCCGCAGCCACGGACTTGAGGGTGAAGTAAGTGTCACCCTCATCCGTGAGGATCTCGTATTGAGCCTTGCTGACCACGCGGTTCGAAACGCTCACGTGCTTGATGATTTTCAGCACACGCTGAAATTTGACGCTCTGGGTGCCGTTCTGCGCGGGACCGGTCAGCACGTTGACGGTCTGGAACCAGTCCTGGTTTTTCTTGTTCGATACCAGGGTATCGGTCAACGCTTCAAAACGCTCAAGACGGGTAAACCCCCACAATGTCTGTTCGGCAACCGATTTGCCTTGTGCCGCCGAGCCGGTGAACACAAACAGATTTATGGCCGGATTGTCTTCGCAGAAAAAATCGTAAGGCACCAGCCCGTCGACCATTTTCTTACCCGCGACAAACCCCTTTTTATGCACCAGAAACATGCCCACCTCCACTCAATGGCATCACTAAAACATCAGCCTTCGCTGAGGCCAGTTTGAGGTGGAAGTCTACTGGGGCAAGGCGTACAGGGCCGTCAAGGCTATGTAATATCGTGTAAAGATCACGTTACGCCTGCCGCGGCAGGTTGATTTCGACGGTCAGGCCACCCGATGGCTGGTTGTGCGCACTGATCGTGCCACCGTGCATTTCCACAGCCCTCAAGGCGATCGCTAGGCCCAGCCCGAATCCGCTGCCGGGTTCGCTCGTACCGCGTTCAAACGGCTGAAAAATACGCTGTAGCCGCTGCTCTTCAACACCCGGCCCCTGATCAGTGATGCGTACCCGCAGACTCGTGCCCGCCAGGTTCATCTCGGCCGCCACCAGCACGACCGAGCCGGGCTGGGTATAACGCACGGCGTTGCGAATCACGTTTTCAAAGCAGCGATACAACAACTCGCCACTGACCTGACTGACAAACGGCGGGCACGCCTGCAGGACGACCCTGGATTCTTTGATGCCCGCCTCGAACTGCGCATCTTCAACGATCAGCGTCAGCAGTTCGAGGATGTCGACCGGTTCGCGCTCGATGCTGTCTGGCCGCCCCTGAACCCGGGCCAGGGTCAGCAGGGCTTCGATCAGGGTGTCCATGCGCACCGACTCGCGCTCGATGCGTTCGACCATTTCCGTACGTGCCGGGTCTTGATGCAACAGCCCGATGGCCGCTTGCATGCGGGTCAGCGGTGAGCGCAGTTCGTGGGAGATGTCGTGCAGTAAGTTCTGCTGGGCGTCGACCAGCAGTTTGAGCTGGTTGGCCATGCGGTCGCAGTCTTCGGCCAAGTCGACAATCTCGTCACGCCGCCCGCCCATCATCGGCTTGACCCGGGTGCCAAAACGGCCCTGGGCCACATCACTCATTGCCCGGCGCAGGAAGGCCAGCGGCCAGGTCAGATAAAAAGCCATGTAGCCACTGAACAGCGCGCTCATCACCGTGCCAATGATCAACGGCATCAGGCCCGGCCCTTCTCCCATGCCTGGCCCGGGCCCCGTGCCGCCGCCCTTGGGCCCACCCGGAGCGCGGGTAGATCGCAGGGACAGTTCGATGCCTTCCTTGCTGATGACCGTGCGTTCAAACACCGGGTGCAACACCGGCGAGCCAGCCAGCAACTGTTCGTTGCTGTCATACACGCCAATGGCCTGGTCATCGGGATGGCGCCAAACCGTCAGCAGTTGCATGCCCGACTCGACACCGAACTCTTCCAGCAAGTGAATTTCACTGGTGAGAATGGTGTCCAGGTGCGGATCGCCCGGCTTTGATTTGCTGACGATCACAAACGCCATGCCGACAAAAAATGTCAGCGTGGTCGCCAGCCAGAACGCCAGGAACAGTTTCCAGAACAGCCGACTCAGTTTAATCATTCAGCAATCAACAGGTAGCCGAGGCCGCGCACGCTCTGAATCCAGGCTTTGGCGTCGTCGCGTGGACCCAGCTTTTGGCGAATGCTGCTGATATGCACGTCGATGCGTCGGTCGTAGCGCGTCAGCGGGCAGCCCAAGGCATTGAGTGACAAGTCCTGCTTGCTCACCACTTGCCCGGCACTGCGAGCCAGCTCTTCAAGCAGGCTGAATTCGGTGCTGGTGACCCCCAACTCATTGCCCTGCCACAGCGCCTGGCGCCTGCCGGGCCACAGGACCAAATGCCCGGTTCTGATCACGTCGGTGGCGGGCTGATCGGTGGCGGGGTTCACCCGGCGCATGATGGCCCGCAAGCGTGCGACCAGTTCACCTGGCGAGCTGGGTTTGGGCACGTAGTCGTCAGCGCCCAGCTCAAGGCCGGTGATGCGGTCTATGTTGTCGCCACGGGCGGTGAGCAACACCACCGGTACCTGACTGTGCGCACGGATGCGCCTGAGCACTTCGATGCCCGACAGCCTTGGCAACATGACGTCCAGCACCACAATGCTGTAACGACCGGACAACGCTTCAACCTCGCCCTCCTCGCCGGTGTGCACCGCAGTTGCTGTAAAACCTTCACGCTCAAGGTACTCACTGAGCAAGGCAGTCAGCTCCTGGTCATCGTCGACGAGCAATACACGGATCATGGCGAACTCTTTAAAGGGGATCGACGCATTATCGTACTGGAATGGCGCACAGTCATCGCCCCACGCCAACCTTTACCTAACTTGACATTGGGTTAACCGCACCAAACGCCCCGAGCTTTTATGCTGGTACTCCACCAGCCTGCTTGCCTCGCGGTGCATGCCGTCTTGTTGAGTCATCTCCGCGCCCGCTTACGCTGCTTGTCGATGTGTCCTGGAAATATAGATCTTGATGAATTTTCCGCGCCTGCTCTGCTCGGTTGCACTGCTGCTCAATGCCACACTGGCACACGCCCAAGGTTTCAAAATTTCTGATATTCGAATCAACGGGTTACAGCGGGTTTCCGCTGGCAGCGTGTTCGGTGCCCTGCCCCTGAATGTCGGTGAAGAAGCGGATGACCAGCGCTTGGTCGAGTCCACACGCGCACTATTCAAAACCGGGTTTTTCCAGGACATCCAGCTGGGTCGCGATGGCGATGTGCTGATCATCACCGTGGTCGAGCGACCGTCCGTCGCCAGTATTGATATCGAAGGCAACAAGGCCATCTCCACCGACGACCTGATGAAAGGTCTCAAACAGTCGGGCCTGGCCGAAGGCGAGATCTTCCAAAAAGCCACCCTTGAAGGCGTGCGCAACGAACTATTGCGCCAGTACGTGGCCCAGGGTCGCTACTCGGCCTCGGTTGATACCGAAGTCGTTGCCCAGCCGCGTAACCGCGTGGGCCTGAAAATCAAGATCGACGAAGGTGAAGTCGCGGCGATCAAGCACATCAACGTAGTCGGCAATACTGTGTTTGACCAGGCCGAGCTGGACGACCAGTTCACCCTGAAGACCACCAATTGGCTGTCGTTTTTCAAGAACGATGACAAGTATGCCCGCGAGAAGCTGTCCGGCGACCTGGAGCGTCTACGCTCCTACTACTTGGACCGTGGCTATATCAACATGGAAATCGTCTCGACTCAGGTGTCGATCACGCCGGACAAGAAGCAGGTATTCATCACCGTCAATATTAATGAAGGTGATAAATACACCGTGCGTGACGTCGCCCTGCGCGGCGACTTGAAAGTCCCCGAGGAGCAGATCAAAGCGCTGTTACTGGTGCAAAAGGGTCAGGTGTTTTCACGCAAACTCATGACCAGCACCTCGGACCTGATCACCCGTCGCCTGGGTAACGAGGGTTATACCTTCGCCAACGTCAACGCCGTGCCAACCCCGAACAATCAAGACCACACAGTCGACATCGTATTTGTGGTCGACCCGGCCAAGCGCGCGTACGCCAACCGCATCAATTTCCGTGGCAACACCAAAACCGACGACAAGGTGCTGCGCCGTGAAATGCGGCAGATGGAAGGTGGCTGGGCGTCGACCTACCTGATTGACCAGTCCAAAGTGCGCCTTGAGCGCTTGGGTTACTTCAAGGAAGTCAACGTTGAAACACCGGCCGTGGCGGGTGTTGATGACCAGGTTGACGTGAATTACACCGTTGAAGAACAAGCTTCCGGCTCGATCACCGCCAGCGTCGGCTTTGCCCAGAGCGCCGGTTTGATCCTGGGCGGCTCGATCACCCAGAACAACTTTTTAGGCACGGGTAACTCCGCCAGCATTGGCTTGACCCGCTCCGAGTACCAGAGCAAGTACAACATCGGCTTTACCGACCCCTACTTCACCGCAGACGGGGTGAGCCTGGGTTACAACGCGTTCTACAACAAAACCGACTACAACGATTACTACGACGATGGCGTGTCGTATTACTCGATCAACAGCTACGGCGCTGGCGTCACCCTGGGTTACCCGATCAACGAAACCTCGCGCTTGAGTTTTGGCCTGACCGCGCAGCACGACACCATCGAACCCGGCACTTACAGTGCGGATGAGATCTACGACTTCATCGAGCGTGAAGGCAAGCAGTTCACCAACTTCAAGGCCAACCTGGGCTGGTCGGAATCGACCCTGAACAAAGGGATATTGGCGACTCGCGGGTACTCGCAGAACCTGAACCTGATGGTCACGGTACCGGGCAGCGACCTGAGCTTTTACAAAATCGATTACAGCGGCCAGACCTTCCTGCCACTCAGCACGTCCACCTCGCTGCGCTTTCATACCAAGCTGGGGTATGGCAACGGCTACGGTTCAACCGATGGTTTGCCGTTCTATGAAAACTACACCGCTGGTGGCGAAGGCTCGGTGCGCGGGTTTGAAAGCGGCACCCTTGGCCCACGCAACACCCCGGCCACGGGCAACTACTCGAGCATGGGGCAAGCGTACTACTCCGACCGCGACACCGAAGCGCTGGGCGGCAACATCATGCTCACCGGTGGCGTGGAATACCTGTTTCCGATGCCGTTTATCAAAGACAACAAATCGCTGCGCACCTCCTTGTTCTGGGATGTCGGCAGCGTGTATTCGGACAAGTGCTACCTGACCACGACAACCGGTTGCGACGGCGTTGACCTGAGCCAGATGGCCAGTTCGGTAGGGGTTGGCGTGACGTGGTACAGCCCGATGGGGCCATTGAGCGTCAACCTGGCATTCCCGGTTCGCAAGCCTTCGGATGCCGAGACCCAAGTGTTCCAGTTCTCGCTGGGGCAGACGTTCTAAAATGCCTGCCTTGTGCAGCGTAATACGCTCAAACATCTACAGCATCACCCCCTGTGGGAGCGGGCTTGCCCGCGATGGTAGCGACGCGGTTTAACAGTAAAACCGCATCGCTTGCATCGCTGGCAAGCCAGGCTCCCACAGGTTTCTGAAACAGCGTTGGCTCCCTACAGAAGAATGCTCGCCAGCCTCTTGTATATGGGGAGTTTTGTTCAATACGCGTGCGGTGCAAACCCGCAATCTGCAGGCTCACTCACCAGAAGGAGCCCAGCAATGAGCGTATTGATTTCTATGGCCGCATTCGCCCTGGCGGCCTCTATTTCACCGGGGCCGGTGAATATCGTGGCGTTGAGCAGCGGCAGGCAGTTCGGGCTGGGCCCCAGCCTGAATCACGTTCTCGGCGCCACTGTGGGGTTTGTGGTGCTGCTGTTGTTCACCGGTTTCGGCCTGCATGAGGTGTTGAAACAGTGGCCGCTGCTGACTGATTTGATTCGCTGGGGCGGGATGGCTTTTTTGCTGTATCTGGCCTGGAAGCTGGCCGCCGATAACGGGCGAATCGATGTCGATGGCGCGACAACCCTGCAACCGTCTTTCATCAATGGCGCGATCATGCAGTGGCTTAACCCTAAAGCCTGGCTGGCAGCAGTTGCGGGCATGGGGGCGTTCGTGGCCAGCGGTGAAGCCTCACTGATCTGGTCGTTCGCGCTGATCTACTTTGTGGCCTGTTATGTGTCGGTGGCCTGCTGGGCCTATGCCGGGGCTTTTCTGAACCGCTATCTGCACAACCCGTCACGCATTCGCCTGTTCAACCGCTGCATGGCCGTCATGCTCTCAGGGTGCGCGGTCTCGTTACTGTGGTTTTAAGCCTTGTATTGACCGGGCGTGGCCGCAAGATGCTTTTTGAACACGCGCTGCAAATGGGCCTGGTCGGAAAAGCCGCTTTGCTGTGCGATGGCAGCGATGGTTGCGCCGTCACGCAGTTGCGTCTGGGCGTACTGAACCCGCCGGTTAGTCAGATAGGCATGGGGCGTCATGTGGTAGCGCTGTTCAAACGCACGAATCAGGTAGGCCTCTGACAAGCTGGCGGCTGCGCACATGTCTTCAAGGCGAATCGAACGCATGAAATGTGCATCGATATACTCAGCAACACGCTCCACTCGCACATTGGCAGCCTTGGGGGTCGACATCGAGCGGCCCAGCGACTGTTGCACCATCGAGAAAAAACCAACAGCCGCTTGATGCTTGGCCAGAACGTCTTGATCCGGATCGGTCAGTTGCTCATACAAGTCGATCACGCCATTAAACAGTTCAGGCGACTGCGTATGAGTGGCCGCTATGGGCTGAAACCCCTGCTGCTCGCCCCGCTCGCCGTCGTGCTGAATACCCGCCAGCCAGTGCGGGTCGACATACAGCATCAAGTACGACCATGGTTGATCGTCAATGGGATTGCAGGCATGCACTGCGCCCGGGTTCATCAAGACCACGGTGCCGACACTGATTGCCTGCCGGGTTTTCTCGTGCAGGTACAGGCACCGCCCGGAGGTGATGGCGCCAATAGAGAATATTTCATGCGAGTGCCGGGAGTAATGAACCTTGCGGCCATCGCCGATTGAGCGTGCCTCAATGAAAGGCAACTGTGCGTCCCGCCAGAATCTGGGGGTTACGCACGTAACATCGCTGAGCATGGTCTTTACCTGATCGCTAACCTGGCGCTGCACGAAATGCATCTGCGCGCTGAAACATTTCGTACAGTCTAGCCACAATACTGCACACCCGCAGGCACCGATTTACAGAAACCAGCGATATTCCCGCGCGCTGATGTCCTGCATGAAGGCCAGATGGTCCTGACGCTTGTTTTCGCAATAAACGTCCACAAATTCCGCCCCCAAACCTGCACGCAGTGACGGCTGATGCTGCATCACACGTACCGCCTCAAGCAGGTCGAGCGGGAAGTCGATGCCGCTGTTGCGGTCTTCGTTGAGCGGCGGGATCGGTTCTTTAGCAGTTTCAAGCCCATGCTCAAGCCCGATCAGAATCGCCGCCAGCACCAGATACGGGTTGGCATCGGCCCCTGCCAGACGGTACTCAACCCGCAGGTTTTTGGCGTCCGATTCCGGAATCCGCAAGCAGGCGTCGCGGTCTTCAAACCCCCAGCTCGCGCGGGTGGCGATATTGGTGGTGCCGCCCAGACGGCGAAAGGCGTTGTGGTTCGGGGCGAAGATCGGCATGCACGCCGGCAACAGCTCAAGACAGCCCGCAATGGCATGGCGCAGCGGTTGTTGCTGATTGGCCGCGAGCAGGTTGTTGCCTGCCGCGTCGTACAGGCTGACGTGCACATGCATGCCACTGCCCGGCTGCTGCAAGTAGGGTTTGGCCATAAAGCTGGCCCGATAGCCGTGTTTCAAGGCAACGCCCCGGGTGCTGCGACAGAACAGCGCCGACCAGTCTGCGGCACGCAAACCGTCATCCAGGTGGCCAAAATTGATTTCGAACTGACCCGGCCCCAGCTCGGCGGTGATCACTGTCGCATCAATGCCCTGAGCCTGCGCCGCCTCAACCATCTCATTGAGCACCGGCGCAAAACGTGACAGGCGCTCGATATGCATGTTGGGCTGGTCATCGGCATCGTCGCTCAGCTGATCCCGCGGGAACTGCGGCAAGCCATCGCGCAGTTGCCTGTCGAACAGATAAAACTCCAGTTCAAACGCCACCACCGGGTGAATGCCTTTGCGCGCTAGCCGGTTCAGCACGTGCGCCAGCACTTCACGCGGCTCAAATTCGATGGGTTTTTCAGTGCCGTCCGAGGTGATCAACATCTGCCCCAGCGGCTGCCCTTCCCACGTCACCGGCTTGAGCGTGCCCGGCACCAGACGCCGCACAGCATCCGGGTCGCCATCGTTAAAGCAATAATCACCGATTTTGAACAGCCCGCCCTGCACGCCCAACAGCACACAGTTTTGCGGCAATTTAAGGACGCTGCCGGACGCGACTTTTTCCAGCATGTCGACGGGGTAACGCTTGCCGTAGAAATGCCCCGCAATGTCCAGGGAGATCAGGTCGACATACCGCACATCAGGGTGGCGCTGGCGAAAGGCACGCACTTCAGCCAGCAGATCAGAGCAGGCAGCATCCATCATTGTTCATCCTTAATCAGGTGTAGACCCAAAGCACTCGCGCGAGATGCTCGGTCAGATTGGCGTAACGGCACAGGGTGTGGCTGTCGAACTGAAAACTGTCGCCGGCACGCAAGGTCACCGGCTCATCGTCATCGCCCAGCCATAAGGTCAATTCGCCTTCGAGCACATACCCGCCCTGCTCAGAGCTGTCGAGCATGTGCCGCTCGCCGCTGGTGGCACCCGCCTCCAGCACACTTTCGAGCATGGAAAACGAAGCCCTGATCTTTGGCGAAACGAGAATGTCGGTAATGCCGTTGGCCAGGTACAAGGTGCGGCGTTCGTCCGGGCGGGTGACCCACGACAATTGCTTAGGCTTGGGCATGTTGTAGAAATAGGTGGTTGGCACGTCCAGCGTTTCGCTGATGGCTGTCAGATCGGCCACCGTGGGCCGTGACAAACCGCGCTCAACTTGCGACAGAAAACCCACCGAGCGGCCAATTTTATCGGCCAGTTCCTTCAGGGTGATTTTCTTGTGCTTGCGCAGGTCGTGGATAAGGATCGCTAACGCGGCGATTTCTTCTTCTTTGTTCACGCGCTGAATCCGTTAAATAACCCACAGGTGAGTTTGAACATTTAGATCGCCATGAAATTTAATACATTTAATTTCATGAAAAAATACGCGGTAAATTTCACGACTGCAAGGTCATTTATTCACGGGCCAGCCGGATTCAAGGCCAAAAGGCGTTCGACATCCCCTTAAATGGCAGTAAGCGGCTGTTTTTACGTGATTTTTTTCGTTGAGGGGTTCCCAGATGGAGAAAATGTTGATAAATTCTCGCGCACTCTTACAGCAGACCTTAAAAACCTCGCAGTAAGCAGCGTCACACAGAGTGCCAAGCACTCTCGCAACAGATACAGGGGCGTCGCCAAGCGGTAAGGCAGCAGGTTTTGATCCTGCCATGCGTTGGTTCAAATCCAGCCGCCCCTGCCATTTTCAAGATTCAAATCCGCGTTATTCAGCCGCCAGGCGCTTTACGAATAACGACTCTCTCCTTTTTCACTAAGCCTTCTGATAACGCTCTGCCGCGTGTGCCTGCCGTAGTTCCCCAAGCAGCCCCTGACGCGCGCCCTCAAGAGCATCCCAGCGTGCCGCGTCATGCAATGGCGGAATAGTCACCTGCTCACGGCGGTCAAAGCCGACCAACGCCGCATCGACCAATTCGCCTACGTCCATCACCTCGCTCAGCGTATTGATATCAATGCCCGCTCGCTCCCAGATCTCAGTGCGGGTGGCCGCAGGCAGCACCGCCTGAATATAAACCCCCTTGGCAGCCAACTCTTGGTTCAAGCCTTGGGACAGGAACTGCACAAACGCCTTGGTTGCCCCATAGACCGTCATGCCGAACTCAGGCGCCAAACCGACGACCGACCCAATATTGACGATCGCACCTTCGCCAGCTTTTACCAGCCGTGGGGCAATTGCACTGGCCAGTCGCGCCAATGCAGTGGTGTTAAGGGTGATCAGGCTTGTGATGCTCTCAGGCGTCTGCTCAAGAATACCGCCTGACTGAGCCGCCCCTGCATTGTTGATGAGGATGCCGATGCTGGCGTCATCACGCAGGCGCGCCTCAACAGCAGCCACATCAGCCGATTGAGTGAGGTCAGCCTGCAACACGTCCACCGCCACCCCGTATTGCTTGTGCAGATGGGTTGCCAGGGTTTCCAGGCGCGCCTTGTCGCGAGCAACCACTACCAGATTGTGGCCACGGCGGGCGAAACGCTCGGCGTAGGTAGCGCCAATACCGCTGGAAGCACCGGTAATTAAAACAGTCGAATGAGTGGTCATAGGGTTCTCGCTAAAAAGAAAATCAAACAATGTGTCGACCCAGGCCGCCTTTATGGGCGGCCGCTTGAACCCGCGCCTTTACCTGCGCGATTACGGGTCAGCGGCGCATGCACCATTCGATTGGCAAGCGCGAGAGATCCAAGGGCATAGGGCTCAAACAAAGTCTTGTGGGTCACGGCAGTCATCCTTTAAGAAAGTGGCGAGCCGTTATGATGATGACCACAATCTAAATCGTCAAGCGCTTTGATGATGACCGTCATCCATGTATATTGCGCGCCTGACACTGCACACCATTGAAGAGGTATTTAGCGATGAGGGTTACCAAAGCACAGGCACAGGCGAATCGAGCGCACATCGTTGAAACCGCATCGGTGCTGTTTCGTGAACGTGGCTATGACGGCGTAGGTATCGCGGATCTGATGGCCGCCGCAGGGTTTACCCATGGCGGGTTCTACAAGCATTTCGCCTCAAAAGCCGACCTGATGGCCGAAGCCGCCACCTGCGGGCTGACGCAGAGCCTGGACGAATACGCAGGGCAGGATATTGTCCAATTTTTCGACATGTACCTCTCACGCGAGCACCGTGATACGCGAGGCACAGGCTGCACATTGGCGGCTCTTTGCGCAGATGCAGCGCGTCAACCTGAAGCGATCAAGGCCGCCTTTGCACACGGAATCGAAGGCATGCTGGCTGGCGTAGAGCGCTCTGGCAAAACACTGGTTGACGTAGACCCACAGACGCGCCGAGCCAAGATGCTCGACGCGCTGGCCCATGCCGTCGGCGCTGTAGTGCTATCACGCGCCTGCCCGGATGACTCGCCCTTGGCGGACGAAATCCTCGATGCCTGTCGCACAGAAGTCCTCGCGCCGTTGCTACCGAAGGCTGAGGGTTAAAGAATCCTGCAGGCGCTGCCTTAGGCAGATCCTTGACAGTGCTCGACCGTTATCGCAGGCCTACTTGCCCCACTCAATCACTTCACTGTAAGGCGTTTGAATATCGCGCTCGGGAATCTCCCAGATCACTAACTTGGCAGGGGTCTGCTTGAAGGCTGGGTTGTTGAAGTAGTTATTCGCACCACCGGAAAACTCTCCGCCATCCTTGGAGAAATCTCCTACTGGGGCGCTAAGCGCTTGCTGTAAGAAGCCGAGGAAATTGGAGTTACGCGAAAACGAAGTGCCAATCAGCGCAACGTTAGGCAAGTTGCTATCACCGAACAGGTCATCAAGGCTTTCTACACCGCTCTGAGCGTCAACTTTCTTCTCACCTATCTGGCTCGCCGCCACGGTTTCCGAGGCCGGTTGCGAGGTCACTGGCAACCAATCGAGGCCTGCCAAACGCACCAGATCCCCCGGGCGTCGTGCCGGGCTTTGCACACTCACCTCAAATTCCTTGTGCGGCGTGGCGCTGATGCCCATCGCCTGCACGTGCTGCGCGATTGCCTTGGCAGCCGCCGACGAGCCGATTTCGCTCCAGTGGGTGTCGGTGCGCAAGAACGCTTCGGCCCCCAACGGTTGCAGCACCGGTGCGAGGTCAATCGCCTTGACGCCCGCTTTGTTCAACGCGTCGACCCACGCCACGGCGCGGTTTTGCAATTGCGCCGGGCGACGCAGATCGCACAGTTGCGCACTGGCAATGCGGCTTTTATCCGGCACCACAGCCACCAGCAACGCAATGCCGCGCTTGGCCAAACGTTGCTGAATATCGAGTATCGCTGCTGCCTTGGCGTCCGCATTGTCTTGCGCGTGACGGTTGATGCGCATTTCGTCGGTCAAAAATAACCAGCCATCACATCCCGGACGCACCCGAGCACCAGTGTCGTGAAACGTCAGCCAGCTCGCTGCGCGCTCCAGGTCGGCAGCGCGTTCGGGCACGGCCGCCATCGACAATTGCTTGGCAATTTTGTGGGTTACTTCGCCATGCAGCACCGCGTCACGCGTCAGATTGGGCGGCAACAGTTCAACCTTGCCGCTGAGCAACAGCCAGACAACCGAGGCAAAGCTCACCAGCATAAACGCGGCAAAAACCCAGCCGGACAGCTTGCTGATTCGGGCAGTGAATTCACTCGGCATGGCCGGTTTTGGGGATGAGTCAGGCATAGGCTCGGCCATCAGAACTGGAAGTACAGGAAAGGCACCGCTTCACGGCTCGCGATCAACGCGAACGAAAGCAGAAAACCCGCCACCGGCCACACGGCCGCTATCGGTGCATACAGAACGGAGCCGCCGAAGCATTGTTCGTAACGACTCTTGAACGCTGGCGCGATGATGCAGGCGATACCGAGCAATGCTGCCAGGCCATGCGCCGAACGCAACGTCACCGCCAGCGCATCACCCAAAGCGAAGCCATGCAGCCCGAACTGCCCCGCGTACATGTTCAGCGCCGAATGGAAGTCCGGCGCGCGGAACAGGGTCCAGGCCATAAACACAAACAACAGAGTCAGAGTATGCGCCAGCACGGGTGGAATGCTCGGCAAGGTCGAGCGCGACCACAAACGGTCGACGCACAACGCGATGCCATGGGCCGAACCCCACAACAGGTAGTTCCAGCTATCACCGCCATGCCACAGACCCGCAATAGCCATGGTCAAAAACAGGTTGCGATAGGTGTTCCAGGCGCCTTTGCGGTTGCCGCCAAGGGCGATGTACAAGTAGTCACGCAACCAACTGGACAGCGACAAATGCCAGCGGCGCCAGAAATCCTGAATACTGCGAGCCAGATAAGGCTGGTTGAAGTTTTCCGGGAAGTGAAAGCCCAGCATCAAGCCCAGGCCGATGGCCATGGCGCTGTAACCAGCAAAGTCGAAAAACAGTTGCAGCGAATACGCCAGGCAACCGATCCAAGCGTCGACAAAGGACGGATTGTCCAAGTGAAACGCCACGTCCACCAGCGGCGACAGGGTGTCGGCCACCAACACTTTCATGCACATGCCGATCATGAAACGGCGCGCGCCGAGGGAGAAGTTCTGCCAGTCGAAGTAACGCTTGGTCAGCTCACGACGCACCCAGTCATAACGAATGATCGGACCGGCAATCGAGTGGCCGAACATCGAGATGTAGGTGGCGTAATTGATGAAGCTACGCTCCACCGGCACGGTATGCCGGTGGACGTCCACCAGATAGGAAATCGCCTGCAACACAATAAACGACAACCCGGCTGGCAACGCGACGCGTTGCCACTCCAGCGGCATGGCACCGGGATAAGTAATCCACTCAATCCAGGTGGCAGCCAGGATGTTGGCGTATTTGTACCAGCACAGCACCGCTGTGTTGAACACAATCAGTGCAATCAACAGCCGCACGCGCCCCTTGGAGTCCTCCCGCGAGCGGTCAATCAACAGCCCGCCGACCCATGCCACCACCGTCAACGCCATATGCAGCGCGAGAAACATCGGGTTCAGCCAGCCGTAAAACAACCAGCTGCCGATCAACAAAATGACGTTACGCCACTGCGGCTTGCCCAATGCATAGATGAGCAAGAAAGCAGGCAGGAATAACGTCAGAAACTCGAGAGAGGCGAAGACCATGGCGGCGGTAGAATCCGATCAGTGAGATAGAGTGTCCGTTGCATGCAACAACCGCGGCCCGTTGGCAGAAGGCACCAACATCACGCTGTAACGCTCGTTCGCCTTGAGTTCACCCAAATCCACTGGAGCGCCGACATTGGCATTTGCACACACCAGTTGCACCGACAATGTCACCGGATTGATCAAACGGCGCTGGGCGGTGTTGACCGGTACAGACTTGAACAACTCAGCGTTACGGCCCGCAGCAAGCAGCCCTGCATCGGCACACGACGCATCGACGTTAAAAAACGCCAGCGACGCCTTTAAAGCGTTGAAGTCAGTGTCGGGCTCACGCACCACCGCCTGTTGAATACCTGCGCCATCCGGCACAGCAAACACCGTCACAAACTCACTGGGCTCAATTTTCAGGTCGATGGGCAACTTATGCTCACCACTGACCAGCGTGCCCTTGATCGATTTGCTGGAATCCACGGGAAACAACAGCGACACCGGCTCTGCCGTTTCCAGAAGCAGTGGTGCTTGCCCAGGCTGAGCAATCACCTCCAGTGGCGCTGGGCTGGCGTTGACGAAGCGAATAAACGCCGCGTCTTCAGCAGGGCCTGTGGCGTACAGCGCAGGGGCAGCAGTTGCGAAGGCACTGCATGCCAAAACGGGAAGGGCCATTAACACCGAAAAGTGTTTGTTCATTTTTTCAGACCCTTGACCGCAGGCGTGTCCAGCAAAGCCTTGTCGATAGCGTCACCCCAGAGTTTGTAGCCGGGCGCGGTCATGTGTTGGCCGTCGACCGTTGCCCACTCTTTTTGCCCCTGCTTCGAAAAGTTCAATGAGTTGATGTAATCGCAGGGTGCGACGTTAGCCGCCAGAAAATTTGACACCTGCAGGACCCGCTCCGGAGTCTTTTTGTATCGATTGCCCTCAGAGCCCCAGTTCGGCCCCACCCAGACGCAACGCGTGCCAGTCGCCCCAATCGCTTTGGCCAGGCCAGTGGTCTGCTGCCAGGCCCAGTTTTTAGGGAATTGCGGCTTGTCGTAACCTGCCATCGTATCGCCCAGCACAACCAGTACCAGATCCGGCTTGTCGGCAGCGATCAAGTCACTGATGGGTGTGGTATAGGTCTTGTCACTCAACACCACAACCTTGCCAGCGTCTTTGCGCTCGGCCGCCCCGCACTCCCCCGCTTTGGAGGCTTTGAGCCAATCACCCGCATTAGAGCCGCAAATCCCCAGGGTGTGTACTTTGGCCCCGCGGGCCACGAGGTCTTCATGCAACGAGGTAATCAAATATCCAGGCGTCGCCAGGTGGCTGTCGCCAATCATCAAAATCGTCATGCCTGCCAAAAGAAGAGGTCCTGCCACGGTGTAGCTCCTGCGTTTTAATTCGAATAAGGGGAAAGGTACGGATTGACCGGCATTGGCATGCGCCCGGTGAAGTCTTCAAGCGTGTAACGCAGGTATAAACCTCCCGTCCACTGCTTGTAATCCTGGGCGTTGTCCATCCCGAAGCTGCCGCCCAGAATCATGTTGCTGCCCAGGCGATACTCGGCCGCCGCGCCAAGATTGTAGCCAATGCCTGTCTTGTTCTGGCTTGAATACTGGGTCAGCAACGAAGAGCCCGCAGTGGCATAACCCACTGCTGCCTGTTCCAGCGCCGTCTGCATGGCGCTGTCGTTAGCGAAGTACGGCGTTGAATCCTGTTCGATGTGTTGCAGACCGACCGAGCCGCGCAAGGTGTAGCTCAAGCGGTCAGTACGCTGCGACCAACTGACGGGCACCCCGATGGAGAAGTAGTTCTGCGGGCTGAAGTAGCCGCCGCTGCCGTAGGTGTAAACGCCCTGATTGTTGTCGTATTTCATGGCCGTGGCGCCCAGACCCGCAGTCAACTGCCGCGTGTCGTCTTTGGCCAAGTACCAATAGATTCCGGCGCCGCCTTCGGCACGGGTGTTGTCTTTAACGTTGTTGCCCAGCAGCTTGTACAAACCGCCATAGCCATACGCGCCGTACTCACCGTTGTCATAGCCCACCTGCACGCGCGCGCCATTGGCAGTCACGCCACCCCATTTAAGCCCGCTGCGAGCATCTTCGGCACCGGCAAAGGACACCAGACTGTCGTTGACCGCCCGACGTGACAGCGTCACGCCGTAGCGGAACAGGCTGTCTTCGCTGAACGCGCGATCAATGCTCACGCCACCCACTGCGGTGTTGTACAAAAAGCCCAGCGGGGTCACACCGATGTCAGCCTTGAGGCCTTCAGAGGGCATTTCATAACCCACCGCCACACCGACGCCGGTGTCTTTTTGACGACCTGTCGAGCCGTTGACTCCACTGGCCGCCGCCAGCTCGGCAGTGGTCGGATCGGTTCCGGCCAAGACCGTTTGTACGGCCGCTATTTGTGCAGCGTTAGGGCCACCAAAGCGGGTTTTAGCGTCGTCGCCCACGCTGCCGGCATTCAATGACACCGGCGTGACGCGCAAGGCAACGCGGTCATCGCCCACCGGCAGGCTGATCTCCAGAGGTGCCTCAACGTCGGTCATTTTGCTCAAGCCCGATTCGCTGTCATTGCTGCGAATGGCTACGCCCTGGGTAATACGCGGGCTACGCTCTTGCTTGATCTCGCTCAAAGCGGTTTGCATCGCCTGACGCGCATCTTCCTGCGGATCACTCGGCGGGGTTGGCGCTACACGGCGAGTATCAAGGTACTCATCCTCCAGCGGCGGGATCGCATACCGCCCTTGACTGGCACCCGGTGCTGGCGCAATGCGCGCCGGGTTGCCCGGATTGGCCGCGTAAAGACGCGGGGCGGGCTCGATCACATCATCCGCTGCTGCAAGCTGTGCCTGCGCGGGCTCTGGAATCTGCGACGAGCCCTGAGACAAGCGCGACTGACGACGCTGACCAGCAGCCCCGACAAATGGGTTGGCAGACGCCGTGCTCGCGAACGGATTGGTATCTGGCTTATTGACCGGTGCCTGCAATGCCAGCGCACGGGTGTACAGGTCCTGAGCCTTGGCACTCTTGCCCTGGGCACGGAAGATACCGGCCGCACTGGCAAGAATTGACGCGTCGTTAGGCGCCAGTTCCAACGCTTTATCCGCCGCGTCAGCAGCCCCGCTCTTATCACCCGCTTTGCTCAAGGCCTGAGCCATGCCGATTTGCAATTGCGGGTCATTGGGCGCGTTTCGAAGCAAGGGTTTGTAAAGTGCGATGGCTTTGGCAATGTCACCATTGGCCAGGTACATACGGGCCAGAGCACCGTTGGCCAACGGGTCATTTGGCCGCTGGGCCAAGGCCGGGGCCAAGGTGTCGTAGGCAGCAACCAAGTCGCCCTTCTCGCGCAATACGTCAGCCTGACGCACGGTGTACAAGAACAGCACTTCGTCGTAGGTACGTTGATCAGCAGTGCTCAAAGGCTGGCTCTGCAATTCGTGCAGGAGCTGGTTGACCTGCGCATCGTCACCCGTTTTGAGCAGTAAACCGGCGTAAGCCAGACGCAACGACATCGGCGGGTTGCTGCTTTGCGCAATCGCGTTACGCAACATCGACAGCGCGTGATCAGGGTAACCGGCATCCACGTAAGCCGACGCCAGCATGCCCATGGATTGAGGCCTGCCATTGGCAGCCAGCTCGGCACGACGCAGCAACGTCAGCGCCTGGGCGCGGTCGCCCTGCTTGGCCAGCACCGAGGCCTGACTCACCAGCGCCTGCACCTGGGCTTCGTTGGCCAATTGCTGCATGGGGGCCGTTCGCTGACTGAAAGGTATGCGATCCAGAGTGCTTTGCGCGGCAGACCACTCACCCAACTGACTCGAAAGCAAGGCATTGGCGTACAACGCCTCAGCGCTTTGCGGGTTCACCTTGAGCAGATCAGCCATGGTTTGCCGAGCTTTGTCCGGCGTCTTGGCTTGCAGGTAATAAAGCGCCAGGTCGTAGTTTGTCCAGACGTTGCCCGGGTCATTGCGCACGGCCTCTTGCTGAGCCGCAATCGCGCCCTTGAGGTCGCCACTGCGAGCAGCATTTTTGGCCTTGCCAACGGCCACTGCCGCTTTCAACGGACGCAGATCACCCAGACGCGCCTGTTGAGCGGGTGTCATGCGATCGACCATCTGCATCGCCTGACTGGCCTGACCGTTTTGCGACATTACGGTGATCAGCCCCAACAAGGCGTCAGGATTGTCGTTGTCCAGATTCAGGGCCTGGCGATAGCTGGTTTCGGCGTTGTTCAGCTGATTTTGCTCTGCCTGGATCCCGCCAAGGGCGATGTAGCCTTCAGGCTGCCGCGGTTTGCTGGCAATGGCTTGCTGCAACAGATTGCGCGCACGCGGCAGGTCTTGACTGGCTTGCGCCTTCTCGGCCTGACTGAGCAGGCTCCAGTAGCGGTTGCTGTCGAGTGCCGTTTGCCAGCGCTTATCTGGACCGCGAGAGGCCGCACGGGTCAGCAATTCATTGGCATCGCTCAAGCGTCCTTGGCGCTGGCGCACCAGACCCAGGCCCCCCAGCGCATCCGGGTCTTGCGACTGTTCTTTCAGACGCGCCTGAAACGCTTGCTCAGCGACGTTCAACTGATTGTTTTGCAGCGCCTTGAACCCGCGCGCCAGGTTTGGGTTCATGTTGGCAGCCGTGCCCGCCGTGGCACGGCGTTGCATTTGTGCACGAATTTCAGCGTCGTTCGGATTGGCCTTGAGATAAGCCTCAAACAATGGAATATCCGAGGGTCGCGGCGTACCCAGCCAAACCAGACCCTGACGCCAGCTCTCGTTCGCTTCTCCACTCACTTCAGGCAGGGTGGACAGTTGCGCAAGACGCCTCAAACCTTCAGGACGAGTGCCTTCATTGCGAATCAGCAACTTGGCCAGCACCAGCTTGGCCTGAACGTTGTTCGGGTTCTGTTGCAGCAAACGCTCCAACCCCTGTCGCGCTTCATTGGCGCCGCCGGGGGTGTAGCTCAGGTAGTTGTAGAACTCCAGGGCCAGCTCGCCTTGCGGCGCCTTGCCTGCAAACGCCTGCCGATACAGCGCTACCGATTTGTCCAGATCGCCACTGCGGGCCTGTGTGCGCGCCTGGTCCAGCAGGTCCGGGTTATTACCGGCCTGCAACGCAATGGCTTGCTCCAGTTGCAACGTCAGCGGATCGCTCGGATGAGACTGCTTCATCTGCGCCAAGTAAGTGCTTGCACCCGCAGGCCGTTTCGCCTTGAGTTCAAGCAAACCCAAGCCATAGAGCGCATCGACTTGTTGCGGATCAATCAGCAACAGCTTTTTCCAGACCTCTGCGGCCCGAGCCGGGTCATTCTGAGTCTGCCAATATTTACCCTGTTGCAGCAGCGCCTTGCCCGCATCATCCAATGCGGCAAAACTGCTGCTGCTAATCAAGGCAGCAAATATCCCAAAAGCTATTGCGTGAGGGCGCGCTGGCATTTCATCTCCCACATCGGTTGCAACTTCCCGTCATCAAGGAAGTGGTAGCGGTTATCCATATAGCCCAGCGAAAACAGGCTCAGTACAAAAAAGTAATACGGCGGCTGCGCAATCTTGACCGCTTCAGGCGTCAGGGTTTGCGCCATCAGTTGCTCGACCCGCAAGGCTTCTTGCTGTTGCTGTTTCGTTTTGCCCAAGGCGTTGAAGTACGGGAGCAGCGCAGCGGAAAAACCAAACGGCCCTACCCCGCTACGCTCACCACTCACGACCTGAACTTTTTCCGGTGGTACGCCATCTTCGATGGTGGCTTGCAGCATGCCGCCCAGGTTGTCGAGCATAGGTTTACGCAGGCGGTCGCGGGCAGGCATCAAACCGACCCACATATAGGTGCGGATCGCGTCGTAACTGCCCAGGTCGCCCTTGGTCGGATCAACAATAAATTCGCCGGTTTTAGGCCCGGTAGCCCGATAAGTGACCCAATCCGCAACAAAACCGTTGTGAGAAACGGCTTTGATCAAAGTCGCGGTATTTTTCGCTATCTGCGCCCACGGCCCTTTGGGATCGACTTCAGCAAAACGCCGCAGTATCGGGATCGGCATGTAACTGGGGTTGAGTTGCCATTGATCTGGCGTGGTCAGGTCCGGCTTGATAAAGCCAAACTTGCCCGGCATCAGCATCTTGCCTAAACCCGGCAACGTGGCGACTTCCTGCTCCGCGACATTGCGCAGAAGATGCCGCCCCGCCTCTATGTAGTCGGGGCGATGCCACAGACGCCCGGCTTCAAGTAACGCGTAGGCAAACCACAAGTCGCCATCAGACGCCGAGTTGCTGTCCAGCAAGACCCACTCGCCTTTCTCGTCCAACCCCCAGAACCAGCCGGGCAAGTGCGTCTTGATGTCACCTTGCGCCAAGTTGTTCTCGCTCCAGCGCCAGAGTTTTTCGAAGGTCTCGCGGTCGTTGGCCACCAACGCAAAAAACATCGCGTACGACTGCCCCTCTGAAGAACTGTGACGCTGTGGCGTGCTGGCATCCATGACACGGCCGTCCGGCTGCACAAAGTGCTCGACAAAGGTCTGCCATAGCGGCCAGGGCGAGGCGTTGCAACTGTCGGCGCGTGCTGTTACCGGCAACAGCCAGCTCAACAGCAACGCCAACAGCGCGAGCCCTTGCAAGCGGATAGGCACACCCTTCACACGCGTCATCAAAGGCACGAGGGTTTATCCTTTAAGACGTTTGTTGGCACGTGCACGCAACGCCAGGTAAGCCAGGCCACTGAGCAGCACCACGCCCAACCCGGTCAGTACCAGCACCCATAGCACATGACGCGACATCAGCCATTGCAGGTATTTGATGGTGCCCATGCTGCCGACGTAGTAGCTCTCATCCGCCACCAATGGCTCGATGGCTTTACCCCGCACCACCACCAGACTGCCCTGAATGGACTGGGTATAGTCATCACCACCAATCAAGGCATTGGTCACATCAGCCAGGCCTTCAGGTTGGCCGCTGGCGATCACGACCACACTGCGACCGCTCTTGAGCGGCGACTCAAAGCCCGTCAGGTAAGTGCTGCGAGCCCCTCCCGAGAACGCCATGGCCAGTTTGGTTTTACGCAGATTGGCTTCCGGGTCCGGGCTGAACCAGTCACGAACGCGCATTGGCAAATCGGACAAATGAAATTTCTGCTGACCATCTGCATCGTAGGCAGGCAGGCGGTCGGCCCACTGCGTCAGCAACGGCTGATTATTACCAGAACCGAATACCAGCAGGTCCTTGTCTGCGGCGCTTGCCACCTGAGCGGCCTCGATCACCTGCACACCGACTGCCGGGTAACCGGTGGACTGGCCAAAACGGCCAAGCACGGCCAAGAAGGCATCCAGCTCTGCGGTGCCGGGATGGTCCGGCAGTACCACGGCGGTTTCTGACAGGTCAGCCATACGGGTAAACGGGAAACCGGCGTCTTTGAACACGCCCAGGTTCGGCATCGCCATAAAGTGATCGTAGCCGGTCAAATCCAGGGTCGACTCAGGGTCGATTGAGCCGCGCATGTTATCGATGATGATGTCGCGGCATTCACCCTGTTTGATGTAGTCGAACATGTAACGCAGTTGCAGACGTGACTGCAGGGCCACCGAGTTCAGTGGCAGACGCACGTTGATTTCGCGCTCAAGATTGCCATTGTTGGCTTTCAAGGCACTGAGCACGCCGCTGTCGAGTTTGTCTTCGGACGGCAGACTCTGCGACTGAATCAGAGCGTCGTTGAAACTGACAATGAACGACGAGTTGTTGGATTTTTCTTGTGGCGTGTAGCGGTACTTGAGGTCCAGCGGGGCCCCGTCATCACGCCAGGTGAACAGATCCGGCGGGAAGTTCAGTGGCACGGTAATGTCGCCCGGGTTGTAGCCCGACACATTGAATTGCTGTGCAGGCAACAGCTCGCCGAGCTTGACCTTGCGATCAGTCGGCAACCAGTTCGGCGCGTCATAGGGCTTGCGCGGCTGCACGACAGTGAGGCTGTCAATGACCACATTGTTGCCCGACAACGCCTGACTACCCAACACCAGTGCCGTCGCGGCACGCTTGAGTTCAGCACTGTCACGGCCGCTGATCACCAACAGCTTGCCATTCGGGTCGTTAGGGTTAGTGATGATGTTCAAGGTCGGCCCCTTGGCCGCCGGCAACGTCACCCCCCCCACTTGCAGATCACCCGGGCCGCTCAGCAACACCACGGCATTACCCGCGGCAGGGATTTGGTTCACACTCGACGAAAACCGGGCCCCGCGATAGCTGGCCATGGCGCCGAACCAGGAAGACAGCGCACCGGCAGCCTCCAGCGTGACGTTATCGGGCGAGGTCGCAAACACGAACGGCAGGTTCAGTGGTCGCGCATCCCGACGATCAAAGAACGGCAACGGCAAAATCGACAGATCGTTCGGCAATGCCAAGGGCGCCACGTCGATATTCAAGCGGGTGTCATTGCTGATTTTGGCCCACAAGCTTGAGTGCTGCGGGTCTTCACAACTCATCGTGTAGTGCCCGATAAATTGCAGGCTCAAACGGTTGAATTCAGTGATGAGGTGCGCAGGAATATCAATCGTCTGCTGCTGAGGCTGCCCGGCCTTGTCTTTGGGCAATGGCAGGCTGGCGGCCACTTCATCGTTGACCAGCACGTTGATCTGCGACAGATCCGCCAGCAATGCAGGCGAATAAGCGTACTGCAAGTTCAACTTGGCACCCGTGACGATAGAGTCGGCACGCACGTTGAAGTTGACGCTGTCGGTCGAATCAACACCGCGCAAGGTCATGGGGTAATTACGCCCCAATTGCTTGAGGGTCACCGTGTAGCTGTTAGGAGTGGCTGCAGGAGCAGCAGGCGCAGAAGCAGTCTCGGCGAATGCAGTGCCGCCACTCAACGCCAGCCAGGCACATGTCAGGCCTGCCAGTGCACGACGTGAGTCGCGCAGATTACTGAAAGCGAAAGACTTTGAGTTCATCACTTGTCCATTACGTTTTCTAGAGTGGATGGGGCGACACGACGACGGTGCAGATGACTGCCCACTTCTATGGTCGTGGCTTTAAAAAGTGCACAGATACCGCGCCAGCCGATACGGGTGACCGCACGCAAGGCAGTCAACGGGGTATCGACCTGACCGTGTCCCCAGGTTGAAGCCCAGGTATCGGCACGCGAGAACGTGAGGCGTATCAAGTCGCTTTGCTGACGCAAGGTCAAATGATCGAACTGCACGCCCAGCAACGAGCCACGGCTGAAGGCGATGACAGCCGGAAAGACACTCGGCTGGTCATTACGGAACAAGGACAGTTGCACCCGTGCGCCCTGAGGCACGCTGACGCCTTCTGGCAAACGCAGGCCCATACCTTTTTGCGAGAAGTCTTGGGTCACGCCCCGAACCACGCGACCATCGGCAAGCGTCAGCAGCGCTGGCAACTCAGCCGCAACCCGGGGTTCCGAGCGTACCTGACGGGTTTCACTCGCTACCGCCACGGCGGCGCTGGTGATGATCAGGTTGTAGATGGTCCAGATCAGGTTGATCAGCAACGTGGTAACGGCGGAATCATCGCCTTGTGCAAGCCGTACGAAACCGAAAATCATCCCTGCCAGGTTGAGCACCAGCAGAATGATGTACGGACGGGCCAGCTTCCAGTCGAAGAAGGTCTCGTCGATGATGCCGCCCTTGTCCGTTACGTTGAAACCACCGAACTTGGGATTGACCAGCGCCATCAATACCGGGCCCATGATGTACCAGGCCAGTACTGTCTCGTAGACCTCGTTCCAGAACGAATGCCGGAAACGCCCCTGGATGCTGGAGTTGGTCAAACTGGCGTGAAAGATGTGCGGCAACGCGTAGGCCGTGATCATCAGCCCCGTCGCATGGAAGATTTGCGCATCAAAAAACAGGAATGCCAGCGGTGCGGTCAAGAACACCAAACGCGGCAATCCATAGAAGAAGTGCAACATGGCGTTGAGGTAGCACAAGCGCTGTCCCATGTTCAGGCCCCTGCCGAACAGCGGGTTATCGGTTCGGAAAATCTGCGCCATGCCCCGAGCCCAGCGAATCCGCTGGCTGATATGGCGCGACAAGCTCTCTGTCGCCAAACCTGCCGCCTGCGGGATCGCCAGATAGGCCGTGTTGTAACCCGCACGGTTGAGTTTCAGTGCGGTGTGGGCATCCTCGGTCACGGTTTCTACCGCAACGCCGCCCACTTCCAGCAAAGGCTTACGGCGCAGCACTGCGCAAGAACCGCAGAAGAAGGTCGCGTTCCACAGGTCGTTACCGTCTTGCACCAGGCCGTAAAACAACTCGCCTTCGTTCGGCACTGAACGGAAGGTATTGAGGTTTTTCTCGAACGGGTCCGGCGAAAAGAAGAAGTGCGGCGTTTGCAACATCGCAAGCTTGGGATCTTTCAAAAACCAGCCAATGCTCACTTGCAGAAACGAACGGGTCGGTACGTGGTCAGCGTCGAAAAAGGCCACGAATTCGCCGCTGGTGACCTTCAATGCTTCGTTGAGGTTACCGGCCTTGGCGTGGCGGTTGTTGTCACGTGTGATGTAGTTGACGCCGATCTGCTCGCAGAACTCGCGGAAGTCTTCGCGACGGCCATCGTCGAGTACATGGACGCGCAATTTGTCCTTGGGCCAGTCAATGGCCTGAGCGGCAAAAATCGTCAGTTTTACGATGTCGAGGGCTTCGTTGTAGGACGGGATAAACACGTCAACCACCGGCCATTCACTCGGCGGGCCCTTGAGCAGAACCGGTTGCCGGCGCAGCGGCCAGGCTGTTTGCAGGTAGCCGAATACCAGCACTATCAACGCGTAAATTTCTGCCAGCACCAAGCCGTAACCGAACGCCATGTCGACCCAGCTTTCGAACCCCAAAGTCGAGGTCAGCCGCCAGTACATGTAACGCAGCGAGGCAGTCAGCGAGAGGCCGATCATGATCAGCACGGTCAGACGCCCCGGGATCTTGCGCAGGATCATCGCCGCCGTGAAGCAGCCCAGCGCGAAGATGCACTGCGCGTACAACTCGAACGGCGCCATGATGATAAAAATCGCCAGCACGCTACACACCAGCGTGGTGCCAATAATCAGCGTGCGGCGTGCCGCATCCGGCCATTGATCGATGCGATCGGAAAACGCCTGAGCCAAACGCTGGATGCGAGTGGGCTCGGCGGCTGCTTCAGATTCCGGTGTTGTGTTTATCACTGGGCTTCAATCCCTTGAGCGCGCGAGGCTTCGAATCGGGCCTTGAGTTGTTCCCCCAGCAGCAACAGGTCCTCACACGCAGCTGAGGTTTGAGCCATGGCCAATGGGTTACGCCCATAAGCCAGTGCTTCACCCAGCGTGTTATCCAGAGAAACAACTGCCATCAATTGTTCCCCCAGACGTCGTTTGAGTACCTGGAGCATGTCGCGGGAAAACTCACGGCTGGCATCGAACTGATTGACCACATAATTGCAGTGCGAATACGCCGGACGCACATCAGTGGCCCCCAGCACGCGATCTATTTGATCCAGAGTGATGAAACTGGCGGCATCGGCGGTGGTGACCACAATCACTTCATCGGCTACATCCAGCGCCTGTTCCAGGAACTGCGTGGAGCCCGTCGGCGTGTCGATGATCACCACATCCTGCTCATCCAGATTCATGCGATCCAACTGACGCGCCAGCCAATGCCGGTCCTCCGTCATTTCGCTACCGAGAGAACGGCGCTCGTCGTCACTTAAAACGCCGTAAGGCAGCAACAGCGAATCATCAAAGCCGTGCTGCAACCTGTCGTTCCAGTTCTGCCCGGCCATATTGGCACTGCCGATACCCGACACGCTGTGCTCGACACCGAGGTGAAATTGCAACGCGTTTTGCGGATCAAGGTCGATGGCCAGCGTTCGACCGCCACCTATCCTCAAACTGCTGGCAAGCCCGGCACTCAGCGTGGTTTTGCCCACCCCGCCCTTGAGTGAGACCAACACCACGATATGCGCCTTACACTTCGCCGGACGCGCCTTGGCAGTTGCCTGACGCAATGCCTCTTCGCTCAAGACGTGCGCCTCGACCTGGCGGGCCTGGATCACTTCGGCGAGCAAGTTGCGCAGTTTGGCTGGAGCCGTTGCAGCAGCAACGTGCAGCGGCTGTTCTTCACAAGCCTCTGGTGCCGCCAGATTTTCGGGTACAGGAACAGCCGCCGGGATCTCTGCTGTGACAGGAGCGGCCACTACCGCTGGAGCCTCTGGGGTCTCTGGGGTCTCTGGGGTCTCCAGGACTTCAATGACCTCAGGAAGCTCTGCGATTGGCGCAGCGTGTGCAACTTCCGAGAGCGTTGAAGTGTCCACCTCTTGTAAAGCAGGTGAGAGCGACGAAGTTTGCGGGGCCGAAGGGATTTCTTGGGCTTGCGGCGTCAGTTCAACCTCTGGAACAACCAGAGGCGCTACAACCGGCACAGGCGCGGCCTCAACGACAACGTCAGGCACAGCCTCAACCACCGGTACAGCCACAACTTCAGGTTCAGGCATCGCTTGCGGCGTGACCGCTGCCTTTTCCAGTTCCAGCGCCTCTTGCTTCTCTTTGTAATCGAACTGACTTTCGAACTCGTGATAACTGTCCGAGCTAGCTCCGAACCTACTGAAAAGATTCGATATGTCGTCTGTACGATTCATAGAGAATTCCCGTGACGCTGACTTTTTATTAAGGGCATATGCCTCGCCACATTACGGACGTCAAAATAAGCTATCAAAATGACATCGTCAATATTTTGAATATGCCAGACATAAAATCTTTGTTCCAATTAAAAAAACCCATGTGCAGCGCCATATTTTTGACATATAAGGCTTTTTCTTAATTGACGCTACTGAGTCGTTTCAGCTCAGCCAACCCTGCCCGCCGAGCTGAAAGCCCCGATCTACAGGTCTCGCGGCAGAAGCTAGAGGATTATGCATAAAATCTAAAGGGTTTTCATGATCGTGATACATGTCGGCATTGAATTGACGGGCCCGCACTTCGCGATAATCGGCTGCACACAGCAATTCTCAGACCACAACCCCAAACAGAAGCTAAATACGCGCAACTAGAGTCATTTGAATATCACTGCCCCAACAACCAATAGAACAACACCGTCCAAAAGCTTTACATCGCACACAACATTAATATCGCCCTTAATATCTGACTCTAGCTGGTAATCACCAAACACCACTGTCCTACAGAATATTTCCTTTCGTTAGCCAATAAATCGCGACTTGGCCTACATAAAATCAAGCCATAAAAGCTTGACCTGCGACAAATTTGGCAGCTATTCCCGAGCTGCAACTCGCCACCCTAGTCAACTGGCATGAGTTTCGCGGTCTTTTCATCAGGCACAAAAAACCCGCCGAAGCGGGTTTTTGTCGGTCTTTGCATCACGCTAAGACTGCAAAGCAATTAAAGAATGAGCGGGTTGATATAACCCGATATAAAACGCCACAACCACTAAAGAGATAAAAATGAATTATCCGATCTGCATTGAATGAGGCGGCGAGGACAGCGCGACAGATTTGGACAGACCTATAGTGCAGCCGTCGAAATCGCCCACATCACGCCTGAAAAAATCGCAGAAAACAAAAAAGGGCCCACCTTTCGGTGAGCCCTTCTAGACCGCCCAGCAGAGCGGATTTTGTTTGGTAGGCGCGATTGGACTCGAACCAACGACCCCCACCATGTCAAGGTGGTGCTCTAACCAACTGAGCTACGTGCCTGCTGTGGGGTCGCATTCTATAGATTTGCAGAGGGGTGTCAACACCTTTTTTGCTGCTAACCCTATGAATAGTCGAATTATTTATTTGAGCCCTAAAAATACGCTGCTGGCGCTGGCTAGCGGGTGGATTTCAACTCAGGTAGCATCGGCTGCACTCGTAAAAAATATAAAACAGAGGTTCCAGAATGGCGAACACACCTTGTCCCCAGTCTTACTATGCCGCTTCGGCTAACACGACCCCGGAGCGCCCTGCCCTGCAGGATGAGGTTGAAACGGATGTCTGTGTCATCGGCGCTGGTTATACCGGGCTGTCGAGCGCTCTGTTTCTGCTGGAGAACGGTTTTAAAGTCACCGTTCTGGAAGCGGCCAAAGTCGGTTTTGGTGCCTCAGGGCGTAACGGCGGGCAAATCGTTAACAGTTATAGCCGCGACATTGATGTGATTGAACGCACTGTCGGCGCCAAGCAGGCACAACTGTTAGGCCAGATGGCGTTTGAAGGCGGCAAGATTATCCGCGAGCGTGTCGCCAAGTATCAGATCCAGTGTGATTTGAAAGACGGCGGCGTGTTTGCAGCGATCACCAGCAAGCAGATGGGCCATCTCGAAGCGCAGAAAAAGCTTTGGGAACGGTATGGCAATACTCAACTGGAGTTGCTGGACCAGCGCCGGATTCGTGAAGTGGTGGCTTGCGATCAATATCAGGGCGGGCTGCTGGACATGAGCGGCGGGCATATTCATCCGCTTAACCTGGCGCTGGGCGAAGCAGCAGCGGTCGAGTCGCTAGGCGGCACTATTTACGAACAGTCGCCAGCCGTGCGTATTGAGCGTGGCGCCAACCCGGTGGTGCATACGCCGCAAGGCAAGGTCAGGGCCAAGTTCATCATCGTTGCGGGCAACGCGTATCTGGGTAATCTGGTACCAGAACTCGCCTCCAAATCAATGCCGTGCGGCACGCAAGTCATCACCACTGAACCGCTGAGTGATGAGCTGGCCAAAGCATTGCTGCCGCAAGACTATTGCGTCGAGGACTGTAACTATTTGCTCGATTACTATCGTTTGTCCGGCGACAAGCGACTGATCTTCGGTGGCGGCGTGGTCTATGGCGCACGTGATCCGGCCAACATTGAAGCGATCATTCGCCCGAAAATGCTCAAGGCCTTCCCGCAACTCAAGGACGTGAAGATTGACTACGCGTGGACGGGCAACTTCCTGCTGACGCTGTCACGCTTGCCTCAGGTTGGGCGTATCGGCGACAACATTTATTACTCGCAGGGGTGCAGCGGCCACGGGGTAACGTATACCCATCTGGCGGGCAAGGTGCTGGCTGAGGCGCTGCGTGGGCAGGCTGAGCGCTTTGATGCGTTTGCTGATCTGCCGCACTATCCGTTCCCCGGCGGGCAGCTGCTGCGTACACCGCTGACTGCACTAGGCGCCTGGTATTACAGCCTGCGGGACAAGTTCGGGTTTTAAGGGGCTTATGCACCTACTTAAGCCGTGCCTGCTGCGATCTTGGGGTCGTTAAAGATCGCAGCCTGTTGCCCGGTTATTTCTGCGCGTTAAGTGCCTGAATGGCCTTGCTGCCTGCCTGCTCCTGTCCCGAGCGAGACAATTGGTTAGCGACTTTTAACCAGCGTGCCTTGTCGACATTGGCCGGCAATTGGTCCGGGGACAAGATCAACACTGCCCAGCTCCCCGCGTCTTTCCAGCGGGACTCGAATTTCTTGAAGTCCATAAGCCGCCGGCGCTCCATCCCCGCCCGCAATAACACGGTCTCTTTGGTACGGTCATAGCCCGCCAGCACGGCATAACGCGGTTCAGTCCAGACGGTGCCGTCCATGAAGCGAACCATCACCGGATGCCCCGCTGCAACCTGAGTCAATAACGCCGAAAGTGATGAGTCCAGCGGGTAGACCATAAGCCCGTACTGTCCGGCCAATTGCTCCATGTTGGCCTGCAGTGACGATTCGGCTTCAGGCAGTTTCAATGGCTTGGTCAAAAGGCCTGGAGTGATTCTGATGTGTTGCTCACCCAGCATGCTGGCCAATACTTGCGGACCGCTTTGATGGGCATTGCCACGAAAAAAGGGCACCCCATTAAGCTCGACTCGTTCTGGCAAACGGCGCATTTGAGTCTGATCAACACTGGCGCAGCCCACTACGGCCAAGGCCAGTGCGGCCATCAGCCACAGTCGCGCAGTTTTCAATACAGTCACTCCCTGCATACTCCCTCGCTTTGAATGAGCGCCAAACCTTGAGGTCCGACATGGACGTCGATCATAGGGCGCCAATAAGGCAAGGTATAGCCTTAAACCACAGCGAGGGCGCATCCATAGAGCCAATCAGTTGGTTAATCACGACCTTTGGTCAATAGACTGCAACACAGCTAACGCTAGACTGTGACCTGCAGAGTGTTTATGCCCGCCACGGGCAAAGGAGGCACTTATGAGCCCTACATTGACCATAATCCTGCTGATTACTGGCTGGCTAACCGTCGCCGGCGCCATGTTCTGGGGGCTGATGCGCATCAGCCGCCATCATCACCCGCAGGTAGAGCCAAAAAAGCAAGAAACACCCGACCAACCGGCAGCTACGACTGCCAGCGCCCACTAAAGTCCTTAGCAAAAAAAACCGTCCACCCTAGAAAGGATGGACGGTTTTCAGTGACAACCCGCGATTACTTCGTCAGCGACGCCTGACGTTTTTCCCGTACCCGCCGCGCCAGAATGTTCAGTGTTTCAACCGTGGCGGAGAACGCCATGGCCGCATACACATAACCTTTTGGCACATGGGCACCAAAGCCTTCAGCGATCAGGGTCATGCCAATCATGATCAGGAACGCCAGCGCCAACATCACCACGGTCGGGTTTTCATTGATGAACTTGGCCAGAGGCTCCGAAGCCAGCAGCATCACCAACACCGCCACCACGACAGCAATTACCATGATCGGCAAGTGCTCGGTCATACCGACCGCGGTAACAATGCTGTCGATGGAAAACACCAGGTCCAGCATCAAAATCTGCCCAATCGCAGCAGCAAAACCAATGGCCACTTTGGACGACACATCCTCAGCTTTGTCTTCTGCGTCCGGACTCATGCTGTGGTGAATTTCACTGGTGGCCTTCCAGACCAGGAACAGGCCACCGGCGATCAAAATCATGTCCTTCCAGGAGAAGGCCTGACCCAACACTTCAAACACGGGCGTGGTCAGTTGCACGATGTAGGCGATGGTGCTGAGCAAGCCCAAACGCAGAATCAGTGCCAGGCCAATACCGATGCGTCGTGCTTTGGTGCGAAATTGCGCCGGCAACTTGTTGGTCAAGATGGAAATAAAGATCAGGTTGTCTATCCCGAGCACAACTTCCATTACGATCAGCGTGGCCAAGGCGATCCAAGCTGTAGGGCTGGCAGCCAGTTCTAAAAGGTATTCCATAAGTACGTTCTGACTCTGCAGTAAGACAATTTAAATAGTATGCGATGAATCTTTGTTTTCTTGCGCTGGCTTTTCTTTCTCGATCAAGCGCCCCCCAGTGGCATCGTTAAGTGCCTGTTCGGCGGCTTTGTGCGTGTCATCGATCGCCTGCTTTGCCGTTTCAGCGGTTTTGCTGAGCATTTGCTGCGCCGCTTTTTCAGCCTGATCACAACCGCTCATCAGCAACAAGGCCGACGCCAGCAGCGCTACATACCCTGCGTTTTTAATGTTCATTGTGATTTACCCTTTTTAAAATCAGCAGCCAGCGAAGTGGCCAGCGAGTGACGCGAGATTTTAGAGAGTCAAACACTTCAGGAAAATTCGTTTTTATAAGCGCTATACTTCGATTTTTACGAAGTATTACAGACCTGATGCTTAATTACCGCCAACTCCATTATTTTTGGGTCGTTGCCAAAACCGGCAGTATCGTTCGTGCCTGCGAGCAATTGAACCTCACTGCGCAGACCATCAGCGGGCAAATCAGCCTGCTGGAAGAAACCTATGGCTTGCCGTTGTTTCGCCGGGTCGGGCGGCAATTGGAGCTGACTGAAACCGGGCGCCAGGTCTTGCCCTATGCCGAGCAGATCTTTCAGGTCGGCAGCGACCTGGAAAGCATGCTGCGCATGGCGCCCAAGGAGCAGCAGGTTTTATTCCGGGTCGGCGTTGCCGATGTGGTTCCCAAGTCGATTGTCTACCGCTTGATCGCCCCGACGATGGAACTGGAAAAGCCGATTCGTATCACCTGCCGCGAAGACAAGCTGGATCGGCTACTGGCAGATCTGGCCATTCAGCGCCTTGATCTGGTGATTTCCGACAGCCCAATGCCACCTCATCTCGACATTAAAGGCTTGAGCCAAAAACTGGGCGAATGCGGCATCAGTTTTTTTGCCACCTCAGCCTTGGCCCAAGGCTATGCAGAGAATTTCCCGCAGTGCCTGCAAAACGCGCCACTGCTGATCCCGGGGCCTGAAACGGTGATTCGCAGTCGCTTGCTGCGCTGGTTGGCAGAGCTGAAAATCCAGCCGCGCATTGTCGGCGAATTCGATGACAGCGCCTTGATGCAGGCCTTTGGTCAGTCGGGTATCGGGGTGTTTATTGCCCCCAGCGTGATTGCCCAGGAAGTCATGCGCCAATTCGACGTTGAACTGATCGGCCAGACCGAGGCCGTCACCGAGTCGTTTTACGCCATCACCGTGGAGCGCAAGAGCCGCCACCCCGGCATCATTGCGATCACCGAGGGAGCCCGACGCGAGCTGTTTAGCGACACCAGCGACTAGGCGCTGGCCACACGCGGCTTCATCGTCATCAACAGCAGCGCCAGCATGATCGACACCAGAATAAAACCGGCACCGGCAACCCCGAGGCTGCCCAAGCCGTAGGTGTCAATCACATGCCCACCGAACAGGGCCCCCAGGCCGATCCCCAAGTTGCCCCCGGCAATGTTCAGTGACGCCGCAAACGCCGGTGCGTGGGGCGCGGCCTTCATCAGCCGCACGTGACTGACCAAAAACAACGCGGCCTGTGTGATGCCCAACACGGCCATGGTCGCCGCCAGCCCCAGTGAGGAATGAATGCTGGGCATCAAGGCCAGCATCCCGCCAATCATAAAGGCGCAAAACACTATCGAGGCCATCAGCGGGTGCCGGTCCACCATGCGCCCGCCCAACGAATTGCCAATCAAGCCGACAGCACCAAAGCCCATCAGGCACCAGCCCACCAAGGTGCCGTCAAAACCCGCCAGGCGCTCAAGGATGTCAGCCAGGTAGGTGTAGGCGGTAAACATGCCGCTAAATACCAGCACGGACAGCACGATGTGGCCAATCATCAACGGGCTGCGCAGCAGGGCGAACTGTGAACGCAGTGTGATGCCGTCTTTGACGCCCTTGACCGCAGGCAAATACACCCACAGCAACAAGGCTTTGGCCAGCGCAACTGCGGCCAGAATCGCGAACGCACTGCGCCAGCCCCACGCATCGGAGATCAACGTACCGACAGGGATACCAAATACCGTCGCACAGACAATACCGAAGCCGATTTTCGCAATCGCACGCCCGGCATACTCCGGCCCTACGATGTCCACTGCTGTTTCGCTGGCCAACGCCCAAAACACTGGCAAGCCCAGCGCCGGCAGCAAGCGCGCAAAGGCCATCACCCAAATAGTCGGTGCCAAGGCGGCAACGGTATTGGCAAAGGCAAACATCAACAAAATGCAGATAAACAGGCGTTTGCGCTCAAAGCGCGCGAAGTAAGCCGTCAGGAACGGCCCCAGCGCTGCCACGGTGAAAGCAAACAAGGTGACCAGCAAGCCTGCCTGAGACACGCTGACCTCAAGATCGCGGGCAATCGCAGGCAGCAGGCCGACAATAATGAACTCCGTCGTCAGCACGGTGAAACCGGCCGCAGACAAGAGCAGGATGGGCAACAGCATGAATAACTCCAAAACGACGGCATCAGCGAAAGCCCAAAAGGCCCGCTGACGTGAAGAAAAGTAGGGATGCGCAATGGTAACAGAATGATTCACTACAAAGGCGGCTCGCCAAAACGTACGACGCGCCACCGTGTGACAGATTGCCCTGTTTAGGAAAGCGCCTACTTCTGTATGGTAAAGTCCGCCCCCCCGCGCTGGTCTTAGTCAGACAGACGTGTTCAGCACGCACGACTAAACTCGACCCTTCCACTCGGCTTTACTCATTACGTTTAAGTGCTCTCTTGGCTTAACCAGAGTCTTGAATGCGCCACCCACAACAACTAGAGACATTTTAATGACTGACGCTCCGCCTACTCTGCTGCAGAAGCTCAAACGCACCAGCCTGGTGACCCAGATTGTCATTGGCCTGATCGCCGGCATTTTACTGGCCTGGCTTTTCCCGGCTGCGGCACTTTCAGTGGCCTTTATCGGCAAAGTGTTCGTCAGCGCCTTGAAAGCCGTTGCGCCTATTCTGGTGTTTGTTTTGGTCATGGCTTCCATTGCCAACCATAAACATGGGCAAGAAACTCATATCCGCCCCATCCTGGTGCTGTATTTGTTCGGCACCTTTGCCGCCGCCGTCGTGGCGGTAATCGCCAGCATGCTGTTTCCGTCCAGCCTCGTATTGGCCACTGAAAATATCGCCGTGTCCGCGCCTGGCGGCATCAGTGAAGTCCTGCAAAGCCTGCTGCTGAGCGTGGTCGACAACCCGGTCAGCGCGCTGATGAACGCTAACTTTATTGGCATCCTGGCGTGGGCCATCGGCATCGGCATTGCCATTCGCCATGCAGGCGACACCACCCGCACCGTGCTCAGCGACTTATCGAACGGCGTGACCTTGATTGTGCGCGTGGTCATTCGCTTCGCTCCGTTGGGCATCTTCGGCCTGGTTGCCTCGACCCTGGCGACTTCGGGCTTCGGCGCCCTGCTGGGCTACCTGCACCTGCTCACGGTACTGATTGGCTGCATGCTGTTCGTCGCGCTGGTGGTCAACCCGTTGATCGTGTTCTGGAAGCTGCGTCGCAACCCGTATCCGCTGGTGTTTCTGTGCTTGCGTGAAAGCGGAATTACCGCGTTTTTCACCCGCAGCTCTGCGGCCAACATTCCGGTAAACATGGCGTTGAGCGAGCGTTTGGGCTTGCATGAAGACACGTACTCAGTGTCGATCCCGCTGGGTGCGACCATCAACATGGCGGGTGCTGCAATCACCATCACCGTTTTGAGCCTGGCAGCCGTTCACACACTAGGCATTCAGGTTGACCTGCCAACCGCTATTTTGCTCAGCGTGGTGGCAGCCGTGTGCGCCTGTGGCGCCTCGGGTGTAGCGGGCGGTTCGCTGCTGTTGATCCCGCTGGCGTGCAGCCTGTTCGGTATCCCGAGCGAAATTGCGATGCAAGTTGTGGCCGTCGGTTTCATCATCGGCATCCTGCAGGATTCGGCCGAAACCGCGCTCAACTCCTCTACCGACGTGCTGTTCACTGCTGCGGTCTGCCTGGCCCAGGAAGAGCAAACCACCCAACAAGGCTAAGCCTTGGCAGATTCAGGAGCGCCTGTACGGCGACTCCTGAAGCTGTAACCAGCCGCGCAGTCAGCGCGGACAGTCAAACCACCCGATCAGAACGCGCCCATGTAGTCGCGCTTGCCGATTTCAACGCCGTTGTGGCGCAGAATTGCGTAAGCGGTGGTCACGTGGAAGAAGAACTGTGGCAGACCGTAGGTCAGCAAGTAAGCCTGGCCAGTGAAGCGCTTTTCTTTCGGGGTGCCTTCGCGGGTGATGATTTCGATGCCTTCCTTGCCATCGATTTGCTCAGGCTTGAGCGCATCGAGATGTGCCAGAACCTTACTGATCAGCGCCTGCAAGTCAGCAAACGTAAGTTCGTTGTCTTCGTATTTTGGCACTTCGATTTCAGCCAGACGGCTCGAAACACCCTTGGCGAAATCAACAGCGATTTGTACCTGACGCACCAGTGGGAACATGTCCGGCGCCAAACGTGCTTGCAGGAACACACTAGGATCAATGCTCTTGGCAGTCGCATGGGCTTCGGCTTTGCTCAGCACACCGCTCAGGGCAGTGAGCATTTGCTTGAAAACAGGAACGGAAGCAGCGTACAGAGAGATAGTCATGAAAGTCTCGACAGTCTGTGGGCAGGAAGTTAATGCGCGCAGATTATAGTCATACGACGCACACGAAGCGGCTTGTCTTTTGACAACAGATGAACCTAGGCTAACTACCTTTACAACGCACAAGGAAAGCGTGATGAGCACTGAACACGATACCGACACCGGACCTCAGCTCAACAGCACCGAAATCCGCATCCTCGGTTCCTTGATCGAGAAACAAGCCACTAATCCTGAAACCTATCCGCTGACCCTTAATGCACTGGTGCTGGCCTGCAATCAGAAGACCAGCCGCGAGCCGGTCATGAACCTCACCCAAGGTCAAGTCGGCCAAAGCCTGCGTGCCCTTGAAGGCCGTGGCTTTACCCGTCTGGTCATGGGCAGTCGCGCTGATCGCTGGGAACACAAGGTCGACAAGGCACTGGAATTGGTACCTGCGCAGGTCGTGCTGCTGGGATTATTGTTTCTGCGTGGCCCGCAAACCTTGAGCGAACTACTGACCCGCAGCAGCCGCATGCATGACTTTGAAGACACCGAACAAGTCCAGCATCAGCTCGAACGTCTGATAGCCCGCGATTTGGCGCTGCTAATACCGCGTCAGTCCGGCCAGCGCGAAGATCGCTACACCCACGCGCTGGGCGACCCGGCAGACATCGATTCAATCATGGCGGCCCGCCAGCACCCCAGCGAACGCAGTAACGCGTCCGGGGTGTCGCTGGAGCGCTTTGAAGCGCTGGAGGCACGCATCGCAGCCCTCGAAGCCCGCCTGGCGGAACTCGAATAAAACGCCTGGCAGGGCGAGTTGCCTCGCCCTGCTCTTTACTCAACTGCGCGCAAACGCCACTGCGGCCTCGAACTGCTCAGGGGTCGGGCGGACCCCGGTGTACAACACAAATTGCTCAAGCGCCTGAATCGCAATGACTTCAAGGCCTGTAATCACCCGCTTGCCTTGTGCGCGGCCACGAATAATCAGCGGGGTTTCGACCGGAATCGCCACCACATCGAAAAGAATCTCGGCGTGATCAATCGCCGCTTCTGAAAACGCCAGATCATGTGCCTCTGCCCCGCCCGCCATGCCCACCGGCGTTACGTTGATCAGCATTTGCGGCCTGTACTGCCCCAGCTCTGCTTGCCATTCATAGCCACAATTTTTAGCCAGCGCCGAGCCCGTCACCTCATTGCGCGCCACGATCAGGCCGTTACGATAACCGCCGTCGCGCAAGGCCGATGCAACCGCCTTGGCCATGCCGCCACTGCCAAGCACGGCAAACGTAGTGTCCAGGGCCACCTCGTGTTTGCGCAGCAATTGCGCAATGGCGATGTAATCGGTGTTGTAAGCCTTGAGGTGGCCATCGGTGTTGACGATGGTGTTGATCGACGCAATAGCCTGCGCTGAAGCGTCCAGCTCATCGACCAGCGCAATGCAGTCTTCTTTAAAGGGCATCGACACCCCGCAACCGCGAATCCCCAGGGCCCGAATACCGGTCACCGCACCTTTAAGGTCCTTGCTGGTGAAGGCTTTGTAGTAAAAATTCAGACCCAGTTGCTCGTACAGATGATTATGAAAACGCAGTCCGAAATTTCCGGGTCTGCCTGACAGCGAGATACACAGCCGGGTGTCTTTGTTCGGATTCATTTGCATACTCATCTCCTCGCAATGTGCTTTCGGATAAACGGCTCAAGCCGCCAAGGTAGTTTTGCCGGATCATAGCCTGATCGGGCTCGCTGAAACGTGTCAGCGACCGCAGACCTTACACAAACTTTACCGAAACACTTTGCAATTTTTTTGAAAATGACTGTCTTAGTGTTATCCCCGCTATTTATGTGGCCTGGTGCAGGCCAAGTCGTGGGGTTGAAATCAGAGGATCCTCATGATGCTTACCTTCCCCAAAGTTGCTTTGCTTATCGGCGCCCTGGCAGTCGCTGGCCAGGCATCCGCCCATGGTGGCGGTTGGGGTGCTGGCCCGGCGATATTAGGCGCTGTGGTCGGTGCTACGGTTGTTGGTTCGATAGTCGCCAGCCAACAGCGCCCGGTTTACGTCCAGCAGCCCGTTTATGTGCAGCCACAACCGGTTTATGTACAAGCACCGCCGGTGTACTACCAGCCGCAGCCGGTGTACGTACAAACACAAACCGTTTATGAACCTGCCTATTACGGCCGGCCACACCCGGTGTATTACGGCCCACCACGCGGTTATTACGGCCCACCGCGCTGGTAATCCCCCCCTGGTGCACCGGCAGGCTTGTACAGCTGCCGGCAGGTCTGATTATTAAAGGTTGCGAATGTCACGGCCAATACACAGTATTGACTCAAACTACGGCATCACCCATGCGCGAACATTTGATGCTCTTACCGTAACCATTTGCACTTTATAAAAATAAGGACGACCTGTATGCCGACACAAAACCCGCACCACACTGCAGGACTGTGCACGTCGAGCAAGGTTTACAACACGCTGACCGAACTCAAGCAGCTCGAAGGTCACCGCACGGCAAAGCTCGTTTCACTCTTGACCCAACACCTCGTCAATCAGGGTTTGTTGAGCGACCAGGACGTCATGCACATGCTCGATCAAGTCGTCGATTAAGCCATTGCACACATAACCTCATCAGCATCAATGGCGACTATCACGCGTAATGATTTTTTGCGCTGCAGCTCAGGCCGTAAGGTAGCCACATTATTTGCAGGAGGTTCCTATGGCCAAGGTCCATATCATGTCGGTTATCGGCAGCGCAGTCCCCGCACCGCTTCGCGCGGACGGCCTGTTGGCGTGCTGGTATGTGGTCAGCGACGGCGTCCCCGTCAGCGGCCCTTTTACTTCACGCGCCGCCGCCCAACTCAAAGCCACGCGCGAAACAGATAAAACAACGCCACACTTAACACGACACTGAGCAACACATTGCGGGTCCAGAGCATCAACCCTATCGCGCACAACCCCGCCAGCAGGTAGGGGTTGGCCAGGCTCAAATCGAGCGTGTGATCCTTGATAAAAATGATCGGCCCGCAAATCGCAGTCAGCATGCCCGGCACCGCAAACCCCAGAAACTCCCTGACCCCGCGATTCAAGCGAATCGGCAAGCGCGGCTCCAGAAACAGGTAGCGGTTGAAAAACAGAATCAGCGTCATCCCGCCAATAATCAGCCATATCATCATGCGAAATACGCTCCCACTCGCTTGCCAAGATACCCGGCCGCCATGCCCGCCAGCCCGGCCAGGACAATCGCCGACTCCCACTGCCAATAACTGAACAGCACCACGCTCAACAACGAAACTGCAACACAGATGACCGTTGGCACGTCGCGCACAATCGGCGTGATCAGAGCAATAAACGTCGCAGCAATCGAAAACTCCAGCCCCAGTTGATCCAGCCCCGGAATACTCTTGCCGACAATCACGCCCAGGCAAGTGAACAGGTTCCAGCCCACATACATGCACAGGCCAACGCCCAGCGCGTACCAGCGGTTGAACGTCTGGCGATCGAATGGGCTCACCAGCGCAAAAAACTCATCGGTGAGCAAAAAGCCAAGCCCCATGCGCCACTTCGGCTCCATGGGCGATACCAGTGGTCGCAGATGCATCGCATAGAGCAAGTGTTGCGAGGTGAGCAGTAAGGTCGTCAGCAAAATGGACAGCGCACTGGCGCCACCCTTGATCATCCCAATGGCCACTAACTGGGCCGCACCGGCGAACACAAACAGCGACAGGCCCTGACTTTGCATCGGGGTCAACTGAGCATCAATTGCTGTCGATCCGGCCAGCAGCCCCCAGGGCGCGCACGCCAACGTCAATGGCAGGCAAGCAATCGCGCCGCGCATGAAAGCGACGCGAGGAAGCGAAGTAGACATCAAAAAACATCCCGGCAGTTAACAGTGACAAAGAGTCGCAACTTGAACGTGAAATGTCTTGAACGATCTTGCTCTTCGCCCGGTCGCAACCATTAGCCGCCCTTGTTGAGCGACTCGCCGGGTTTGACGCAGCACCGAACGTGGTCTTTAGTCAGCCCCACAATTCATTCGTTTAAGCCCATTCACAGCCAACACGAGGAACGACCATGAAAGACCTGAAATCCGCCAAGGAAAGCAGAAAGGCCGATCTGCGGACACCTTCGGCGCTGAGCGAAGAAGCTTGCATCAACATTGCTGCAGAAGTGAATGCACTGCTGGCAGACACCTTTGCCATTTACATCAAAACCAAGAATTTCCACTGGCACATGTCCGGCCCGCACTTTCGTGATTTCCACCTGCTGCTGGACGAACAATCCGATCAGATTTTTGCCACCACCGACGCCATTGCCGAACGCGTGCGCAAGCTGGGGCGCACCACCATTCGCTCGATAGGCCACATCAAGAAGCTACAGCGCCTGCTGGACAACGATGCTGACTTTGTGACCCCGGCAGACATGCTGGCCGAGCTGCGCGAAGACAACATCCAGCTGGCTGCCTACATGCGCACCACCCACGACATGTGCTCTGAACTGGGCGACGTAGCGACCGCCAGCCTGCTGGAAAACTGGATCGACGAGGCCGAACGCCGCGTCTGGTTCCTGTTTGAGTCCTCGCGCACCCAATAAACCAAGCACTCTTTAGCCGCTACCGCAGGCTTCGATGGCGAGCGCAGCGGCTACCGAATGATGAATTTTGTTTCACCCTCATTACAGACGGCGACTTGTATATTGGCCCCGCTCATTCAATGAACCCTTTGCCCGCACTCTCCCCCGCGGGCTTTTTTTCGTCCATCAAACGCCTTGCTTGAACACCAGGGCTTTCAAACCGCACTCAGCATCAGCGTCCGGAAACTCCGGCGGGTTATCCAGTCGCTGCTCAAAACGCAGGCTCGGAGCATCCTGGGTCATGCCATCAATCAGAAAATCCGAACCCTGCGCCGGGTCATTCATGCAGGCCAGTACCGTGCCGTTCTCACTGAGCAGCTCTGGCAAGCGGCGCACCACACGCTGGTAGTCCTTGGTCAGCAAAAAGCTGCCCTTCTGGAAGGAAGGCGGATCGATGATGACCATGTCGTAAGGCCCCATGCTCTTGACCTTGCCCCACGACTTGAACAACTCATGCCCGAGAAAACTCACCTTACTCATGTCATGCCCGTTCAGCCGGTGGTTATCGCGGCCGCGGCTCAACGCCGCCCGTGACATGTCGAGGTTGACCACGTGCTGCGCACCGCCCTCAATGGCGGCGACCGAAAAACCGCAGGTGTAGGCAAACAGATTCAATACCCGCTTGCCCTCGGCATGGCCCCGCACCCAGTCGCGGCCGTAGCGCATGTCGAGGAACAGGCCGTTGTTCTGCTTGCGGCCCAAGTCCACCCGATAGCGCAACCCACCCTCGGTGAGGGTCCACTCATCGATCACCTCACCGACCAGCCACTCGGTATCACTTTGCAACGTATAGCGATGTTGCAGCGCCAGGGTGTGAGCTCCACTGGCTTGCCACACGGGCGACTGCGCGAGATTGAGCAGCAACTGCTTCAGCGCATCAAGCTGCGCGGGCTCAGGCTCTTTGAATAACGAAACCAGGACCACGCCCTGCAGCCAGTCCACCGTTAACTGCTCAAGACCGGGCCAGCAGCGGCCGCGCCCATGGAAAATACGCCGGGTTTCACTGGGCGCAGTCTCCAGGGCCGTTAATAAGTGCAGATGCAGGGTCGTTAAGGCTTCAGGGGTCATCGGGCTGGCCGGTCAATTTCAAGGGCCGGCATTTTACACAATTGCCGGGGCGCACCTAACCAACACGTAACAGCGGCCTGACTGATACAGAGCAATCCACTTACGAAGCGCACTTGCAACGCCACGAAATTATCGTTTTACAATCATTTATTATCGAATTACGATGCGATCACTGCGTGGATCTACCCGGAAGAACTGCGCAGTGTCCGGACACTTAAATCGATGACTACAACTCAAAAGGATTGTTCGATGAAAACAGATCTCTTGGCCAATCGCAGCCGGGTCCTGGCAACAGCCACATTGGTATTGGTCGTCAGCATGCTGCTGACCAATATCGCCTACTGGATTTTCCCTGCCGCCATCGGCATGTACGTGGGCAGCTTTAGCTTGAGCGCTCTGACCGAAACATTGCAGGCAGACATCCTTCTCATGCCTTGGTGGCAGGCGGCGGGCGGAATCGTTCTGTCCAGCATCCCCTTGCTGATACTGGCTAGAGGCTTGCTGGCATTGCGCAGCTTGTTCCTGGCCTACAGCAAAGGAGAATACTTCTCTGCCGAGTCTGCCGAACTGCTGGGCAAAGTCGGCAAAAGCGTGACGTTATGGGTACTGGCCAGCCTGTTGCTGACACCGGTCATGAGTGTCTGGCTCACGTTTACCCGCCCTGTTGGCGAACGCTTGTTTACGCTGAGCTTTGATCCGTCACATATTGTTGCCTTATTTCTCTCCGCCTCTCTTATGATCATCGCCCGCAGCTTGTACAACGCCTGCTCGTTGGCACGAGAGAATCAGCAGTTTGTTTAAGAGGGCAAGATGCCGATAGATATAAAGCTGGACGTCATGCTGGCCACACGCAAGGTCAAGTCCAAAGACCTCGCGCAAATGATCGGGATTACTGAGCAAAACCTTTCACTGCTCAAGCAAGGAAAGGTCAAAGGTATAAGGCTCGCGACTCTGGAAGCCATTTGCATCGCACTGGATTGCCAGCCAGGGGACTTGCTGCACTATCGACCAGAGTCATAAAACCGCTCTTGCCACCCCCACTCAACTGCCATTGCGCCCGTGAGATAGACACCTCACGGGCGCTTTGCGCTGCACAGTGCATTCAGCCCCCAACCCTCAAGTCTGTTCAGCCAGCGAACAGCATTGCGCTGCTAGGCTCGTGCGATGCACGCTTCATTGGCAGAGGAACCCGCAGAGCCCACGTCTGCAAGGTTAAAAACCGCTCATCACCTATAGCGCGAAATATCTCTGCTAAACCCCTGCTAAATCAGGCATTTTTGACGTTATTAATCCATACTCAAAAAATGTAACGTTATATGTATACGAACGGCTACAGCCCAGAATTCCCTAACCACCATTGAGTCAATCTGCGTGAAAATTCATCTTTCGATTTTGAGCCTATTTTTAGTTCTCACAGGCACAGCCGCTCCCTCAATCGCCGCAGCGACTGAAAGCACTTCGTCCCCACGGGACAGCTCCAAATTGCACATTGCCTCGGGCAGTGCCCTGTTGATCGACCTGCAAACCAATAAAGTCATTTACGCCAGCAACCCGGACGTGATCGTACCTATCGCCTCGGTTTCCAAGCTGATGACCGCGATGGTGGTGCTGGACGCCAAGCAATCGATGGACGAGTACATCTCGGTCAATATCAGCGACACCCCGGAAATGAAAGGCGTGTTTTCACGCGTGAAACTGGGCAGTGAACTGTCGCGCCACGAAATGATGCTGATCACCCTCATGTCATCGGAAAACCGCGCAGCGGCCAGCCTGGCGCACCACTACCCGGGCGGCTATGTAAAGTTTATTGCGGCGATGAATGCCAAGGCCAAGAGCTTGGGCATGATGAATACGCATTATGTTGAGCCGACCGGCCTGTCGCCTCGCAACGTCTCTACCGCACGCGACTTGAGCAAGCTGCTGGCCGCCGCACGCCACTACCCCATGCTCAGCCAGTTGAGCACCACCAAAGAAAAATCCGTTACATTCCGCAAACCCAACTACACACTGGGCTTCCATAACACCGACCACTTGATCAACAAAGATAAATGGGACATCAAGATCACCAAAACCGGCTTCACCAATCAGGCCGGCCACTGCCTGGTACTGGTGACCGAAATGGGCAATCGCCCTGTATCGCTGGTCATTCTTGATGCGTTCGGCAAGTACACCCACTTTGCCGATGCAGGACGGATTCGCAACTGGGTTGAAACCGGCAAGACCGGTAGCGTGCCTGACGTAGCCCTGCGCTATAAAGCGGACAAAAACCTGCAACACCGCCAGGGCAATGTGGCTCAGGCCGCAAAGTAATCCTCGTGGACCAGGCCCGGCATCCCGGGCCTGGCTTAGCGTATCTCAGGTGTTTGTTCAGGCCTGCGCATGGCCCGGTCAGCAGCGCGACGCTGGCCTGCAATCGGGAAGTGCTGTATTGGCTGCTATTGGGCCCTGAGCGCAGCAACACTGCACAATAACAGGCGAAAAAAAGCAGGCACTTGCCCCGGGGAGAGAGTCGGAAGCAAATGCCTGCGTGCTGCTCGTTAACGCTTGGGTGCAGGCCTAGGCGTTTTTTTGATGGTTTCGACGGTGGTTTCTTTCGGACGACGTTTGGCCTCATCCAACGGAATAAACAGACCTGTTTCTGAATCACGTGCGCGCTTGTTCTTCATCTTAAGTTCCAGTGAGAGACCCTCCAATGAGGTCGGTCCCAGCAGACTAGTCGACGTCAGGCACCTTTTCGGGCCTCAGAAACACGTGCTTGCAGATCAGTTGAAGCCCTCTCTCCCGCTAGGCTCTGTACGAAATGTTTTCGAGCGAAGGTTAGGCAAGGCAAAAACAGGCGAGGAAGCGGAGTTTACTAGTTGTAAATGAGCATTCCGAGCCTGTTTTCAACGCGGCATAACCGAGCGCAGATACATTTCGTACAGAGCCTAACAAGAACCCCGCCTAAAAGACGGGGTTCTTGACTAGCACAGGCTCAGATCAGTTTTGCAGAGCAGGCTGTTGATCCCCATTGATCGGGATACGTTTGGCTTTTGCTTCTTCTGGCACCACCCGCTGCAGGTCGATGCTCAGCAAGCCATTGCTCAAGTTCGCGCCTTTGATCTCGATATGATCGTCGAGACGGAAGGACAGCTTAAATGCCCGTTGCGCGATCCCCTGATGCAAATAGGTCACGCCTGATGCACTTCTCTCAGTGCTGCTCTCGGTGTTGTCACCGAAGGTTTCACGCTTGCTGCCACTGACGCTCAACACACCTTTTTCTACTTGCAGGTCCAGATCTTCCTGAGTGAAACCTGCCGTCGCGATCACGATGCGATAACTGTCTTCACCGTGCTTTTCGACGTTGTAAGGTGGATAGCTGCTGCCTGGCTCATTGCGCAGCGCGGTTTCAAACAAATCACTAAAACGGTCAAAGCCGACAGAATTACGGAACAGTGGCGCCATGGAAAATGCGTTGCTCATAATTTAGCCTCCTGATTTCAGCGAGATTTTGTCTCCGCGACCCGGTTTCGGCATCGCTTAACCCCTAAATAGGGACCGGCATAACCATTTCAAGGGGGTTTTTTGAATTTTTTTCAGACGCTTCAAGCAGCGTCCGCAGGCGGATTATTGACCATATGCCGGACCTTCTCGCAGTCTGTCTCACGGCGCATGGCATTGAACAACACCACAGCTTCAGGATAGTTACGAGTCAGCATGGCCAGCCACTGCTTGAGCCGCCCCGGCGCTGAGCGTGGCGTCAGTTGCGCTTCGGCCTGCGCCCAGAAATCGCGAATCATTGGCTGCAAATCTGCCCAGGTCATCTCGACCACTTCTTCGCCTGCACGGGCAGCAGCAATTTGCCGCGCCAGATCGGGACGCGACACCAGCCCGCGACCCAGCATGATGTCTTCTGCACCGCTAATTTCGCGGCAACGGCGCCAATCTTCAACCGACCAGATGTCGCCATTGGCGAACACCGGCACCTTGACCACATCTTGCACCTGGGCGATATATTCCCAGTGCGCAGGCGGCTTGTAGCCGTCCATCTTGGTCCGCGCATGCACCACGATCTGACTCGCGCCGCCTTCTGCCAGGGCAATCGCGCACTCATTGGCGCTGTCAGGCGTATCAAAGCCCAAACGCATCTTCGCAGTGACCGGAATATGCGCAGGCACCGTGCGCCGAACCTGCAGCAAGATCGCGTGCAGCAACTCGGGCTCTTTAAGCAGCACCGCACCGCCACGGGATTTATTCACGGTCTTGGCCGGGCAACCAAAGTTAAGGTCAATGACCCCGGAACCCAACTCACAGGCCAACGCCGCGTTATCCGCCAGACAGGCCGGATCGGAGCCCAGCAATTGCACGCGCAGCGGCACGCCAGAGCGGGTTTGCGCGCCATGCTTGAGTTCCGGGGCGAATTTGTGGAAGTACGCTTCTGGCAATACTCGCTCAGTGACCCGAATAAATTCGGTCACGCACCAATCAATACCGCCGGTGCGGGTCAGGACATCACGCAGGATGTTGTCAACCAACCCTTCCATCGGCGCCAAAGCAATTTGCATGGGTGACTCTCATAAAAAACGTGCCGCAGTTTACGGGGTTCTGCGGCCAATCGGTATCGTGATCAGGCCGTCACGACCGCCGGGCCGTAGCCTTCAATGAACTCGGGCGGCAGACGCTTGGGTTTGCCCGTCGACAATTCGATGCAGACGAACGTGGTTTGCGCACGCAGCAAGGTGGCGCCGTCAGCAGGCCGGACCAATTGAAAGTGCCGAGTCATGCGCAGGCGCTTGTCGCAATCGACAATCCAGGTCGCCAGTTGCAACTCATCATCTTCATAGGCGCTGGCCAGGTAATCGATCTCATGGCGCGCAACAGCCATTGCCCGATCGAGTCTGCGGTACTCGGTTAAATCCAGCCCAAGACGCTGCGAGTGGCGCCAGGCGCAACGCTCCAGCCAAACCACATAGGCGGCGTTATTGGCATGACCAAAGCCGTCAATGTCTTCAGCCTGCACGTGCAGATCAATAATGAACGGCGTTGCCAGATCCCAACTCATGCCTGTCTCCCTGCACACAAATGAAGCGCGCAGTGTAACGCACCCCTTCTGCACAAAGGCACGATCGGGATGAGAGCTTAGAGAAAAGGGGGATGGATTTGGTAAACGCCAGACAAACAAAAGGGCCATTCAATAATTGAATGACCCTTAAAAATCCCGCAGAGCGGGTAATCGTGGCGTCCCCTAGGGGACTCGAACCCCTGTTACCGCCGTGAAAGGGCGGTGTCCTAGGCCACTAGACGAAGGGGACACAAACCCTTCTAACAGTGATCAACACTGAGTGCTGATCGATTCAATGCCAGTGTGGCCCGGCATTGAACTGTAAATTGGTGGAGCTAAACGGGATCGAACCGTTGACCTCTTGCATGCCATGCAAGCGCTCTCCCAGCTGAGCTATAGCCCCGATTTATCGCCTGGCGGCGGAGCAACACCGAAGTGCTGCTTCTGTAAAACTGGCGTCCCCTAGGGGACTCGAACCCCTGTTACCGCCGTGAAAGGGCGGTGTCCTAGGCCACTAGACGAAGGGGACACAAACCTCCTAACTGATCAGCGCTGAGTGCTGATCGATTCAATGCCGGTGTGGCCAGGCATTGAACTGTAAATTTGGTGGAGCTAAACGGGATCGAACCGTTGACCTCTTGCATGCCATGCAAGCGCTCTCCCAGCTGAGCTATAGCCCCAAACAGTCAGTGTTGCGTGTTGCTGTGTGGACGGGGCGCATATTAAGACTGGATCGGTAGGCTGTCAAACTTATTTTCAAAGTTTTTTAAAAAAATCTATCGAGAGAACAACCACTTACCCTTAAAACCCCGAAAACACGGGTTGACGCATGCAAAAAATGTAGCCGCTGCCGCAGGCTGCGATGGGCTGCCCAACGGCCCTACTGTCCTTAAATAGAAAGCGAAGGTCCTTCGGACCTTATCGCAGCCTACGGCAGCGGCTACACATAAAAGCAAATCAAGCCATTGCGTTAAACAGCTTTTCCCACTCTTTGTTCTCTTTCTTCGACACACCGCCCAGCAGGTCCAGCGCCTGACGCAGACGGAAACGCGTCAGGTCCGGCCCCAGAATCTCCATCGCATCCAGCACCGATACCGAACTGGCCTGGCCGGTGATCGAAGCAAACATCAGCGGCATGGCATCACGCAGCTTCAGCTCAAGGGATTCCACCACGGCTTGAATGCAGCCGGTGATCGCGTCCTTTTCCCACTGACGCAGGCTTTCGAGCTTCCACAGAATCAGTTGCATCAACTGACGCACTTGCTCGTTGGACAGCTTCTTGTGCTCAAACAGCTTGGCGTCCAGTTGCAGGCCGCCCGAGAAGAAGAACCCGGCCAGTGGCGCGATCTGGCTGAACGTCTCGACCCGACCCTGCACCAGCGGCGCGATCTTCATCATGTACTCGGGGTTCAACGCCCACTGCTGAACACGGCTGGCGAACTCGTTCAGCGGCAGATCACGAAGCCACTGACCGTTCAACCACGACAGCTTCTCCACATCAAAGATCGGCCCGCCCAGGGAGACGCGGGACAGGTCAAAGTTATCGACCATTTCTTGCAGCGAAAACTTCTCGCGCTCGTCCGGCATCGACCAGCCCATGCGGCCCAGGTAGTTGAGCATCGCTTCAGGCATAAAGCCCATGCGCTCGTAAAACGTCACCGAGGTCGGGTTCTTGCGCTTGGACAGCTTGCTCTTGTCCGGGTTGCGCAGCAGCGGCATGTAGCACAGCTGCGGCTGTTCCCAGCCAAAGTATTCGTACAGCAGGATCAGTTTTGGCGCCGATGGCAGCCACTCTTCGCCACGCAATACGTGGGTGATGCCCATCAAATGGTCATCGACCACGTTGGCCAGAAAGTACGTTGGCAGACCGTCGGTCTTCATCAGCACTTGCATGTCCATGCGGTCCCATGGGATCTCAACGTCACCGCGCAACAGGTCAGGCACCACGCACACGCCTTCGGTCGGCACTTTCATGCGGATCACGTGTGGTTCGCCAGCAGCCAGACGGCTGGCCACTTCTTCTTTGGACAGCAGCAAGGCACGGCCGTCGTAGCGTGGCGTTTCGCCTTTGGCCATTTGCTCGGCGCGCATCTGGTCCAATTCTTCGGCGGTGCAGAAGCACGGGAAGGCGTGGCCCATGTCAACCAGTTGCTGGGTGTACTGCTTATAGATGTCGCTACGTTCGCTTTGGCGATACGGGCCGTGCGGGCCACCTACGTCCGGGCCTTCGCTCCAGGTGATCCCCAACCAGCGCAAGGCATCGTAGATCTGCTGCTCAGACTCGCGGGTCGAACGCAGTTGGTCGGTGTCTTCGATCCGCAGGATGAACTCGCCGCCATGCTGCTTGGCAAAGCAGTAGTTGAACAAAGCGATGTAGGCAGTGCCTACGTGGGGGTCGCCGGTAGGCGATGGCGCGATGCGCGTGCGAACGGTGGTCATGGGCGGTCTCGAAGTAGAGATAAAACAAAGGGCGAATCTTAACAGGCCGACCCGGCTTGGCTCCAGCGCAGTACGCCGCCAAAGACAGATGACCCGACACATAGATGAAAAAACCTTAAATAGAGCAGTTGTATCGAATTGATACAGGGAAAGCCCCACGGCATAGATGCTAATCTCGGCCCATTCCCGGTATTCCCTGTCAGGAGACACGCAATGACCCACGTAGTGCTGGTGCTGGTTGAAACCGTTGATGATTATTTGCACCTGCTGGAGCACCAGGGTTACCAGTTGATCCTTGCACCCACCCCCGCCAGCCGCGCCGAAGCCATCGCCCAACACGCTGACCGCATCGACGTCGTACTGACCCGAGGTCCGTTGGGCTTGCGCGCAGATGAGATTGGCGCCCTGCCCTTGCTCAAAATCATCTGTGTGATCGGCGCCGGCTATGAGGCCGTGGACCTGCAAGCCGCCAGCAATCGCGGCATCATCGTCACCAACGGTGCAGGCGCCAACGCCTCCTCCGTGGCCGACCATGCCATGGCCTTGCTGTTTTCAGCGGTGCGCGGCATTCCTCAGGCCGACGCGAGCATCCGCCGCAATGAATGGGTCAAAGTGCGCCAACCGTCGCTGACCGGCAAACGTCTGGGCATCATCGGCCTGGGGGCCATCGGCCAAGCCATCGCCAAACGCGCAGGCCAAGGCTTTGACATGCACATCAGCTACCACACGCGCCAGCCACGCGACGACTCACCCTACACCTACTGCGCCAATGCGCTCGAACTGGCCAGCGCGGTCGATTTTCTGATCATCGCCGCCCCCGGGGGCGACTCCACCCATCATTTAGTCAACGCGAGCGTGCTCGATGCGCTGGGCCCTGACGGCTATTTGGTCAACATCGCACGCGGCAGCGTCGTCGACACTGACGCCCTGATCGACGCCCTTGCCACCGGCCGGATCGCCGGGGCCGGGCTGGATGTCTTTGAAACAGAGCCACTGGTACCGGATGCACTCAAAACCCTCGGCAATGTGGTCATGACCCCGCACGTGGCCGGGCAATCGCCCGAAGCGGTCGAAGGCACCGTGCAACTGGTGGTCAAAAATCTGCTGGCATTTTTTGCCGACCAGCCCGTACTGACTCCCGTGGCGCTGCCTGAGCCCGCCTGATTCTTAAACCTGCGGAGCCCGCGCTTGAAATTCAGCCTGCCAAAAATGGCCACTGCCCCCTTCTGTCCTCCAGAGGTCAGTGGCAGCGTCCCCGTCAACGCCAGTGCACCCTTCTGGAAGCGCGTACTGCGTTTTGCCGGCCCTGGCCTGCTGATCAGCATCGGCTACATGGACCCCGGCAACTGGGCCACCGCCATCGAAGCGGGTTCACGTTACGGCTACAACCTGCTGTTTGTGGTGCTGCTCGCCAGCCTGGCTGGGATGGCCGTGCAATGCCTGTGTTCACGGCTGGGCATCGCCACCGGCCGCGACCTCGCGCAACTGTGCCGCGAGCGCTACAGCAAACGCTCGGCGCGGGTGCAATGGTTACTGGCGGAAATCTCAATCATCGCCACCGACCTTGCTGAAGTCCTGGGCTGTGCACTGGCCTTCCACCTGCTGCTGGGCTGCTCGATGACCTTCGGCATCGCCCTCACCGCCTTCGACACCCTGCTGATCCTGGCCCTGCAAGGCAAAGGCTTTCGCCGCCTGGAAGCCATCATGCTGGCACTGGTCATGACCATCGCCGCATGCTTCTTTGTCGAACTGGTCTTGATCAAACCCTACTGGCCGGACGTGTTCGAAGGCTTCAAGCCTTCACTCGCAGCCATCAGTGACGCAGCGCCGCTGTACATCGCAATCGGCATCGTTGGCGCCACCGTCATGCCGCACAACCTGTACCTGCACACCTCCATCGTGCAAACCCGCCTGACCGGCACCGACTACGCCAGCAAACTGGACGCCGTGCGCCTGTCGCGCATCGACACCATCGGCTCGCTGGCATTGGCCTTGCTGGTCAACGCGGCCATCCTGATCCTTGCTGCGGCCGCCTTCCACCAGACCGGCCACTCCGACGTTGTCGAAATACAAGACGCCTACCGCATGCTCGACCCACTGGTCGGCGGCGCAATGGCCAGCATCCTGTTTGGCGTGGCACTACTGGCCTCGGGGCAAAGCTCGACCTTCACTGGCACCATTGCCGGGCAAGTGATCATGGAAGGCTACCTGGACCTGCGAATCCCGTGCTGGCAGCGCCGTCTGATCACCCGAGGGCTGGCCTTGATCCCGGCATTTCTCGGTGTATGGCTGATGGGCGACGACGCAGTAGGCAAACTGCTGATCCTCAGCCAAGTGGTACTGAGCCTGCAATTACCCTTTGCCCTGTACCCACTGATCCGCATGACCAGCGATAAACAGCTCATGGGGCCTTTCGCGAATCGGCTGCCTACAAAGCTGCTGGCGTGGTTCCTGTTTGCCGTGATCAGCGGGGCGAATGTGTGGCTGATTGCGCAGATCGGGTTTGGGGATTGATTCCCACAACTCCTTGTAGCCGCTGCTGCAGGCTGCGATGGGCTGCGCCTCCCCACTGAGAAGCCTTTGCCCAAGTGCCCGCCAGGAATCCAAAGTCGTCCAGTCGATGCCTTTTTCCAGTTCAAATCGACAGACCGGACCATACGACAATAGCTGTGGCTTGAAGACACACGGGGTCGCTTCTGCTGTGAAATACGCACAACCTTCTCAACAGATGAGGCTGTTCCAATATGAGCAATGAGAATACAAACTCTTGCACCAAGGCCGACCCAGAGATCAAGCAAACATTCTTGTACCTGTTTTTGACCATATTCATTCCGTTTGGCCTCGGTCATTTCGTGTCGTATCTGTTTCGCACGGTCAACGCCTTGATCTATGTAGACCTAGAGCGAGAACTGCACCTGCCCGCCAGTAGTCTAGGCCTGCTGACGGGTGTGTACTTTCTGACTTTTGCGGCAGCGCAAATCCCGCTCGGCGTCATGCTCGACCGTTACGGTCCACGTAGCGTGCAGGCCCCCATGCTGCTATTCGCTGTGGTGGGTTCGCTGATTTTCAGTCTCTCCCACACCGAACTGGGCTTGATGATGGGTCGCGGCCTGATTGGTTTAGGGGTTGCTGGTTCGCTGATGAGTGCGATCAAAGCGTGCGCTATCTGGCTGCCCGTTGAACGCCTGCCGCTAAGTACTGCGTGCCTGTTGTCAGTCGGCGGCTTGGGTGCCATGGCGTCTACCACTCCGCTGCATGAGCTACTCAAGTGGATCTCTTGGCGAGAAGCATTCTTAATTCTGGCGCTACTGACGTTATTCGTCTGCGTGATCATTCATCTCAGCGTACCGCGCACCTATAAACCCAAACAAACCACGCTCGCGGAAATGTCCAAGGCCGTGGGGGCACTTTATTCCTCGTGGGTATTCTGGCGTCTTGCGTTGTACTCAGTGTTTGCCCATGCGATCTATATGTCAGTGCTGTCGCTCTGGATGGGGCCGTGGCTACGGGACGTCGCTCAATTAAGCGGTTCCGGCATGGCCAATACCTTGCTCTGGGGGACCGTCGCCATGGTGGCTGGTTCGCTGGTGTTTGGTTCGATTACCGACTATCTGCGGCGCTTTGGCGTACAGCCCATCATGGTGTGCGGTACCGGGGTTCTGGTCTTCATCTCGTTTCAATCACTAATGATCAGCGGGCTGCCCATATCACCACTGTTGATTGCTATGGGATTTAGCTTCTTCGGCACCTCTACCACCATGAACTACGCGATAGTCGCTCAGTCGGTATCTCCTGAACTGGCAGGACGGGTCAGTTCATCGTTCAATCTGGTGGTATTCGTACTTGCGTTTATCTTGCAGTGGCTGATGGGGGAAATTCTGAGTCTGTGGCCGTCAACCGAACAAGGACACCCAGTGGAGGCTTATCAGTGGTCGCTGGGAATCATGATTGCGTTACAGATGCCGGGGATGTTGTTGTGGCTGAGCTTTAAACCGTGGCAACTGAAAGTAGCGCCTGCACGGTAAACCATGATTGCGCAAATCGGGTTTGGGGACTAATTCCCCAGTTGAGCATCCAACCACCCCACCACCCGCGCATGGATCCCCGGCACTTCCTCCAGCAAGCCGCTCATGCGCATAAAGTCGTGGGTCATGCCGGGTTCTTCCAGCAACAACACGTCGTTGCCTGCTTGCTCAAGCGTGCGGACATAGGCCAGCCCTTCGTCATACAACGGGTCATACCCCGCCAAATACACCAGTGCCGGGGCCAAACCACTGACATCCGCCGCCAGTAAAGGTGAAATCCGCCAGTCACGCAGTTCACCCTCTGCGCGGGTGTAATGCCCATAAAACCAGTCCATGGTCGCGGTTTCGAGCAAGTAGCCCTCGGCGTAACGCACATGGGAATCACGCTTGCAGCTGCCATCGGTCACCGGGTACAGCAGCACTTGTGCACGCGGCACAATGCGCACTTCCTGCGGCTCACGCACCGCCAGAATCGATAGCACAGCACTCAAGGTCCCGCCCGCGCTGTCTCCGGCAAACGCCACCCGCGAGGCATCCAGCCCATGGTTGGCGCCGTCCTGCAGCAGCCAGTTCACTGCATCGCACGCGTCATGCACCGCCGTGGGAAACACCCATTCCGGGGCTAGCCGATAATCCACCGCCAGCAGGGCAAAATTTCCGAGCGCCGCCAATCGTCGACACAGCGCGTCGTGACTGTCGAGGCTGCCAATCACATAACCGCCGCCATGGAAGTAAACCACCACCGGCAGCGGCCCGACTTCAAGCCCCGATCGACGATAAAGCCGCGCCCGCAGGCTAAAGCCATCGCGCGCCGGGATGCGCAGGTCGTAGCTGTCCACCTGCGGCACCGGCATATCGAATACGCTGGCGCTTTGCTCAAACTCACTGCGGGCCTGGGCCGGGGTCAACGCATGCATCGGCAGGCTCTTGCCGGTCATGCGACCCATTTCGGCAAGGCTTAGAAAATCTTCAAGATCCGGTAACAATGACATCGCAATTTCCTTGTGAAAAACCAGCGTGGGAGCTGCCACGCGATCAGGCCAGCTCTAGCTGTAACTCATCCAGCTGCGCCAGCAAGGTTGCATGGCGCAGCAATTCATAATGCCCACCGCTCAACACGGTGTGACGGGCTCCGGCACCGATTTGCGCGGCATGCACCCGGCGCTCAGCCTCGCGCCCGGCCACCCACCAGTGATGCGCCTGCACGCGGGTCTGCGGCAATGAGTGCTGCCCCAGGGCCAAGGACTTGAGCCGTGCACCGACAGCAAAGATATGACTCAACTCCGCCGCCCCTAACACACCGTGTTCGTTCAGCGCCGTTGCCGCCTCAATCACCTGCTCCGCGCCCCTCTGCTCATCGCGCATCAGCCCCTGCGCCTCAGCCTCAGTCACGCCCAGTACAAAGCGCAAAAAGTCCTGCAAGTCTTCACGCCCATCACTGGCTTCGGCCGTCCCTGCCACGTAACTGTCGACCAAGCCTGCAAAGGCCACCTCTTGACCCTGAGCCTCCAGCACCTGCGCCACCAGCAAGGCCAACGCCCCGCCCAGCGACCAGCCGAGCAGGTGATACGGGCCGTGCGCCTGTTGCTGACGAATGCGCTCGGCGTAGGCCTGGGCCATCGCTTGCAATGAATCGTCCTGCCACGCTGGATCAAGCAACATCCGGCACTGCACACCATAGACGCTGCGGCGCCCGTCCAATTGACGGGCCAGCGGCTCATAGTCGAACACCGTGCCAAATCCCGCGTGCAGACAAAACAACGGCGGCACTTCAGCCACCCGACTGTTCAGTGCCAGCAGCGGGTCGGGCGCGCTGACAGCAACCACCGGCTCATACCCGCTCAACTCGGCAATACACGGCTTTTGCATCAGGTCGCGCAATTTGAGGCTGAACCTCAGTTCCGGCTGATTGCGCACCCGCGAGATAACTTTCAGCACCTGTAACGAATCGCCGCCCAGCTCGAAGAAGTTATCGTCGATGCCCACCTGTTCCAGCCCCAGCACGTCTTGCCAGATTTCAACCAGCGCCAGCTCCAGTGCAGAGCGTGGCGCACGGTAATGGCCCAGGGCGAGTTGCGGCGCTGGCAAGGCACGACGATCCAGTTTGCCGTTGGCAGACAACGGCAAGCTCGCCAGTTGTACGATGTGCGCAGGCACCATGTAATCCGGCAGTTGTGTCTGCAAGTGCGCCTTCAACTCGCGCTCAAGCGCTGCGTTGTGCGGGGCGACCACATACCCCACCAACTGCTTGCCGGTGGCGCCTTCAATCACGTTGACTGCCGCGTCCTGTACGCCCTCACACTGACGCAGACGCGCTTCGATTTCGCCCAGTTCGATACGGAAACCACGAATTTTCACCTGCTGGTCTAACCGTCCCAGGTAGTCCATCACCCCGTCCTCGCGCTGGCGCACCCGATCACCGGTGCGATACATGCGCCCGCCCGTGCCATCGAACGGGTCCGGCACAAAGCGCTCGGCGCTCAAGCCCGGCTGCTGATGGTAGCCGCGAGCCAGGCACTTGCCGCCCAGATACAACTCCCCACTGACGCCCGCGGGCAACGGGTTCATGTCCGCATCCAGCACGTACACACCCCGCCCGGCCACACCACGACCAATCGGTGCGTAGGCCGCGTCACAGCGCTCAGTCACCTCAGCGCGCCACAGCAGCGGCGTGACCACGGTTTCGGTCGGGCCGTAACCATTGACCAGTCGTTGCGGCCGCAAGGCGCGCTTGACCAGCTCAAAGCTGGCATCCGGCACCGCATCGCCGCCAAAACAGTAGGTGTGGACTGACGGAGACTTGCCCTGCGTCAGCGCCACCTCGGCCAGTTGTTGCAGGTAGGCAGGCGGGAAGCACGCCACCGTCACCTGCTGCTGATGCAGCACCTGCAAGGTCTGCTCCGGGGTCCACAGGTTGTCGTCACGAATCACCAGGCTGCCACCGGCCAGCAACACACTGAGCCAGCGCTCTTGCGCGCCATCGAAGGCGAACGACATAAAGTGCAGCTCTCGGCTCGCCGGGCTCAACTCATAGCGTTCAATAATCCCCTGGCAATGCCGCGCAATCGGCTCGCGGGCCACCGCCACGCCTTTGGGCTTGCCCGTGGAACCCGAGGTGTAAATCAGATACGCCAAGTGCCCGGGCAGTGACGCCACCTCGCGGGGTACGCCTTGCAGCTCAGCCAACGGATCCAGCACCAGCCGTGGGATCGGCGCATCAAACCTCACCCGCTGATCGACATCGTGGTGACACAGCAGCAGGTTCGCGCCCGAATCCGCCAGCATGAATGCCAGTCGCTCAGCGGGATAATCCAGGTCCAGCGGCAGATAGGCCGCACCCGCCTTGAGCACGGCCAAAAACGCCACAATCGTTTGCTCCGAACGTGGCAGCGCCACCGCCACCACCTGTTCAGGCCCCATGCCACGCGCTTGCAACTGCACGGCCAAGCCATTGGCCTGACGCGCAAGCTCCGCGTAGCTCAGTTCACGTCCATCACAGCTAAGCGCTCTGGCGTGAGGTTGACGCGCCACCTGATCACTAAAGTCCTGCATCAGATCACGTACCAATCTGGCGTCATGCGCCAACTCGACACGGCCTGTCGGCAAGCCGATTTCACCCAGCAAGCAATCAGCGTCGTGTGGCAACCGCGCCAACAAGCCTTCCAGTTGCTCGCGAATGCGCTCTACTGAAGGCGCATCAAACCGTTCGCGCAGGTACAGGTACTCCACTTCCAGCCCTTGATCGGTGGCACTGACCATCAGGTCCATCGGAAAGTTGGTCACGCCGCCGCTGCCGACTTCGGCAAATGTCAGCTCGCCCTCTTGCTCGCCGCGCAAGGCCCGATCCACCGGGTGGTTCTCGAACACGATGATGCTGTCGAACAGCCCTTGCCCACCCTGCCCGGCCCAACGCTGAATATCGGCCAGCGGCGTGTGTTCAAAATCGCGGATCGCCAGGTTGTCGTCCTGCAACTGGCGCAACCAATCGCCCAATGTCTGCTGCGGATCCAGGGTCTGGATCACCGGCAAGGTGTTGATAAACAGCCCGAGCATGTCTTGCGCCCCGGCCAACTGAGTCGGGCGCCCTGCCACCGTTGCACCGAAGGCCACGCTGCGTTGCCCGGTGTGACGCTGCAACAGCAACAACCAGGCCGCTTGAATCAGCGTGTTCAACGTCACACGCTGGGCATTGGCAAAACGATGCAAACGCAGGGTCGCTTCACTGTCGAGATAGCTATAAAGCACCCCATGCCCGCGGCCTTGGGTATTGGCGGCATTGGCCAACATGCTTGGCGCTTCCAGCGCCTGTAAACGCTCGCGCCAGAAGCCTTCGGCGGCCGCAGCATCCTGACGCTGCAACCAACTGATGTAGTCGGCATATCGCCCGGTCAGCACCGGCAGAGGCTGTTTGGCATACACGCGCAACATTTCACCCAGCAGACGCGAGGCGCTCCAGCCATCGAGCAATAAGTGGTGATAGGTCCAGATCATTTGGAACTGCGACTCACCCAGGCGCACCAGCGTAAAGCGCATCAACGGCGGACAACTCAGATCAAACCCTCGCGCTTGATCATCCGCCGCCAACCCCGACAAGGCCGCTTGCGGATCGGCATGATCGCGCCAGTCACACTCGACGATCGGCACTTCGGCATGCTGATACACAGCCTGCAACGGGTCGGCCACGCCATCGCGCCACATAAAGGCGGCGCGCAGCACCTCGTGGCGCTCAAACAAGGTGTGCCAGGCGGCGCGAAAACGCTCCACCTGCAACCCCTCAACCGCCACGCTGAGCTGGTTGACGTACAGATTGAGCTCCGGCGACTCGATGCAATGGAACAGCATGCCCTGCTGCATCGGCGACAGCGGGTACACATCCTCCAACTGGCTACGATCTACATTCAGATGGCCTGGCATGTGAGCAAACGCCGGTGTTTCGAACACGTCCAGCACCTGCGGCTCGGCATTGATCGCCAGTGCCGCGAGGGCGCGAATGGTCTGCGCGGTGAACAACTGCTTCGGCGTAAAGGCCAGTCCGCGTGCCCCGGCGCGGCTTACTGCCTGTAGGGAAATAATCGAATCGCCGCCCAGTTCAAAGAAGTTTTCGGTGACCCCAATCGCGTCCAGCCCCAGCAGTTCCTGCCAGATCTCAACCAGCAGCGTTTCGGCCGAAGTACTCGGCAGCACACGCTCTGTACCCTTTCGGCTGGCCTCAGGCGCAGGCAACGCCTGGCGGTCCAGCTTGCCATTGGGGGTCAATGGCAACGCGGCCAGACACATCACGTGCGCAGGCACCATATGCGCCGGCAAACGGCTGCGCAGATGAGTGATCAGCCTTTCACGCAGCGCCGCTTCGTCGGCCAGCGGATCGCGGGCTACCACATACCCCACCAACTGACGGCTGAGCGGGCCTTCGCGATCCACCACAAAGGCTTCGCGCACCGCATCGTGCTCCAGCAAACAGGCTTCAATTTCGCCCAGTTCGATACGGAACCCGCGAATTTTTACCTGCTGATCAATCCGCCCCAGGTACTCGACAACGCCGTCTTCGCGCAGGCGAGCCAAGTCGCCGCTGCGATACAAGCGTGCGCCAGGCACAAACGGATCAGGCACAAAGCGTTCAGCGGTTAATGCCGGGCGCTGGTGATAACCACGGGCGATACCTTCGCCGCCCAAGTACAGCTCACCGGCCACCCCGACCGGCAGCGGCTGCAAGCTGGCGTCCAGCACATACGCGCTGCGCGCGCCGACAGGTCGCCCGATGGGCAAAAAAGCCGAGTCAAACTGGGTGTCCGGGTAGGCGCACCAAATCAGCGGCGTGATCACCGTTTCAGTCGGGCCATAGCCGTTGATGATGCGCGGCGGTTGCAGCACCCGCTGCACTTCATCAAAGGCGTGTTTGGGCATGCCCTCGCCGCCTACGGTGTAGGAACGAATCGGCAACGTGCGCCCCGCTTCACCGATGTAATCGGCCATTTGCAGCAGGTAACTCGGGGTAAAACAGGCAATGGTAATGCCGTGGCGCTCGATCTCTTCGCAGGTGCGCTGGGCACTCCAGACCTCATCATCACGCGGCATCAGCGCCGAACCAAACACCAGCGGGGTCAACCAGCGTTCGTGAGCGCCATCAAAACTGATGGAGGCAAATTGCAGCTCGCGATCATCCGGAGTCATGCCGTACAGGGCGCCGATCGACAGGCAATGCATGGCCAGCGGGCCGTGGGCCACACTCACACCTTTGGGGCGTCCGGTCGAACCCGAGGTGTAAATCAGGTACGCCAGGTTCTGCGCGTCTGTCAGATTGAGCGGGTTGCTGGTTGGCAGGTAGCTGACGTTTTCGCGGTCCAGTTCCAGCACGGGCAAGCCGTCGATTCGCGGCAAGCTCGGGCGCAACCACGACTGGCTCAGCAGCAACGCAATGCCGCTGTCGTGCATCAGGTAACTCAGGCGCTCAGCCGGGTACGCCGGGTCCAGCGGCACATAGGCACCTCCGGCCTTGAGAATCGCCAGCAGGCCGATAATCATCTGCGGCGAACGCTCTACCGCCAGCCCGACCCGTACTTCGGGGCCAATACCAAGTTCACGCAGGCGGTGGGCCAGCCGGTTGGCACGCTGGTTGAGGTCGGCGTAGGTGAAGCGGCTGGTGTCAAAGATCAGCGCCGTGGCGTCAGGACGAATCGCCGCCTGCGCCTCGATCAACTGATGCACACACTGCTCGGTCGCCGCGCCCGCAGGCGGGTTCCAGTCGTGCAATTGGCGCGTTTTCTCGGCAGCGCTGAGCAGTGGCAATTCACCAAGACTGATCTGCGGCGCGGCAACCATGGCATGCAGCAGGCACGCCAAATGCTCACTCATGCGCGCAATCGCGGCCGGGTCAAAATGGCTGAGCAAGAAACTCCAGGTCAGGCTCAATTGTCCTTCGCTGACGGCCGCCAGCGTCAGCGGGTAGTTGGTGCGTTCGTGATTGTCCGGCACAGCAAAGCTCAAGCCGTCCGGCGCACCCTGCTGCAAGGCCTCGCCAATCGGGAAGTTTTCAAACACCAGCAAGCTGTCGAACAACGGCTCAGCAGCGCGTCCAGCCCAGCGCTGCACGTCGCTCAAGGCCGTAAATTCATGCTCACGCAGTGCCAGGTTGTGCGCCTGCAAACGGCTCAACCACTGCACCACGCTTTCGACCGGCTGCGGCTGGGTGATCACCGCCAAGGTATTGATAAACAGCCCGAGCTGGTTTTCTGCCCCCGCTAAATCCACCGGGCGACCCGACACGGTGGCGCCAAACGCAACCGTCTGCTGACCGCTGTAGCGCTGCAACAACAGCGCCCACGCGCCCTGCACCAAGGTGTTGAGGGTAATGCTGTGCTGACGCGCAAACGTATTAAACGCCTGACTGCTGGCGACATCGAACACCTGCCGATGGTCCGCATACTCGCTGCTGTGCGAAGGACCATGCGCCTGGCTTTGCGCCAGCAGGGTCGGGTTATCCAGCGTCGCCAGTTGCGCGCGCCAGAACGCTTCATCGGCCTGGGCATCCTGAGCTTGTAGCCAGCCGATGTAGTCGGCAAAACGCCCCTGATGAGCCGTCACCTCCACAGCGCCATAGCGCTGCAACACCTCACCCAGCAACAGCGCATTGCTCCAGCCATCCAGCAGCAAATGGTGATGGGTGTAGATCAGTTGCTGACGCTGCTCATCGAGGCGCACCAGCGCCAAACGCAGCAGCGGCGGCTGCGCCGGGTCGAACTGAAAACGCTCACTGCGCGCCAGCAATTGCAGCTCAGCGGCTTGATCCACGCGCCCGCGCCAGTCGAGCACTGTCAGCGGCAACGTCAGTGTTCGCTGCACCACCTGCACCGGTTCACTGGCGCCTTGGGGCCAATGAAAACCGCTGCGCAGAATCGGGTGCGCCTCCAGCGTGGCTTGCCAGGCGCGCGCCAATCGGTCGGCGTCGAGCCCGCTCGCTTCAACGCTGAGCTGGTTGACGTACGCCCCGGCCTGCGGCTCGTACAGGCTGTGGAACAACAAACCGCGTTGCATCGGCGACAGCGGGTACAGGTCTTCAATCTGCCGTGGCGCCACGGGCAACTGGTCGAGTTGCGCTTGCGTCAGGCTGGCCAGCGGGAAGTCCGCCGGGATCACGCCGCTGTGTTGCGGGTTCAGGCAGTGCTCAATCAGCGCGTGCACCTGCGCCTTGAGGCCCAAGGCCAAAGCCTCGATGTCAGCCTTGTCGAAACATTCCTGGCTGAAGCTCAGGTCCAGTTTCAGCTCACCGCCAAACACTTGGCCGTCCACCGACAACCAGTTGGCCAACGGCGAATCCAGGCTCTGCGCTGCGCCGCTGGCCTCTTTGGCCGGGACAAACAACGCGTCTTCGCTGAAGCTCTGATCGAACTGGCCCAAGTAATTGAACGTCACTAGCGCCTGCGGCAAGGCCGCGAGGCGGGCTTGAGTCTGCGCATCGCCCTGATAGCGCAACAACCCAAAGCCCAGGCCTTTGCCCGGGACATCGCGCAGTTGCTGCTTGATCGCCTTGATGGACTCGGCCACGCCTGCTGCCGGGGTCAGCTTGACCGGGAACACACTGGTGAACCAACCCACAGTGCGGGTCAGGTCGATGTCCGCAAACAGTTCTTCACGGCCGTGGCCTTCCAGTTGAATCAGCGCCGCCGACTCGCCGGTCCAGTCACACAAGGCTCGGGCCAGAGCCGTCAGCAACAGGTCATTGATCTGCGTGCGATAGGCCGCAGGGGCCTGTTGCAGCAGTTGGCGGGTCTGCTCGCGATCCAGTCCCAAGCTGACCACTTGGCGATGGCGCAACGCCTGGCTGGCATGCGCCCGAGCGTGGGGCAACGTAGCACTCACCCCCTGCAACTGCGCTAACCACCAGCGTTGTTCAGTCGCCAGTTTTTCACTGTTGGCATAGGCCGAAAGCTGCGTGGCCCAGTCTTGCAGCGCGCTGGTTTTTTCCGCCAGCGCCTGCCCGGCGTAAGCGGCCTGCAAGTCTTCAAGCAGCACCCGCCACGACACGCCATCCACCACCAAATGGTGGATCACCAGCAACAAACGCTGAACGCCGTCCTCATGGTCAATCAGCACACCGCGCAGCAGGTGCCCGTCGTGCAGCGACACACTGCGTTGCGCTTCATCACACAAGGCTTGCAACGCTTCATCGCTTTGCACCTGGGCGGTCCACAGCAAATCGGTGGCCGCTGCGCTGTCCAGCGGCACATAGCGCGCCGTCCACTGCCCGGCCTGCTCGCGAAACTGCAAGCGCAGCGCGTCATGCTGCGCCAGCAGCTGTTGCACGGCGCTTTGCAGGCGCAGCAAGTCCAGTGGCTCGCGCACCTCAAGCAACACCGACTGATTCCAGTGCTGCGGCTGCACCGTCTGATTGGCGAAGAACCACTGCTGCACCGGGGTCAGGGTTTGCAGGCCAACCCGCGGCCCTTGGGCGATTTGCGGCGCCTGTTCGTGGCTGGCCACAGCGGCCAGCGCCTGCAAGGTCGGCTGTTGAAACAGATCGCGGGGCTGCAAGCGCAGACCGGCACGCCGCGCCCGACTGACCACCTGAATCGAGATGATCGAATCGCCGCCCAGCTCAAAGAAATTGTCCTGGCGGCCTACCTGCTCCAGCCCCAGCACCGCTTGCCAAATCGCCGCCAATTGGCGTTCGTTGTCGCTGCGCGGGGCCTCGAAAACCCGCTGGCTGGCGCTGACCTGCGGCGCTGGTAACAGCTTGCGTTCCAGCTTGCCATTGGGGCTGAGCGGCATGCGCTCGATCAGCACCAGGTACGTCGGCACCATGTAATCCGGCAGGCACGCCAGCAAATGCGCGTTCAGGGCTTCACGCCATCCAGCCTGCACGTCGCGGGGCACCAGATACGCCACCAGTTGATTGTCCAGCGCCAGCACCACAGCTTCCTGCACGTGCGGGTGCTCTTGCAGGCGCGCTTCGATCTCACCCAATTCGATGCGCAAGCCACGAATTTTTACCTGATGGTCGATGCGCCCGCAGTATTCAATGGCGCCGTCTGCCCGATAACGCGCCAGATCGCCGGTGCGGTACACGCGTTCGCCGCTGCCAAACGGGTCGGCCACAAAACGCTCGGCGGTCAACGCCGGACGGTCGTGATAGCCCCGCGCCAACCCTGCGCCCGCCAGGTATAACTCGCCAATCGCACCGTTCGGCAACGGCAACAATTCAGGGCTGAGAATGTAGGTGCGCAGGTTGGCGATCGGCCGCCCGATCGGCACGCTGTCGCGGCCTTCTTCTACGCACGTCCAATGGGTCACGTCGATGGCCGCTTCGGTCGGGCCGTACAGGTTGTACAGCGTCGCCTGCGGCAGGCTGCGCAGGGTTTGACGTTGCAACGCCATCGGCAACGCTTCGCCGCTACACACAATGCGCCGCAACGAATGACACTGCACGGCGTCTTCCGCGCTGATAAAGGCTTGCAGCATCGATGGCACAAAATGCAGCGTGGTAATCGCCTGCTCGACGATCAGCGCGGCCAATTGCTGCGGGTCGCGATGGGCGCCGGGAGCCGCTACCACCAAGGTTGCGCCGTGCATCAATGGCCAGAAAAACTCCCACACCGAGACGTCAAAACTGAACGGGGTTTTCTGCAACACCCGGTCTGCGGCGTTCAGACCATAAGCGTCTTGCATCCACGCCAAACGGTTGTGCAACGCGCCATGGCTGTTGCCCGCGCCTTTCGGGCGACCCGTGGAGCCCGAGGTATAAATCACATACGCCAGATTCTGCGCACAAGCCAGATTCGGCAGGTTCTCAACACGGTCCTGTTGATCTTCAATGTCAAGGCACAGCCTCGGCAAATCCGCAGGCAACGGCAACCCCGCCTGCACATGTGCCTGGGTCAGCAGCACGCTGATGCCACTGTCTTCAACCATGTACGCCAACCGCTCGGCCGGGTATTGCGGGTCCAGCGGCACATAAGCGCCTCCGGCCTTGAGAATCGCCAGCAAGCCGATCACCAGTTCCAGCGAACGCTCACAGGCAACGCCCACCCGCACTTCCGGGCCAACCCCCAGATCGCGCAACTGCCACGCCAGGCGATTGGCCCGCTCGTTCAATTCGCGGTAACTCAACGTGTGCTCGCCAAACACCAACGCGCAAACGTCTGGCGTGGCCACCGCTTGCGCTTCGATAAGCACGTGCACGCACTCGGGGCCGGGATAGCGTTGTTGCGTGGCATTGAGCCCGTACAACGTTGCTTCAATTTGATGGGGCGCCAGCATCGGCAACTCGCCAATCACACAGTCGGGATCTGCCACGATGCCCGCCAACAGCGTGCGCCAATGCTCGGCCATGCCTTCGATACGTACCGCGTCAAACAGATCGGTGGCATAGGTCAGACTGGCCAGCAGTTGCTCGCCTTCTTCGTGGGTATCGAGTTGCAGGTCAAATTGCGCGGTACGGCCTTGCCATTCCAGGCTTTCAACCTGCAACCCGGCCAGCATCCCGCCCAGAGTGCCGGGGCGGCTTTGCTGGTGATTGAACATCACCTGAAACAGCGGGCTGTGGCTCAGGCTGCGTTCGCCTTGCAGTGCGTTGACCAGCCGTTCGAAAGGCACGTCTTGATAGCCTTGGGCATCCAGCGAACGATCGCGGGTTTGGCTCAGCAACTGGCTGAACGGCATGCGCCCATCCAGCGCGGCGCGCATAACTTGAGTGTTGACGAAAAAACCGATCAGGCCACGGGTTTCGGCCCGATTGCGGTTCGCCACCGGCACCCCGATGCGCAGGTCCTCCTGACCGCTGTAGCGATACAACAGCGCCTGAAAACTGGCGAGCAGCAGCATAAACGGCGTCACCCCGCGCTGCTTGGCCAACGTCAGCAAGCCTTTGGCCAGTGCGGGTTGCAGGGCAAAATCCAGTCGCGCACCGTGTTGCGTCGGCTGGGCCGGGCGCGAACGGTCGCCGGGCAATTCGAGCACCGGTTGCTCGCTGCCCAATTGCTCGCGCCACCAGTCCAGCTGGCGCTCCAGCTCTCCGGCCTCCATCCAGCGCCGCTGCCAGACGGCATAGTCGGCGTACTGAATCGCCAAGGCGGGAAGCTCAAGGGTCTGGCCTTGCGCGTGGGCCGCATACAACTGTGAAAACTCCTCGACCAGCACGCCCATCGACCAGCCATCGGCCACGATATGGTGCAAGGTCAGCACCAGCACATGATCGTCCGCGTCCAGTTGCAACAGACTGACTCTCAGCAGCGGGCCGTGTTGCAGATCGAAGGGTTGGGCGATGTCTTGCTCGACCTGACGCAGCGCCAGGGTCAGGCGCTCGGCCTGCGCAAAGTCGCGTAAATCATACTCCTCCAAAGACACTGCAAACCCCGTGGGAGCTGGCTTGCCAGCGATAGCTTCACCGCTAACTTCCAGAGACACCGCGTTGCCTGCATCGCTGGCAAGCCAGCTCCCACAGTGGGTTATCTGTTGGCGAACCACGCCGTCCTGCTCAGTAAACACACTGCGCAAGCTGTGATGCCGTTCAAGCAGGGCATCAAAACTGCGCTGCAAGGCAGGCACATTCAGCGCGCCGCGCAAACGCAAGGCTGCCGGGATGTGATACGCCGCGCTTTGTGGGTCCAGTTGCCACAAGAACCATTGCCGTTGCTGGGCATACGACAGCTCACACGGCGCGTTTTGGGGTGCGGTCGCCGGGATCGGTAACTGACCGAAACTGACGCCTTGCTCCTGCATCTTTTGCAAAAACTCCCGGCGCTGGTGGGGCGCAAGGCTGGCGAAACGGTTGGCAATGCGCCACGCGGTTGAGTGTTCCATCAGTTGATCTCCATCTCGTCGAGCAGCGATTCAAGGGCGCTCAGACGAACATCGTTATCCGCAGGCGTTTGTGCCTGTGCCAGGGCGGCATAGGCTTGCAGGTCAGCCGCTTCGAACAGCGCACGCAGCGCCACGTCGAGGCCTAATTCAAGTTCGACCCGGGCACTGGCCTGGGCCGCGAGCAGCGAATGCCCGCCCAATTCAAAGAAGTTGTCGTGGCGGCCCACGCGCTCGACCTCAAGCACCTGCGCCCAGATCGCTGCCAGCCGGGTTTCCAGCGCTCCCACTGGCGCGCTGTACGGGCGTTGATACAGGTCGGTTGCGGGCAAGGGCAAAGCCTTGCGGTCCAGCTTGCCGTTGCTGGTGAGCGGCAGCGCATCGAGCAGCAGCCAATGGCTCGGCACCATGTAATCCGGCAGATCGACCTTGAGCGCTGCACGCAGTTGCTCACGCCATAGCCGCGCATCGGCAGTCGTTTCATCGGCCACCACATAGGCGCAGAGCTGGCCTTGATGCACGCTCAACACCGCATCACTGACGCCCAGTTGCTGCTTGAGGCACGTTTCGATTTCACCCAGCTCAATGCGGAACCCGCGGATCTTCACTTGCTGGTCGATACGCCCCAGGTAGTCGATGTTGCCGTCTGCGCGCTGGCGAGCCAGATCGCCGCTGCGGTACAGCCGCGCGCCCGGCGCAAACGGGCTCGGCACAAAGCGTTCGGCACTCAGCCCGGCGCGGCCGTGATAACCCCGCGCCAAGCCAGCCCCGGCGATGTACAGTTCGCCCGCACAGCCAGGCATCACCGGCTGCAACTGGCTGTCGAGCAAGTACCAGCTCAGGTCATTGACGGGCCGCCCGATCGGGCTTTGCACCTTGGCGTCGAGATCCAGCGGGCTGAGGGCGCGATAGGTCACGTGCACCGTGGTTTCGGTGATGCCGTACATGTTGACCAAGGTGGTCTGATCGTTGCCAAAACGCTCGTACCACGGGCGCAGGCTCGCCACGTCCAGTGCCTCGCCGCCGAAAATGACCCAGCGCAAGGCCAGTGTTTGTGGGCTGTTGCAAGCGATGGGCAGCAATTGCCGGAAAGCGGTCGGGGTCTGGTTGAGCACTGTCACCTGTTCATCGCACAACAACTGATGGAACGCGTGCGGCTCGCGGCTGATGAAATACGGCACGATCACCAGACGCCCGCCGGTGCACAGCGCGCCAAACAATTCCCACACCGAGAAATCGAACGCGCAGGAATGAAACAGCGTCCACACATCGCTCGGTCCAAAGCCAAATTCATCGGCCGTGGCGCTCAGCAAACGGCTGACGTTGGCGTGGCTCAGCAGCGCGCCTTTCGGTCGCCCGGTGGAGCCGGAGGTGTAGATCACATAGGCCAAATTGTCCGGCTGGCTGAGGTTAGTCAGATTTTCAGCGCAATCACTATCCCTGTAGGAGCGGGCTTGCCCCGCGATCTTTTGATCTTTTAAAAGATCGCGAGGCAAGCTCGCTCCTACAGTCATGGGTTCCAGGCACATAACCGGCAAACTCTCCGGCAGTGTCAGGTTTACCTGCACATGCGCCTGAGTCAGCAGCAACTGAATGCCGCTGTCTTCGATCATGTAACTCAAGCGCTCTGCGGGGTATTGCGGGTCCAGCGGCACATAAGCGCCCCCGGCTTTGAGAATCGCCAGTACCCCGACCACCAACGCCAATGCGCGCTCGGTGGCGATGCCAACCCGTACTTCGGGGCCAACCTTCAACTCTCGCAGTTTGTGCGCCAGACGATTGGCCTGCGCGTTGAGTTCGCCATAGCTCAGCGAATCATCGCCGCAGCGCAACGCCAGCGCCTGCGGGTGCAAGGCGACTTGCGCTTCAAACAGCTGATGCAGGGTGGGCGCTACGGGCTGCACCTGCACCTGTGGGTTCCATTGGGCAATCAACGCCTGCTGCTCGGCACTGTTCAGCAACGGCAACTGCGCGATGCGTTGCTGCGGCTCGCGAACCACCGCTTGCAGCAGGTTCAGCCAGTGCCCGGCCAGGCGCTCAATGGTCGCGGCGTCATACACCTCGCAGGCGTAGGTCAGGCTGGCGTGCAACTGCTCGCCCTGCTCTTCGGTGTCCAGCGCCAGGTCGAATTGCGCCGTGTGCTGCTGCCAGTCCATGCGTTCAATGCTCAGGCCAGGCAAGGCCCGCTCAACACTGTCGCCCATCTGCCGCTGATGATTGAACAGCACTTGAAACAGCGGGCTGTGGCTCAGGCTGCGTTGCGGCTGCAAGGCGTCAACCAGTTGCTCAAACGGCAGGTCCTGATGCGCCTGCGCCCACAAGGCATCGCGCTTGACCTGTTGCAACAGACTGGCAAAGGTCTGCTGGCCGTCGATCTCGGCGCGCAGCACCTGGGTGTTAATAAAGAAGCCGATCAAGCCTTCGGTTTCGAGGCGCCCGCGCCCGGCATTCGGCACCCCGACGTTGATCGCCGACTGGCCGCTGTAGCGATGCAACAGGGTCTGAAAACTGGCCAGCAACAGCATAAACAGGGTCACGTTGTGCTGCTGCGCCACCTGTCGCAGCCCGCCGCCAGCGCTGGCTCAATCGCGAGTTCCAGACGCGCACCGCGCTCGCTGCGGATCGCCGGGCGCGTCAGTTCACTGGGCAGTTCCAGTGGGGGATGCTGGCTGCCCAGTTTTTCGCGCCAGGCGTTCAACTGGCGCTCGCCCTCGCCCGCTTGCAGCCACTCACGCTGCCAACTGGCGTAATCGGCATAGCTGACGGCCAACGGCGGCAAGTCATGGCCCAGGTACAGCGCACTGAACTCATCGACCATGACCTGCATCGACCAGCCGTCAGCGGCAATGTGATGCACGGTCAGCACCAGCACATGCTCATCGGCCGCGACCTTGAGCAATAACAGCCGCAGCAGCGGGCCGTTGCGCAGGTCGAATGGCTGACGCATTTCTTCAGCCACCCACGCGTCAACCCGCAGCGGATCGGCAACGTCGAGGGTCAACTCGCGCAACGCCAGCGGCAAGCTCGCGTGCAACACACCGCGGGCCTGTTCGCCGTCTTGGGTGAAGGTGGTGCGCAAGGTCGCGTGACGGCTTTGCAGTGCGTTGAAACTGCGCAACAGCGCCTCGCGATTGAGCGCACCTTTAAGCCGCAGCGCCGCTGGAATGTTGTACGCGGCGCTGTCTGGATCAAGCTGCCAGAGAATCCACTGACGCTGTTGCGCATACGACAACACGCTCGGCTCATCGCCTGCCCTGGGGCGCAAGGGTGGCTGGCTGACGCTGGGCGGCGGGGTCGCGCACCGGGCGGCAAAATCACTCAGCACGCTGCTTTCAAACAGGCTGCTCAGGGGCAACTCGATGTTCAATTGCTGACGCACGCGTGACACCACTTGTGCCACGAGCAGCGAATGACCGCCCAGTTCAAAGAAGTTGTCGTCGCGACTCACCGTGTCCAGCTTCAACACCGCTTGCCAGATCGTGGCGATGCGGGTTTCGATCCCGGCGTGCGGGGCAATCATCTCGCGCTGCCAGTCGCCTGTTTGTGCCTGGGGCAGTGCCTTGCGGTCGACCTTGCCGTTGGCATTCAACGGCAGCGTGTCCAATTGCAGCCATTGCAACGGCAGCATGTAATCCGGCAGTTGCGCCTTGAGCCCGGCCTTGAGTTGCTCGCGCAGTTGATCCCAGACCTGCGTTTCATCGTCTGCGACCACACAGGCGACCAGCGCCTTGCCGGTCGGGCCGTCTTGCACCACCACCGTGGCTTCACGCACGCCTGCCAGATCGCGCAGACGCGATTCGATTTCGCCCAGTTCGATGCGGAATCCGCGCACTTTGACCTGCTGGTCGATACGGCCCACGTACTCCAGTTGGCCGTCGCTGCGGCGCCGGGCCAAATCGCCGGTGCGGTACAGCCGTTCCCCCGGCTGCTCAGTGTAGGGGTTGGGCAGAAACACCGCCGCCGTGCGCAGCGGGTCGCTGAAATAGCCGCGCCCCACACCCGTGCCCGCGACGTACAACTCCCCGACCACGCCCATCGGCACGGGCTGCAAGTCGCCGCCCAACACATACAAACGGTTATTGTCGGTGGCCAGGCCAATCGGTAAGTAAGCGCCTTCAGCCGAGGCTGCATCGACGCGGAACAGCGCTACGTCGTCCGAGCATTCGGCCGGGCCATAGGCATTGACCAGGCCGATCTGCGGGTAGCGCTGCAACCAGCGGCGCGCCAGTTCTGGTGGCATGGCTTCGCCGGTCGGCAACATCCAACGCAGCGTGGCCAGCGAGCCAGTGGGCTCATCGAGCAGGCTGTGGATCAACGACGGCACACTTTCGAGCACGCTGATACCGCGCGCGTCGACATGCGCCAACAACGCCGCCGGGTCGTGGGCGATGGCGTTCGGCACGATGTCGACTTGCGCGCCCAACAACGGCGCCGCGAGGAACTGCCACACCGAAATATCGAAACTCTGGGACGCGGTCTGCGCGATCACGTCGGCCGGGGTCAGGTCCAGGTACGGCTTTTTGCTCAGTTGGTTATTGAGCATCCCGGCCTGTTCGACCATCACCCCTTTCGGTGTACCAGTCGAACCCGAGGTGAAGATCACATAGGCCAGGCTGTTCGGCCCCGTGTAGATGCCGGGCTGCTCACTGGAATAACCGGCGGTTTGCACTTCGTCCCAAATAAGCAATTGAGGACGCTGTTGCGGGTTGAGCAGCGCCAGCAGGCTGTAGGCCTGCTCGCGGCAAGCGACGCTGGCCACCAGCATCGGCACCTGGCCCAACTGCAACAAATCCAGCAAGCGTTGAACCGGCAATTGCGGGTCGAGCGGCAAATAGGCGGCCCCCGCCTTGAAGCTGCCGAGCATCATGCCCAGCAGCGCCAGGCTGCGATCAGCCAGCAAGGCCACCGGCTGATCGCTGCTCACACCTGCCGCAAGCAACGCATGACCAAGACGATTGGCCCTACGGTCGAGGTCGCGATAGGTCCAGCGCTGTTCCAGGCAGGTGGCTACGATCTGCTCTGGCTGCGCCGCCACTTGCGCCTCAAACAAACGCACATAGCCCTGCGCCAGCGGGTAATCACGGGCGGTCTGGTTACCCGCCTGCAACACGTGGTCACGCTCGGTGGCAGCCAGCCATGGCAGGTCAACAAAGTTGCCATCGGCGTGTTCGCCAATCGCCAGCAGCAAGCGTTTGAAGTCGGCCAGCAAGCGCTCGACCGTGGCCTCGTCAAAGAACCGCTGGTCATACGACAGGTGCAAGCCCAGCGCATCGCCGGGGTACACCACCACTGTCATCGGGTAGTTGGTGTGGGTGCGGGCGCTGTCCGACTTGGCGCTGATCTGCTCGGCGCTGCTGACCACTGCGCTTTCGACCGGGGCGTTTTCGTAGACAAACAGGCTGTCGAAAATCGGCTGGCCTTTTTCCAGCGCGCTGCACGCCTGAATCTTCAGCAGCGGCAAATGTTCGTGCTCGCGCAGCGCCAGGTTGTGCTCAAACAGGTCTTGCAGCCACTCGCGCACGCTGACGCTGTGCCCGGCACGCGGCAAACGCAGGCGCAGCGGGATGCTGTTGATGAACAGCCCCACGGTGTCTTGCATTTCCGGGCGGTTGATCGGGCGCCCGGCCACCGTGACGCCAAACAGCACGTCGTCGAGCCCGCTGTAGCGCTGCAATACCAGCGCCCACGCGGCTTGGGTCAGTGTGTTGACGGTCAGTTGAAAACGCTGGGCCAGTTCGCGCAGGGCCCGGCCCTGGCTGACGTCTAGGTCGGCGTAGCAATCGCCGATCTGCGAAAACCCGCCCTGACGGCGCACCGCACGGTCAAACGGCAATGGCGTCGGCTGTTCAAAACCGGCCAGTTCAAGCGTCCATGCTTGCAGCGCCTCACGCTCACCCTGCCCTTGCAGCCACTCAATGAAATCGCGATAACGCGCCGCGGGCGGCAAGCTGCGCTGACCGCTGTACAGGGCGAAGAAGTCTTGCAGCAACAACGAGCGGCACCAGGCATCGATCAAGATGTGGTGGTTGCTGAGGATGAACCAGTAATGCCCAGCGCTGCGACGAATCAGGCGCAGGCTGAATGGCGGGGTGTTGAGCAGGTCAAACCCTTGGGCCCGGTCCTCACTCAGCAGCGCTTGCAACGCCGATTCATGCTCGCATTCCGCACGATCCGTCCAGTCGTGCACCTGCACGTTGGGCGCGGCATCGCGGTGGATGATTTGCAGCATCTGGCCGTCATCGTCGAGGCTGAACGAGGCGCGCAACGCATCATGACGCTGGGTGACCGCGTGCCAGGCCGCCGTGAAGCGCGGCAGGTCGATCTCACTGTCGATGATGTAACGGTCTTGCATGAAATAAATGCCCGAGCCCGGCTCCAGCAAGGTGTGCACCAGCAACCCTTGCTGCATCGGCGACAGCGGGTAGATGTCTTCGATGGCGCTGGCCGGTACGTTGAGGTTATCCAGTTGCGCCTGGGTCAATTGCGCCAGCGGGAAGTCCGACGGGGTCATGCCGCCCTGTTCGCAGTTCACGCAATGGGCGATCAGCGCTGACAACTCGCGCTGATAGTCATCGACCAGCGCCTGCACTGTGGCGTCATCAAACATCTCGTGGCTGTACGTCCATTGCAGGCTCAGCTCGCCGCCATACACCTGCCCTTCAATGCTCAGCCAGTTGGCCAGCGGCGCGTTTTCGTCCTGCGCCACGCCTGCACTTTCCGCCGCCGGGACGAACAGCGCGCCCTCATCAAACTGGCGGTCGAATTGGCCCAAGTAGTTAAAGGTGATGCGCGGCGTGGCCAGCCGGGCCAGTTGCGCGCCCACCTCGTCACCGGCCAGATAACGCAGCAGGCCGTAGCCCACCCCCTTGTCCGGCACGCTGCGCAGTTGTTCCTTGATCGACTTGATCGAGGCGCCCATGTCAGCTGCCGGGGTCAGTTGCACCGGGAACAGGCTGGTAAACCAACCCACGGTGCGCGACAGGTCGAGCTCGGCAAACAACGCTTCGCGGCCATGGCCTTCGAGCTGAATCAAGCTGCTGGCTTGCCCGCTCCAACGGCAGATCACCCGCGCCAACGCGCTGAGCAGCAGGTCGTTGACCTGCGTGCGATAGGTGGCGGGTGCGACGTGCAGTAACTGGCGGGTCAACTCGCTGTCGAGTGTGAGCGCCAGCGTGCGCCCATGACGATTTTGCAGCCCAGCACCGGGACGATCACACGGCAAGTCGCTGGAAGCTCCGGCCAGTTGGCGTTGCCACAGCGCCAGTTCATCGACCCGCGCCAGCGCTTCATCGGCCAAACGTGCAGTCCAGGCTTGGTAGGCACTGGTTTTGGCGTGTGGCGTCTGTGCTGGCTGGGTGTAAAACTGCTGCACGTCTTCAAGCAATACCCGCCACGACACGCCGTCCACCGCCAAGTGGTGAACCACCAGCAACAGGCGCTGGCTGTGATCGGGCATCTCCACCAGCAGCGCGCGCAGCAACGGGCCTGTTTGCAAATCGAGGCTGAGCTGGGTCTGTTCGCACAGGGTGTTGAGTTCGTCTATTGACGTCGCCTGCCGCAACCACAGCAGGCTGTCGGTCGGCAGCTCGGCGTAGGCTTGCTGCCACTGGCCGTCACGCTGTTCGAAGCGCAAACGCAGCGCATCGTGATGGCTCAGCAATGTGTTAAGCGCGTGCTCCAACTGTGCAGGGTCGATCGGCTGGCGTGGGTGCAGCAACAGCGACTGGTTCCAGTGCTGACGCTGGGGCATGTCCTGGGCAAAGAACCACTGCTGCACCGGGGCCAACGCCACTGCGCCGGTGGCCAGACCTTGATCGATCAGGGTGTGGGTGCTCAATGCAGCCACTCGGGCCAGACGGCGAATGGTTTGATGCTGGAACAGGTCGCGCGGGCTAAAGGCGATCCCGGCCTGCCGCGCGCGGCTGACCACTTGAATCGAGATGATCGAGTCGCCACCCAAGGCAAAGAAATTATCATCGACGCCGACCTGCGCCACCCCCAGCACCTGTTTCCAGATCTCGGCCAAACGCTGCTCCAGCTCATTGGTCGGGGCTACATAACCTTGCTGCAGGGTGCTCAGGTCCGGGCGTGGCAGGGCTTTACGCTCCAGCTTGCCGTTAGGCGACAGCGGCAAGCGCTCAAGACTGACCCAATGGCTGGGCACCATGTATTCCGGCAGTCCGCGCTGTAGTTGGCTGACCAACGCCGCTTGCCAGTCATCGGTCGTGGCCGGGTCTTGCAGCACCACGTAGGCCACCAATTGTTTGCCATCGAGCACGACCACCACGGCTTCGCGCACCGCTGGCTGCTCGGCCAGACGCGCCTCGATCTCCCCCAGTTCAATGCGCAACCCGCGCAGTTTGACCTGATGGTCGAGGCGGCCCAGGTACTCAATCACCCCGTCGACGCGCTGGCGCACTAAATCGCCCGTGCGGTACAGGCGCTCGCCCTCGTTAAACGGGCACGGCACAAAACGTTCGGCCGTAAGCGCCGGGCGCCGATGGTAACTGCGCGCCAGTCCGACACCGCCCAGATACAGCTCACCGGCCACACCCAGCGCCACCGGCGACAGGTCCGCGTCGAGCACCAAGGTGCGCAGGTTGGCGATGGGCAAACCAATCGGCACGCTGTTGGCGCCTTCATCGACACAGGTCCAATGGGTGACGTCGATAGCTGCTTCGGTCGGGCCGTACAAGTTGTACAACTCGGCGTTTGGTAATTTGGCGAACACCTGCTGCTGAGCGTCTATCGGCAACGCTTCGCCGCTGCACACGATACGTCGCAAGCTGCTGCACTGCTCGACCCCGACCTCATGAATAAACGCCTGCAACATCGACGGCACAAAGTGCACGGTTGTGATCTGTTGCTCGCGGAGGGTCTCGATCAAGCGCAACGGCTCGCGGTGTTCACCCGGTTGCGCCACGACCAGACGGGCGCCGGTCAGCAGCGGCCAGAAAAACTCCCACACTGACACGTCAAAACTGAACGGGGTCTTTTGCAGCACCGCGTCGTCGGCACCCAGAGGGTAAGCCTGCTGCATCCAGCTCAGGCGGTTGACCAGCGCTGCATGGGTATTGCCTGCGCCCTTGGGCTTGCCCGTGGAACCCGAGGTGTAGATCACATAAGCCAGATGCTCGGGCTGCGTGAAGATGGGCAGGTTCTGCGTACTGTAGGAGCGAGCTTGCCTCGCGATCTCTTGATCATTTAAAAGATCGCGAGACAAGCTCGCTCCTACAGTGGAGTCAAGGCGCAGCGTCGGCACGTGGTCCGGAACCGGCAATCTCGCCAACAGATGCTCCTGCGTCAGCAGCAACTGAATGCCGCTGTCTTCGATCATGTAGCTCAAGCGTTCGGCGGGGTAATCCGGATCGAGCGGCACATAGGCGCCACCTGCCTTTAGCGTCGCCAGCAGGCCAATCACCATCTCCAGTGAGCGCTCGGCCGCAATCCCCACCAGCACATCCGGGCCAACGCCCTGCTCGCGCAGCCGATGGGCCAATTGGTTGGCGTGGGCATTGAGTTGCCCGTAGGTCATGGACTGCGCGCCAAACACCACGGCCATGGCGTTTGGCGTGCGCTCAACCTGAGCTTCGATCAATTGTTGCAGACAGGTGTGGGTCGGGTACTCGGCGTGGGTGCGGTTCCAGTCATGCACTTGGGTCTGCACTTCGCTGGCGTCAAGCATCGGCAGCTCGCCAATGCGCCGCTCTGGGTTATCGACCAACGCCCGCAGCAGGTTGTTCCAGTGCCGCGCCATGCGGGTGATGGTTGCGCCGTCAAACAGGTCATTGGCATACGTCAGCGCGGCATGCAGGCAGCCGGATTTTTCGTAGGTGTCCAGACTCAGGTCGAACTGGGTGGTGCGCCCTTCCCACTCGATCAGACCCAATTGCAGACCTGACGCGGTTTTCACCGCTTCAATATCTGCGACGTTTGGCTGGTGGTTGTACATCACCTGAAACAGCGGGTTGTGGCTGAGGTTGCGCTCAAGTTTCAGAGCTTCAACCAGTTGCTCGAACGGCAGTTCTTGATGCGCCTGTGCCCCGAGCGCGGTCTCTTTGATCGCCTCCAGCAACTCGGCCACCGAGGTCTGCGCGGTGAGTTGCGTGCGCAGCACTTGGGTGTTGACGAAGAAACCGATCAGGCCTTCGACTTCGCGGCGATTGCGATTGGCAATCGGCACCCCGACCCGCAGATCGGTTTGCCCGCTGTAACGCTGCAACAGGATATTGAACGCGCCCAACAGCAGCATAAACAGCGTGACGTTGTGCCGTTGCGCCAGGCTTCTTAGCTGCTCAACCAGCTGCGGGGCCACCGCGAACTCATGGCGCGTGCCGCGATAACTGGGCATCGCCGGACGCGGATAATCGGTGGGCAACGCCATCACGGGGTGCTCTTCACCCAGCTTGGCTTGCCAGTAGTGCAGTTGCCGCTCGCGCTCACCGGCTTCCAGCCAGCGGCGTTGCCACAGCGCGTAGTCGCTGTACTGAATCGCCAGCGCGGGCAGTTGAGGTTGTTGGTTGCGTTCGAAGGCGTCATAGCTGCGGATAAATTCGTCGATCAGCACGTTCATCGACCAGCCATCCGAGACGATGTGGTGCAAGGTCAACAGCAACACATGTTCGGTGGTGCCCAGCTTGAGCAGCTTGATGCGCAATAGCGGGCCATTGGCCAGATCGAAGGGTTGCAACGATTGCTGCTGCGCCTCGGCGGCGACTGCCTGATCGTGATCGAGAGCAGGCAGCAAGGTGAAATCCACTTGCTCCACCACCAGCGGTGCGGCATGCCCGACGTGTTCGAGGCTGTCATCGGCGTTCTGCCGGAACACCGTGCGCAAGGTTTCGTGGCGCTGCACCACGTGGGTAAAAGCCTGTTGCAGCGCGTCAATGTTCAGGGTGCCGGTCAGGCGCACGGCGCCGGGCAAGTTATAGGCGCCGCTGTGCGGGTCGAGTTGCCATAAAAACCACATGCGCCGCTGCGCGTAAGACAACACCTGGCGGTCAGTCTGGGGCACATCGGCCGGAATCGGAAATTGCGAAAAGTCGATCCCTTCAGCACGCAGACCGTCGAGGAATAACCGGCGCTTTTGGAGCGGTAATTCGATGAACCGGCGGGCAAGTTTGAGGGACTTCTCAGCATTCATCTGGCTTCTTCCGTACACGTTGGCTATCGAGCTTTGGCTCGGCTATCCCTACGGAACGGATGAAGTCGGAGGAAATTAAGTGGCGGACTACAGGTTTCGTGAGCGACACACTCCCTGTGGGAGCCTGGCTTGCCAGCGATGCAGGCAATGCGGTTTTTCTGTTGAACGGCGTCGATACCATCGCGGGCAAGCCCACTCCCACAACGGATCTCAGCGTTCTCGCCCCTGGCCGCATTAAATTACCCGCCCGTCACTTCGTTCTCTTTAAGACTCCTGCTCATTGATGGGTGCTGCTTATGTCCGCCGCTGCCACGCTGGTTCAGAACCTGCGCAAACGACTCAGTAAACCAACCGGTTATCAACTGTTCGATATTCAGCTCAAGCAACGCATTGCCTTGAGCCCTTCGTTGATGCGATTTGTGTTCAGCGGCAAGGATGTGGCGCTGATGCGCACGCTGGCACCCGATCAGCGGGTCAAGCTGTTCTTCCCCAGCGCCAGCGGTGTCGCGCCCCATTTACCTAAATATGGCGACTGGCAAGTCGCCCGCCGCGATCTCGCCCCCGAACACACGCCGCCGATGCGCACTTACACCATTCGTGACTTGCGCCCCGAAACGGGCGAGCTGGACATCGACTTTGTGCTGCACGGCGAAACCGGCCCCGCCTCACGCTGGGCAGTACACGCCAACATCGGTGACCCATTGCAGATCGTCGCGCCCAATGCGGCTTACCACGCCGACCCCGGCGGCTATGAATGGCTACCGCCGCAAGGCATGCGCAAAGTGCTGCTGATCGGCGACGAAACCGCCCTGCCAGCGATTGCCGGCATTCTTGAACAACTCGCCAATCACCCTGACACCCCGCAGGTGCAGGCTTTTATCGAAGTCCCCGAGGAGTCCGACTGCTTGGCGCTGGTGTGCGGCTTGCACACCAAAGTCCACTGGCTCCCGCGCGCCACCCTGCACAAACAGCAGGGTGAAGGCATGATCCTCGCCGCGCGGGAACTGGCCAGCCTGCCACCGGTACGCAGTAACCTGCGCAGCACCACCGCGCTGCAAGAGCTGGACCTGGACAGCCAGCGCCTGTGGGAACTGGCCAGCGCCAAGCAAAGCGAGTTCTACGCCTGGGTTGCCGGAGAATCTGGGGCGGTTATGGATATTCGGCGTTTTTTAATCAATGAATGCGGCATGGACCGCAAGGGGCTGACGTTGATGGGGTATTGGAAATTGGGTAGGTCGCTGGAGTAGACCTAACACGCTCCGTTATTTTTACGTTACCTGCTTAAAACCCCTGGAAAATCTGTTGCTCCCCCCAATTGGCTCCCTCTCCCTCTGGTTTTCTACCGAGAGGGATGTTTACTTGCCCATACAGTTCAGGCCAAGAATCAGTACACAGTGTGTGATTACACCTGAGACGTCATGTCGGGTGTTCGAATAATATATGCCTGTTACGTTGTTTAATATCTTCCTTGTTGGTAACCAGAAAAGATCATGGTACTTTTTTTCTGCCAAGTTAGGCGCCAACAAACCCAAGGAATATCTTAATGACTGAAGCATTATTGATTATGTCTGGCGATTTTGAAGAAGATTTTTCGAACTACAATCAAACGACTGAAGCGAACACAGAAGCAGCGATGTTAACCATTGTTGAGTGCGGATCGGAAAACTGCACGGCTCTTCTGTGCTGATAAATACACGCATCAGAAACACTTGATGACAGACTGGTTTTAAACTCTCATAACGAATTTAAGTTTAATTTCTCATTTAACATCAAGCAAACTATAGATAGAGCAGGATTGCTGCTCTATCTATCCCTGGAGAACCGCATGCTAATTAACTCCTTGTCATTTAAACAGCGAGGCGGGCATTTTCTTTTATCCGAAAAAGACATCCATATGCTTGCTGATAATATGCAGACGCTTCATCAAGATGACTCAGCATTGTTGAAATATTTCGGCTTTGGGCGGGATGAATTAAAAAGCAAACTGAATAAAAGTAATTCATTTTGTACGCTTGAAGCAAGCGCTTCTGAGCACATTGCACTTTTGTCACAAAAGCTGGACATGCTTGACAACTGTAACAATGTGACAAGTGATCAATTGCCGGGCTACGGTTTGGAGGTGTTTGGACAAAGATTCTATAATTTATTTGCCTATTGGTTTAAAAATGATCCGCGATTCCCCAAGATTTCTAACGCTATTGACGTTGATTCATTTATTGCGAGCATCAAAGAATACATCGTTCGTACCGTGCAAGGTACCGCGGAGCAGAGCCTGGTTCACTGGCTGAATACTTGTATTGCTGAAGGTCAGTCAATCACATGTGCGCAATTTATTGAACGTTTAAAAATAGCAACTCTACGCCCCATCATGGAAGCGTACCCTGTACTGGCCAAACTCTTGATTGAGTTTGTAGAGGCGATAGTTGAGTACACGTATAAAATTATTCAGGATTTCTCCCAGGACCTGAGTCTGCTGGTGCGTGAATTTGACCTTGTCACCCGGAAAATATCGGCGCTTCATCTTGGGCTGGGAGACCCTCACGGGCAAACTCAAACAGTGTGCAGCGTTCATATCGGCGATGTATCAATTATTTACAAGCCAAGAAGTGGTCGAGAGGGAGTATTTTATAATCAGCTGTTGAAGATGCTTTATACAAAAACCTCTGAGCAATGTCTGGATATCTATTCACCTGTCACGGTGTGTTTTGACAATCATTCCTGGGTTGAAAGAATCGATCATGTTGCGTGTGAACACGACACTGACGTTGCAGCCTTTTATCAGAAGATGGGGGCTCAAATCGCAGTTATTCACGCCCTGAATGGCATTGATTTTCATCGAGAAAATATTATTGCTCACGGCTCATGTCCGGTAATGATCGATCTTGAGTGCCTGTTCACGGGCGCTGTTAGTGACCTGCTGTTTGACTTGCCTGCCGAGTCTGCATTGATGAAAGCTTTCAGGCTCACTCGCCAATCAGTCTTCTCCAGTGGGTTTGTACCTTTTGCGCACGGGGCTGGAACTGATGTAAGTGGCCTGAGCAGGCAGAAAATTTATTCCTCTTCCGTTAATACTCTACTTCTGGAGAATGGTTTTTATCATTTGAAGAAAGTCACCAGCGAACATCAACCTATCTCTAAACACTTGCCTATTATTGGAAGAGAGTACAGAGCGCTGGATGCTTATCGCGAAGCATTTATGAGTGGCTTTGACATTGCCTATGAAGCGTTAGTTATTAACCGACAGGGCATTATCAATTTTTTTCGAAAAAAAGCACCCGATCTAAAAAGTCGTGTATTGATTAAAAACACGCAGCGTTATGCCAAATTTATTGCGCTGGGCCATCACCCTCGGTTCACCCAGAACATGTTGGATCGAGAGTTATTGTTGGCGACTCAATGGCGAGACATCAAGTCTGGCTTTGTAGAGGCTGAAATACCAGCACACGAAATTGAAGATTTGAAAACATTATGCATTCCCTACTTCAGCATGGACCTGACTACTCATTATTTAGAAAATTCGCGCGGCGAAAAAATAGATGTGGGGGGCATTGATACGCCTGAGGAGTGTTGCGTGCGAAAGCTAATGAATCTGTCCGCAATCGATAAGCGATGGCAAATTACGGTACTTGAAACCTGTCTATTTTCGGAAAGTTCTGCCCTTGAGTTGTCCTTATCTAAAGGTACTGTGAGCACGCTAGCTTCTTCATGTAGAAGTCGACAACTACACAGAGCTATTGAGATTGCTGACAGCTTGGATGAACATGCAATACAGGGTAGGGATGGTGATATTTATTGGCTGGCTTTCCACACCCATGGTTCTACACACCGCCGCTATCTAGCGCCGATGAGCGAGGGGCTGTATTCAGGTCTTGCAGGCCTGGGGGTTTTTTACCTTGCACTGTTTAAATCCAGTGGTGATCAGCGTTATTTGACAATAACTGATCGAATTTTATTGTCACTATCAAACTCTTTGGACTACCCGAAAAACGATATAAGCATTAGTTCTTATCACGGCATAGGGTCCTATTTATATCTACTCGCCAATCGAAAAATAATTCTGGGTGAATCGCTCTATGATGAAGCGGTAGAGCACTGCCTGTTACTGCTGATAACTGCAACGAAAGGTGCATACTCTTACGATTTCTTGTCAGGCTGCTGCGGCGCTATTACATTGCTGTCGAACCTGCACAAACTACACCCCAGAGATGATGTGCGCCTGGCTATTGTTGCGATGGTTCGCTATCTCAAAAAGGAAACTGTATTTCAAGGTGGCCAGTGTTATCAAAACACGGATCAAACTTTGATGCTGACGGGGTTGTCCCATGGTATATCAGGGGCTATTTATGCTTTATCAAAAGCCTATGAAGTCACGGGAGACAGTTCACTAATGCCTTTGGTTGAAGAACTTCTTAATGCAGAGAATCAGTTAACACGTGATGGTTTTTGGTTGGATATGCGGGAGGCCGATAATCCAGGCCATGCTTCCATGTGGTGCCACGGAGATGGAGGGATACTGCTGGCCCGTCGACAAGTGTTGGTTTCTTTCAAAGGGCAATTGAATGCGGCGCTTGAGCAGAAAGTGATGAACGATATTCAAACCTGCGAGCATAATCTTTGGCAGCCAGATTCGGGCCGCGATTACAGTTTATGTCACGGCAAAATGGGCAATTTGCTCTGTTTGCAGATGCTCTATCAGGGCTCCGACAACCAAGCCGGGCTTGATCGGGTCGAGCAGGCACAGTGCAACGGGAGCGACCGTTTTTTTGCGAGTCCAATTCTTAATACAGAGCGTGTACCCAATATGGGACTAATGACTGGAATAACTGGCGTGGGATATGCCTTGCTTTATTCCTTGGACCAAACGCTTCCTAACGTACTGACACTCGAATTTGCTTCGTTATGTGACGTCAAGCACGAATCGGCTGAACCTTCGACCTCTCCTGAAGAGCGCATGTATCTGCTTCAGAACTCGGCATTTAAAGCACGCAAAGCAATGCTCGACCGCAACTAAAGAGCAAAAGATCGCAACCTGCGACAGCTCCTTAGGTTCCAGCTACATTGAGTGCGCCTAATCTATTGAAGGGAGCCATTCATTGAGCCCACGCCAGCAATTCGCAGACCTGCACGCTCGCGACAGTCTATTCATCATGCCTAACGCATGGTGTGAAGGCAGCGCGCGGTTGATTCAGCACTTGGGTTATTCCAGCATCGGCACCACTAGCGCGGGTATCGCTTATGCGCAGGGTTTTCGAGATTCTTCACCGCAGATGGACGACGAGAGCAGGTTCGCCAGCATTGAGCGAATCGTTCGTGCGGTCGATATTCCGGTCAGCGCAGACCTTGAAAATGGGTTGGCGAACAGTCTTGAAGGCGTTGAACGCACCTTCAAACGCGCTGTTGAAATAGGCTGTGCTGGCGCCTCGATTGAAGACATCGCCAGCTATGAGGATTCGGCCAATCCATTGTTCTATGGCCAAAATGAAGCCTGTGACCGTGTACAGGCCGCGTGCGAAGCCGCTCACAGTCTTGATCGCAGTTTCATTGTGACGGCCAGAACAGACTACCTGCTCGGCGCACACTACTCGTTGAGCGAGGTCATCACGCGCCTGTGTGCGTTTGAACAAGCCGGCGCCGACTGCTTGTTTTCGCCAGGCCTGAGGTCGATTGAGGACGTGAACACGGTTCAACGCATGCTGACCAAACCCTTGAATGTGCTGCCCATGCCGGGCATGAGTATTGAGCAGCTCAAGGGCGCAAACGTGCGCAGGATCAGCCTTGGCAGCGCGTTGTTTCGAGCCGCTTATGCGCAGATTTCAGAGGTGTTGCAGGGGCTTGAGCAGCCGGACGGGCTGGACTTTATGAAGGACACCCTGAGTTTCAAGCACCTCAACGAGGTGATGCGTTGAGTGTTGCCGCGCAAGGATGAGGCATAAATTGTTGCGGACCCTGTGCGTCTATAAGAGACACCCATTGCGCTGAAGCGGCCAACCCCTTAGCGGTAACATTTTTTTACAACTCAATCTTCGGGTTTTCGACATCTCATACGTCCTACATGGATAGCAATCGCATTCTCAATCGCGATTACACACCTGCTCAGCCGTGAGTCTGTCGTCCCCCATGTCCAAAAAATCCCGTTCCAAGGTCTGGTTCCTGGTCCACAGCTGGTTAACGCTGCCGATCTGGTTCTTCGTGTTGATTGTCTGCGTCACCGGCACATTGGCAGTGGTCAGCCAGGAGATTGTGTGGCTGGCCACCCCTGAAGCCCGTGCCACGCAGCCGTCGGATGACGCGCCGTTGCTCACGTATGAGCAGGTGTTGACTGCCATTCACAAGGCCGAACCCGCATTGGCGGTACAGTCGATCAGCCGCCCGGACGAGTCGCACTTCGCCCTGGTGGCCAGCGTGGTGTACCCGGACGGGCGCTCGCCGTCGCTGTATATCAACCCCTACACCGGGGCCATTCAGGGCGAGAGCCCAAGCTTTAATTTCCAGCAATTCACCCGTGCCCTGCATGGTTGGTGGCTGGTGCCGTTCACCAATGGCTACAGCTGGGGCTGGTACCTGGTGTCATTTCTCGGTCTGCCATTGCTGGGCTCCTTGATTACCGGACTGGTGGTCTACAAGAAATTCTGGAAAGGCTTCTTTAAACCCAATCTGCGCTTTAACCACGGCGCGCGGATTTTTTGGGGCGACTTCCATCGTTTGTGCGGGGTGTGGTCAATCTGGTTTATCGCGGTGATTTCCATCACTGGCCTGTGGTTTTTGATTCAGGCCTTTATGTTCGATAACCAGATTTCAATCTCGACCACGGGCAACCCGCCCGTAGTCGCCCGCGAAGATGTACCGATCATGCCGGACGGCACTCCCGCTCCGCAGATCAGCCTCGATCAGGCGGTGAAGATTGCCGCCGAGAAAATCCCCGGGCTTGAAGCGAGCTTTGTCAGCCTGCCGAGCAATGCTTACGGGCATATCGAAGTGGGCGGGCCAGGCTGGTACCCGCTGCTGTTCCAGACCGCTGACATCAACCCGTACAACGGCGTCATTGAAGGCTCGCGAATGATTGCCGACCGCTCGGGGCTGGAGCTGGTGACCGAATCCATGCGGCCACTGCACACCGGCGATTTTGGCGGGCTGTGGGTCAAGCTGATCTGGTTCTTCTTCGGCCTGGTGCTGAGCATGATGGTGCTGAGCGGCTTGCTGATCTGGACCAAACGCACCGCGCTGGCCACGGCCAACGCCCTTAAACGCAGCAACAAGCCTGCCCGGGTGCCGGTCAATACCCAGACCGTCACGGCCCGCAGCGCTCAGCCCGAGGAGGCCAATGTATGAGTAAGGCCGCAGCAGTACAGCCTTCTTCCGCACTCGGTCGCTGGTGGCTCAAATGGCGTTTTCACATCAATATTTTGCTGTTGCTGGTGCCGCTCGGGTTTATGCCCAAGTACTTTGCCGATGCGTCGCTGTTTCGCGGGGACAGCGGTTTGGGCGAGCGCGAAATCGGTACGGTGCAAGTCGGCCCATGGAGCCTGCAACTGGCAGAACTGCGCAACGAAGCCCCACGCCCTGACGGCCCGGCAGGCTATATGAAGAGCTTTAACGCAGCGCTGTGCGAGACCTGCATCGAGCAGGTCAAAGCCGCTTATTTGCGCATCGGCAAGCCCCGCAGCCTGCGCGCCGCCGGGGTGATTTTCTTCGGCACCCCATACCGCATGGGCGCCACGCTGCCGATCCCGGAACGCACTAAAGCCGATGCCGAACTGTGGATCACCCTTGAAGGGTGGGACGGCTCGATGCATCAGGCATCCATTCCCCTGAGCGAAGCGTCACCGGCAACCCTCGCCTGGCTGGCTCAACAAGGAGGCAAACGATGAGTTCGCACCTGTTTAAACACCCTGTGCGCCTGGCAATCGCCGTAGCCTTGCTGGGCTTCGGCGGGCAAGCCATGGCCCACAACCCGATGTGTGAGTGCAAGGAAATCGAAAGCGGACAGATCCGCTGTACCGGCGGATTTTCAGATGGCAGCGGCGCACCCGGTGTGACGCTGGACGTGATCGGCTACGACGAAACCATTTTGGTGCCGGGCAAGCTGGGGGCGGATTCAACCCTCACGTTCGAGCGCCCGGCTTCCGAGTTTTATGTGCTGTTTGACGCAGGCCCCGGCCACATCGTTGAAATCGACCAAGCCGACATCGAGGCCCCATGAGTACTCAAGTCGTGCGCCCGGCCGGAGCTGGGCATGAAACCCTGTATGTGCTGCTGTTGTGCCTGGTGATTCTGTGCGTGGCGGGCTCGGTGGTGGCCTGGCGTCATGAGTCGCAAGAAACCACCTCGGTCGCGGCCCATCAACTGGATGCCCGGCGCGACTTGAATGCCGCCGAGCAAGGCATTTATGCCGACTTGCGGGTCACGCTCGACGAGATCCAACTGCTGCGCGAAGAGGCCAGCGCCCTGCCCCAGCCCGAGCAATTGGCCGAAGAAGGCTTTGCGCCCTTTGCCAGCGACGCCAGTTCGGTCAGCCGCGGCAACCATGCGTGGCAATTGTTGGGCGAGCAGGCGTACCTGGGCGTGAGCCCAAAGCCTGAGGTCGCGGGCTCGTTTTTAATGCGCATCAGCGCGCAGCCCGATGTCTGGCTCAACCGCAACGGCACTGTCAGCGCCCCCACCGACTTTAGCGATGCTGCGCTGAATCAGGCCGGCTGGCAGCAAGTGATCGCGCAATTCGATGCCGGGGTGACTCGCCAGCATCGGCACTGAACCCACCGCTTTACCTGAGAGAAGACTGCTCGCCATGTCCATTTCATCTGTTTTGCGCCGCCGCACCTTGCTGCTGGCTAGCCTGTTGGCTCTTTGCCTTTCGCCACTGGCTAATGCTGACACCCCGGCTCCGCTGGCCAAGCCGCTGCGCATTGGCATCACCTTGCACCCGTATTACAGCTACGTGGCCAATATCGTTGGCGACAAGGCCGAAGTCGTGCCGCTGATTCCGGCAGGCTTTAACCCGCATGCCTACGAGCCACGCGCTGAAGACATCAAGCGTATCGGCACGCTGGATGTGATCGTCCTCAATGGCGTCGGTCATGACGATTTCGCCGACAAGATGATCGAAGCCAGTGAAAAGCCGAACATCCCGGTGATCGAAGCCAATGAAAACGTGCCGCTGCTGGCAGCCACCGGCACCGCCGCGCGTGGCGCAGGCAAGGTGGTCAACCCGCACACTTTTTTGTCGATCAGCGCCTCGATTGCCCAGGTCAATAACATCGCTCGCGAACTGGGCAAACTCGACCCGGCCAACGCGAAAACCTACACCGCCAATGCCCGCGCCTACGGCAAGCGTCTGCGCCAGATGCGCGCCGATGCCCTGGCCAAGCTGACTCAAGCACCCAACCCCGACCTGCGCGTGGCCACAGTGCATGCGGCCTATGACTATTTGTTGCGTGAGTTCGGCCTCGAAGTCACCGCCGTGGTTGAGCCCGCGCATGGTATTGAGCCAAGCCCTAGCCAGTTGAAGAAAACCATCGACCAACTGCGGGCACTGGATGTGAAAGTGATCTTCTCGGAGATGGACTTCCCGTCCACTTACGTTGACACCATCCAGCGCGAATCCGGGGTCAAGCTGTACCCGCTCTCGCACATTTCGTATGGCGACTACACCGCCGACAAGTACGAAAAAGAAATGACCAACAACCTCAATACCGTGGTCAGGGCCATTCAGGAGTCCGGCGCATGACGGCGGCAGAACATATCGCCGTACAGGCAACCGGGCCAGGGGTCGAGTTTGATCAGGTGTCGCTGACCCTGGGCCGTACTGCCATTCTGGACCGCGTCAGTTTCAGCATTCGGGCAGGCAGCGTGCATGCGCTGGTCGGCCCCAATGGCGGCGGCAAAAGTTCGCTGATCAAAACCCTGCTCGGGCAAATGCCGCATCAAGGCCAATTGCGCCTGAACTGGGCCAGCGAGCCAGGGCTGATCGGTTATGTGCCGCAAGCGCTGGAGTTTGACCGGGGCTTGCCAATGACCGTGGACGATTTCATGGCCGCCATGTGCCAGCGGCGCCCGGCTTTCATGGGCCTGTCGCGCAAGGTCGCTCCACAGATTGGCGAGGCGCTGGAACGAGTCGGCATGCAAGACAAACGCAAACGGCGCATGGGTGCGTTGTCGGGCGGTGAGCGCCAGCGAGTGCTGTTGGCCCAAGGCCTGATCCCGGCCCCGCAATTGCTGGTGCTGGACGAACCGATGTCTGCGCTGGACGAGGCCGGTGCGCACGTGTTTGAACGCCTGCTCAATGAGTGGCGCCAAGCTGGGGTCACGGTGGTGTGGATCGAGCACGACCTGGCCGCCGTTAAACGCTTGGCAGAGCGCGTGACCGGGCTCAATCGGCAGATTCTGTTTGATGGTCCGCCTGAACAAACCCTTAGCCCGGAACGCTTGCTGACGCTGTTTTCGACCCATCCCAAGGCCAACGGGAGCACCCTGTCATGAGCTATGAAGCCTTCCGTTTGATGGTTCAGGGCTGGGCCACGGCCGGGTATCTGCCCGAAGTGCTGGCCTACGGATTTGTGGTCAACGCGCTGCTGGCAGGCCTGCTGATCGGCCCGGTACTGGGCGGGCTCGGAACCTTGGTGGTGGTCAAGCGTTTCGCGTTCTTTTCCGAAGCCGTGGGCCACGCCGCCCTGACGGGCGTGGCCATTGGCATTTTGCTTGGCGAACCCTATACCGGGCCGTACGGCAGCCTGTTCGGCTATTGCCTGCTGTTCGGGATTTCGCTCAATTACCTGCGCAATCGCACCGGTTTGGCGCCAGACACCCTGATCGGCGTCTTCCTCTCTGTGTCGCTTGCCTTGGGTGCCAGCCTGTTGCTGGTGCTGGCGGGCAAGATCAACGTGCACATCCTTGAAAACGTCCTGTTCGGCTCGGTATTAACCGTCAACGGCAACGATTTACTGGTGCTGGCGATTGTCGGTGCTCTGGTGCTGGGCCTCAGCCTGCCACTGTACAACCGCATCATGCTCGCCAGCTTCAACCCGCAACTGGCCGCCGTGCGCGGGGTGGCAGTGAAGTCGCTGGACTACCTGTTTGTGATTCTGGTGACGCTGATCACCGTCGCTGCGGTCAAGGTGATTGGCGCGATCCTGGTCGGCGCACTGCTGGTGATTCCGGCGGCGGCGGCGCGCTTGCTCAGCCAGTCACTGAAGGGCTTTTTCTGGATCTCGGTGCTGATCGCCACGATCAGCACCTTGTGCGGGATCTTGCTGCCCATCGTCTTCGACCTACCGATTCCGTCCGGCGCCGCGATCATTCTGGTGGCCGGTATCGCCTTCGCCCTGGCCGCCATTGCCCGTGGCGTGGTGCCTAGCCTGAAAGGGAATATTGGATAAATGTTCACTCTGCGCAAACTGACCCTGGCAATCGCCATCACTGGCCTGCTCAGCACCCCGCTGCTGGCGGCCACGCCCAACGCACAGCCGGTGCGCATACTCGCCAGCTTGCCGATCACCTACGGCTTGAGCGATTTGCTGCTCAAGGACAGTGGCGTGACCCTCGAACGCGCGGCGGCCGCCAACCTGCCCGGCAGCCGACAAAGTGCCTACTTCAGCGGGCGCGGCGCCCCGGCGCTGCAAAAAATGGCCGAAAACGCCGATGCTGTGGTGGGTTTGCGCTCGCTGTGGAGCGACGACCCGCTGTACCCAATGGCGCGACGCAGCAACATTCGCATCGTTGAAGTCGACGCGGCACGCCCGGTAGACGGCAGCTTGCCGGGCATTGCTGTGCAACCCGGCGTACACAGCGATGGCCTGAACAGCCAGCCGTGGCTGGCCAGCAACAACATGGGGCGCATGGCCGACGTGATCGCCGCAGACCTGGTGCGCTTGGCCCCGGCGGCAAAACCTAAGATTGAGGCCAACCTCGCCAACCTGAAACAGCGCCTGCTCAAACTCAGTGCCAACAGCGAAGCACAGCTGGCCAAGGCCGATAACTTGAGCGTGGTGAGTGTCTCGGATCGACTCGACTACTTGATCAGCGGATTGAACCTGGAGCGGGTTGAAGTGGCGCACAAAAGCGATGAGCCCTGGACGCCTGAAGCGTTGAAAGCCCTGACGCAAACGCTCAAGGACAATGATGTCGCGCTGGTGCTGGACCATCGCGAGCCCCCGCCAGAACTGAAAGCGGCGATTACTGAGGGCGGCAGCCAAATCGTGGTGGTGAACGCTGAAGGTGCAGATCCGGTGGCTGAGTTGCAGGGCGCTATTGATGCGATTGTCGAAGCTCTGTAGCGCAATCTGGGGGTTGCATTAAAGCTGGCTGAGTTTTACAACTGGGTTTAGAGAAGGCGGCTGTCGAGAGATGGCCGCCTTTTTTTGTCGGTGGGTTTGAGGTTAAGGCCCCCGGGCAGCCAGTTCCGCTTCGCGGGCGGCGATGGCGCGTTCTAACTCAGGAGAGCGTTTGGCCCATTGCTCGGGAGGGAGGGGTTTTGACCATTCGATGATTTCTGGGCTAGAAAATTCAGGGAGTGGATATAGCTTTAATCGTTCAAGCGCATCGATAAGAAAGGTATTGAAGATAAATACTCCGCAGAAACCCTCCCACACCAACGTCATAAACCAGCCTTTACGTTCAGCAGCGATAAACAGACTGTCCACATAAGTAGCCAGTATGCCTTTGGGGTGATGAAACCTAGCGCTATTATCTTTTACAACCTGCGGTCCAATCTCCATGTAACTGCGCATACACTCCCACTGCGCCATCGCTCCCTCACTTTTGCCGCAGTTAAATCCAAAAAAGAAGTTCTTATTTTCTTGCTCGGCATTTAAATCCGGATTATCAAAACCTACAAATAGCATCCCCATTGAATGCGGGCCTACTTGGCTGACAGTTGAGTGCTCAGACGTTACGGCGGTTACCGACTCCCACGGCACAATCCAGCATTTACCATTTTCACGAGGAACACAGACTTCTCGGCGCTGGCGATTGAAACGAATGGGTAATGGGGTTGGTTGAAATAAACTGTAGATCAACATCAATATAGGTATACCCACAATTATCCCCCCAAGCAGAAATATGTAATGACTGAGTTGCGGTGAAACATCTTTAAATCCTATACCTAACCCCAGAAAAAGTATCACCAATGGCCATAACACCATTAATCCAGAGCCAACGCTGTAACTCCCAATATCTAAATACACATCATTCTTGCGCCAAATAACATTAACCATGTCAACAGCCGCCTCACCCGTAGGTATAGCTAGAGGTGCCAGGTAATCTTGTTGAGAAAACAGGCCTTTTTTGCTCGTACCTGCAGTTGGCACGCTCATCGTTTGATCCTTGGCTGCAAGAAAATTGAACCTTGTTGCCCCCCCAATGGATAACGCTTTGTGCTGTCCAACTCCGGTGTTGGGTCATTACGCAAGGCGATTACTCCAGTGGCAGCGCTCAATGTGAACGCGACACCTCGTTCTCCCCCCACAAAATTGAGGGCGCCAAGCATTGAGGTCAATGGGGTTTGGTATCGCAAGCGCAAAGAGACTTTAGTGAGTTGCGAACCGAACAAGTTGGGCACCGTGTTGAATGGGCCGCTCAATCGTAAACCCTGGCCTTGGGTATACGGAATCCAATCGCAACGACTGTGGTGTATCCAACAGTCACCAATGTCTTGCATAGGATCTTCGCGAGAGTATTTCCCCTCACCACTTTTTATCCGCTCGCGCATCGCCAGAGTATCCAGCGGGTTACCAATCATGGTGATATCTAGATAAACATTACTAGGCTCGGCCCCTGGTAGGTCTATGGTGAGTGTCTTGATCGCACTTTTCATTACACCTGACTGCAAAGAATTCATCACACTCTTTGGCTCTACGGATTCAAAGCTGACTCTAGGGGTGTAAAGAATGCCGTATAAACGATTAAGTTCGTCTTGCTGGGCATCAAATGTTATTGAGCTAAGATCGTTAGCGCGAGATTTTGACCAGCAGCAATAATTCAGAAAGTTCTGCATAGGTGTTTGCTGCAAGTACCAAGCGATCAGGTAAAGCACACCCAGCACAGCAATCAGAAAATTAAGCGGCCCCATCCAAAATAAGAATCGTGAAAGCGCAACTGCAGAACTTAAATTTCCACTGAGAGCTCTCAAAGTGTAAATCACTCCATTGAGTGTTACAGCCCCAAAAGTAGCAATTTGACCACCGACTACGTTTTTACGCATCTCTAGCCACGGATCGATAGAATCTTGCGAATTTTCAAGTTGCTCTTGCAGTGATAAATACTCTGCTAAGGCAGCAACAGTTGATAATCCACCAATAATCGCGCCTAAAAGAGTCCTTACTGGCGTTACAGATAAACCTATCGAAAACCGAGCAGTCTTACTCACCTGACTATCAATCACCGCCACCAACGCTGCCCCGGTATATAACGTCGCAGATGCTGTGTCATATATCCGTTGTTCATCCATCCCTTCCAGCACTTCGACCTGCCCCAAATAATTACTGGCATTCCAGCTATTGAGCAGCAACGCTGTCAAAGCGATTAAACCTCCACTGTTTTTAACTGCCACAGAGTCGACAATTTTTGAAACCTGGCCACGGCCGATGGCTTTACCCGTGGTATTGACCCATTGAGTAAGGTCTTCCGCAGCTTTGCCAAATTGCTGCAACACCTGATATTTGCCTTGGCTAATTAACCGCAGGCCAATTTGGTGAGCGGCTCGGGTGGCAGTCATGATGGCCAGCCACGGCCCTTTCAGCGGTTCTCCTGCTTTGCTGCTGAGCAACAACAAAGATGCGCTCAGGCGTTTTACAAGCGTGTTCCAAAGGCTATTGGTGTTGCCAGCCATCGTACTGAGGCCAGAGAGAATGTTGATACCCTGTGGCCCCAGCACCTTACTCATAGCAGCCATTGCATTGGCCTGATTTTCAATTTCCAGCGCTGCCATCAATTCAGTCGCACGGCTGCTGGTATTGACCGCGCCCTCAAGTGTGGGGCTCCAGCCGTAAAACAATTGCCGCAACGCCCCGTCATCCGCACTGCGCACGTACTCTGCGTATTGTTCAGCGCCGACTTTGCGCAAGCACTGCGCGCTGAGGCAGGCCAAGGCCAACTCATCAAGCCATTGGCGGTGTTCGCTGTCGTGGTAATCCACAAACCACGTGCCGCTGTGGTGTCGCAGCAAGTACACGCCACGGTCGGTATATAGAGCTTCGTGTCGTTGTTGCAGGTGTGAAAAATGCTTCGGGGCGGTTTGGTCGAGCCAATGATTCATGGCAGGCAAGTCGATGTATTGCTCAACCTTGTCGGAGGTGTGTTTGTTTTTCAGGTTGTTGACTTTGCTTTCCTGGTAATCGCGCACCACTTGCAGCACTTCGTCGTGCAAGTGAAGGGGGATAAACCCGCGGATCGGCGCGACTGCCGCTTGTTCGCGAAGTTGTATTTCAGCCAGTCGGGTGTCGGCTTCTGCGTTGCTGTGGGTGGTGCCGCGTCGGATGTTGGCGGTGTAGCGCTCTCTCGCCAGTTGCTCCAGTCGGGTGCGCGCATTGAGCAGCATTTGCGCTTGCTCACGCGTCAGTTCAATGTCCTGCTCTCGGTAGCGGTAAATCAACATCCCGACAACTTCGCTGGGATCTTCTGTAATCAAGCTGCGAACAAAGCCGCCAATACTCAGCCGCAAGTTGTTATCGGCTTGCCATTTTTCGTGCCGCGATTCTACTTGTTCTTGTTCGTGGTTAATGTCGCGCAGTACCCCGAGATCATCGTCCAAGCACGCCAGCACGGTGTACAAGCCGCGTGATTGGGTATGGGCGATTTCCATCAGGCTTTGGGCTGTGGTCGGTGCCCATGGCACGGCACTCCACTCGCCCGGCGCGGGTATTTCAGCCGGAACCGGAGGGTACTTGGCGGCGATTTTCGCGCGTTCGCTGAGCCAACGCTGGGTGTCGGTATAGGCTTTGATCGTGTCGGGCGTTGGGTCTTTGATCGCCTCCTTGCCCAGTTCATCCGCACAGGTTTGCAGTGTGGACTGATTGCGCTGGTAATCGATCGCCAGCGCCATGTCATATAGCTCGGGGATCAACTCGCCCATCACGCTTTTGGCATCTTTAAGCGGCACGCAGTGCGGCGCTTGCAGGGTGTTCGCAACCTGCCGTAAATCAAGACGGCGCATGCGTTGGGCGCGAATTTCTGGCTCGGTGAGTTGTTCGCAATAGGTCGAGTTCAACGGAATTTCGCTGTAGAGCATCCAGGCGTCCTGGTGCTTGTCCAACGCGATACCGCTCAAGGTGCCAAAATTCACGACGGTGTCATCGTCTTCCAGCTCTTGTACGCGCAGCAGGTGGTTTTGGGCCATGGTGTAGCGCTGAAGTGGCCCCTTGCCCTGCCACACATAGACAAAGCCCGACCGTAATAGACGGGCGGCCATCGGGTGGCTTTGGGTCTCTACCCCCGGTTGGAAAGCCGGATGGCTTACAGCCTTGACCCCAAACTGAAACTCCGAGTGTTTGACGGGCTCTTCGCTGAGGGCGTAACGCACCGGGACGACAAAGATCTGCGGCTGACTGGCCGGACATTGCTGCACGGTGCTGTTGATGTCGACGTGTTCGCGGGCACTGGCTGCGCGTCTGGCTTCAGCCAGATTGACCACTGTGGCAAGGCTTTTATCGAAGCTCATACTGCGCTCTCCTTGGGCGAAAACTGCGAAATCAATTCGTCCAACACCTGTTCCAGACGCCGCTCAGGCGATGCATCGCGCTGGCTCAGCAACTGGCGATACACTTCGTGGCCCTGCCCGTCGGGAAACTCATCGCCAAAGGCCGCATATACACTTGCCCAGGCCATCACTTCGTCGTCTGCGCTGTAGCCCTGACGCGCCGCATTACGCTGACAACCCTGCGCCCACGCCTGCTGTGCCTGCGCATCAAGGCCCTGCAAACAATGGGGAAAGTAACGCTGACAATGGGCAACAAGGTGTTGCGTGAACAGTTCACGCTGGGCTTTACAAAGGTGTTCCAACGTTTGTGCACTCAAACTCAGCCAAGGCGTTGCCGCATAGTGGCCGCACGGCTGATCAGGTTTTTTTTGATGGATAACAAACCCATCGGGCAATCGGATACAGCGCACAGGCCCCATCAGCCGATCACGCTCGGCCTCGGCCATATCCGCCAGCCACAGCCGGGTAATGCACGGGTCGTAGTAGCGGAAAAAAGCGCTGACATCGCCCTCCAGCCGGACATGGATCAGGCTGCGCAGATGCTCAACCACGTGGATCTCATTGGCGTCAGATTCCAGCCAGATGCCTGCCCTGGTCTCCCATTCGTCGACAAAGGTGCTCGCCAGGGCACTGCCCGGCTCAACGGGGACTAACACCGGGCCAAAAGAAGCCATCTCGGCGTAGCAGGTGGTCAGATACAGCGAATGTGTGACGGTGATTTTGGCCAGCTCAAACAGGCGCGGATAGAGATTTGGGATCAGGTTGCTGTCGAGCAACAGGTAGGCGCGAGTCATGCTTGACCCTCCTTGAGTGTTTGGCAGGCCAGGCACACGGGTGCTTTTTTGGCACTTGCGCTGAGAAAGGCTTGTTGCTGAGACTCGAGCGCCGCGGCGGTCATTTCTTCCACCGAATCTGTCACCGCCAACAACGCAGGTAAGCCCGGTATCGGCACGCCGCCGGGCAAGATTGGCGTACTGCTATAGATACCAAGCGGGGTCAGCATCAGGTGTTGCCCACCCGCCATCAGGGTCATGCTCGCGCCGCCGTTCACCACCAGCGTGGCCCCGGCTTTGATGTGCGCGTGCACCCCGGCTTCAATCGCCATCACCAGACCGACGCGGGTGTGGCTGGTCATGGCGACGGTAGTGAAGTCATTGCTCTGGATTTCAACCTTGCGGTCGCCACTGATGGTCTGCTGGTCTTCTGCCCCAAGCTCCACCACGTTGTTGCCAACGATGGTCTCTTCACGCTTGCCGTCGACCTGCACGTGGCTGTCGTTTTCGATGTGTTGCGCCATGTCGCGCTGGGCGTGCAGGTAGATTTTTTCCTGACCTGTGCGGTCTTCGATGCGCAACTCGTTGTAGCCGCCACCGCCCGGTGTGCTGCGACTGCGAAAGACGCTTTGGGTTTTCTCGGCCGGCAACTTGAGTGCGCTCGGGGTCATGCTCGACACCAGGCAGCCCGACACCAGCGGCTGGTCGACGTCTCCTTCGAGGTAGCTGACCAATACTTCCATCCCCACTCGGGGGATGGTCACCGCGCCGTAGCTGTCACCTGCCCAACTGGAGGCGACACGCAGCCAGCAACTGCTGCTGTCGTCGTCCGCCCCGCTGCGATCCCAATGAAAGCTGACTTTGATTCTGCCGAACTGATCGCAGTGGATTTCCTGATCAACTGGCCCGGTAACCCGAGCCGTCTGGTTGCCATGGAGGCGCGGCTTGTCGAAAACGACAGCCGAGCGGTAGGTCACGTTCTCGGGAGTGGCAAGAAAGCGGTTGCGGTAGCCCTGGGCAAAGTCCAGTGAATGCTCGATCTGCGATTGACCGCCCTGCTCTTCCAGCACCTGCGGCTGCTTGCCTTCGTGATGGACGTGAGTCAACAACCACGGCGCATTCCAGTCGCTGTAAGGGTGCTCACTCAGGGTTAAAAAATGGCCGCTGCTCAAGCTCGGCTGATCACTGTGGCCGCTGGCCTGACGGTCATCGCTCTGATGCTGCTCCAGGCTTCTCTGGCTTTGGCGTTCGCCGTGTGCGTCGTTGTTGAAGCGGCCGGGGTAGGTGTAATGCTCAAGCGGGCGCCGATTGGAGTCGGCGCGGCTATCGGCTTGCAGCGTGCGACTGGCCGTCTTGAAATCGTAATCGCGACGCAGGGTGCTGTTGGTCCAGGTCTTCAGGCGCAGATCAAAGCGGTCGACTGCCGCTTCTTCGGCCACCATGCCACCGCTTTGCACGAAGGGCGTCGCCCGCGCCAGCGGAGTGAAAGCCGCCTGTCCATCACCGAACTGCAAGTAATGGGCGTCGGACGAATGCTTGAAGTGATAGTGAATACCCTCCTCAAAGCACAGCCGTTGGATGAAGTGCAGGTCTGATTCGCCGTACTGCACGCAGTATTCACGCGGCGTGTAGGTCGATTGCAGGGTAAAGCCGTAAATCGTGCCGAGAATGCCGTGCTCTTCGAGCAGGGTTTCGATGATCTGCTGCACGGTCTTGTTCTGAAAAATACGATGATTAGTGCGGTGCTCAAGGTAAGCCAAACGCGGGACCAGCGTCAGACGATAGACACTCAAGCGCTTGCAGGGGCTGTTTTGAGCGATGCGATAGATCTGCCCGTGGACGCCATGGCCCTGTCGATCAAACCCCAGAAAGGCCGAGGTGTGCAGCAACGCTTCGAGGTCCAGATCAGCGCGATCACACACCAGTTCAACGTCAAACGAGAAGGGGCTGCTGATCGCTTCGTCACCGCTGAATGCCAGCACCTGGACCGGGTGAACGTCTGCATTGAGGGTCAGACTGAACGTAGTGTCGCGAGCAATTGCGGGCATCCATGACTCCTCTGACGTACGGGCTTACTTCAAAGGAAGCAGCCTCGACACAAAGGGGTGAACGCTAAAGGATGGGCGCGGGAGCGGATGTAGGACACGTCTGTAATTCGCGGAAGAAACAGGCCTTACTTCCAGCTATAAAAACGAGCTTGCGAGCGATCATTTAAAAGATCAAAAGATCGCGAGACAAGCTCGCTCCTACAAAGAGCAGACAGCAGGCGTGTCTTTAGTGTGTGGCCGCTGCATCCATTTTCTGGCGCAGGCTCAGCGGCCGCATGTCGGTCCAGACTTCTTCGATATACGCCAGGCACTCAGGCTTGAGGCCACTTTTACCCACCGCTCGCCAGCCATTGGGGATGGCCTTGTAATCAGGCCAGATCGAGTATTGATCCTCGTGGTTGACCACTACCTGAAAGAGGATGTCGTCGCGGTCAAATACTGAACTCATGTGCGGGTCTCCGTCGCTGTAAGGGGTATCAATCTAACGTTTGATCACGGCCAGAAATTAGAGCTGGATAATGGCTGCCGCCATGGCATTGCCAAAGATCGCCGCCACCTGGTCGATTTCACTGGCCGTGATGATCAGCGGCGGCAAGAAACGCACCACGCTGCCCTGACGCCCGCCCAGTTCCAGAATCAATCCGCGCTTGAGGCATTCTCGCTGCACCAGCGGCGCCAGTCGGGCAAACGCTGGCGGGTGGCCAAGGGCATCGAGCTTGCCCGCCGGGTCCACCAGTTCGACCCCGAGCATCAGGCCCCGGCCGCGTATATCACCCAACTGCGGAAAATCGCGTTGCAGGATATGCAGGTGTTCGCTGAGACGATCACCCATGGCCGTCGCGTGCGCGGCAACGTTGTGCTCCTTGAGATAACGCATCACCGCAGAACCCGCAGCCATGGCCATCTGGTTACCTCGGAAGGTCCCGGCATGCGCCCCCGGCAGCCAGGTGTCGAGCCATTCGCGATACACCACCACCGCCAGCGGCAAGCTACCGCCAATAGCTTTGGACAGCACCACCACGTCCGGAATGATGCCCGCATGCTCAAAGGCGAACATCTTGCCGGTACGGGCAAAACCGCTCTGGATTTCGTCAACGATCAACGCCACGCCCGCTTGCTCGGTGATGCGGCGCAAACCGCGCAACCAGTCGAGGTCTGCCGGGATGACCCCGCCCTCGCCCTGCACCACTTCGACGATCACCGCGGCCGGTAATTGCACCCCGGCTTCGGGGTCACTGAAGAGGTTTTCCAGGTAGTGCAAATTGGCTTGCACACCCGGCTTTGCGCCCAGCCCGAACGGGCAACGGTAGTCGTAGGGGTACGGCATGAATTGCACGCCATTATTGAGCAAGGCAGCCAATGGTTTTTTCGGGCCCAAGCTGCCCATCAGGCTCAGGGCGCCTTGGCTCATGCCGTGATAGCCGCCCGAAAAGGACACGATGGTGTTACGCCCGGTCGCCGTGCGGACCAGTTTCAGCGCGGCTTCCACGGCGTCGGTGCCGGTCGGCCCGCAAAACTGGATTTTCGCCTCGCAGGTAAAAGCAGCAGGCAGCAGGCCGAACAGGTCTTGTACAAACTGGTCTTTGACCGGCGTGGTCAGGTCAAGGGTGTGCAGCGGCAGCTCATCGGTCAGCACTTGCTGGATCGCCGCGATCACCACCGGGTGGTTGTGCCCCAGCGCCAAGGTGCCAGCGCCAGCCAGACAGTCAATGAAGCGTCGGCCTTCGACGTCCTCGACGTACAAACCCTTGGCCCGTTTGAGGGCCAGTGGCAGGCGTCGAGGATAGCTGCGAGCGTTGGACTCCTGACGGCTCTGTCGAGCCAGCAACGGGGACTCTTCAAACGTGTACAGCGTTTCAACCGAATGATCTTCAACAAGGCTGGTAGCGACTGACATTCCTGGGACCCTCAATACGCTGATGAGATTGACCAAAACTTTCCTGTTTTGGAAACGCATCAGCGCACTGAGGATTTAGCGAGCCAGCGCAAATCTCCTGTAGGCGTTACAACTTATTGCGGCGTACAAAGCGATAAGCCACGCCCAGCACCACAAACCATACCGGCACCAGGTACAGCGCAGCACGGGTATCGTCTTCAAGGGCCAGCAACGCAAGGATGAAGGCGAAGAAGGCCAGGCAGACCCAGACCATGACTTTGCCGCCCGGCATTTTGAAGATCGATGCACGGTGCAGGTGATCGCTGCGTTTGCGGTACGCAAGGTAGGACAACAGGATCATGGTCCAGACGAACATGAACAGGGTTGCCGAGACCGTGGTGATCAGGGTGAACGCGTCCATCAGGTTCGGCACCAGATAAATCACCAGCGCACCCACTAACAGGCACGTGCAGGAAAAGATCAATCCGTTGGAAGGCACAGCGCGTTTGGACAGGTTCTTGAACGTGCTCGGCGCATCGCCATCAATCGCCAGGCCGAACAGCATGCGGCTGGTTGAAAACACCCCGCTGTTGGCCGAAGACGCGGCAGACGTCAGCACCACAAAGTTGATGATCCCCGCAGCGGCAGGCAAGCCAGCCAGAACGAACAATTCAACGAACGGGCTCTTATCGGCGACCACGTCACGCCAAGGGGTCACGGCCAGGATGGCAATCAGCGCACAGACATAGAACATGATGATGCGCAGCGGAATGGAGTTGATGGCCCGTGGCAGGTTGCGTTCCGGGTTCTTGGTTTCGGCGGCGGTTGTCCCGACCAGTTCAATCCCGACAAAAGCAAAGACGGCAATCTGAAAGCCAGCGAAAAAACCCATGACGCCGTGGGGAAACATGCCGCCGTCGGTCCATAGGTTGCTCAAGGCCGCCGTATTTCCGGCAGGCGACTGGTAAGCAGTGATCACCATGTACAGGCCGGTGCAGACCAGTGCGCAAATGGCCACGATCTTGATCATGGCGAACCAGAATTCAAGCTCACCGAACATCTTCACAGTAATCAGGTTCAGCGACAGCAACACCGCCACGCAGCCGAGTGCCGGTAGCCACAGCGGGATATCCGGGAACCAGAATTGGGTGTAGCCGGAAATGGCGATCACATCGGCGATACCGGTGACGATCCAGCAAAACCAATAGGTCCAGCCAGTGAAATATCCCGCCATTGGCCCCAACAGGTCAGCCGAGAAGTCGATGAATGACTTGTACTTGAGGTTGGATAACAGCAATTCGCCCATGGCGCGCATGACGAAGAACAGCATGAAGCCGATGATCATGTAGACAAAGATGATCGAAGGACCGGCCAGGCTGATGGTTTTGCCTGACCCCATAAACAGGCCAGTGCCGATGGCGCCACCAATGGCGATCAACTGAATATGGCGATTGGACAAGCTGCGTTTGAGCTCAGGCTCTTCACCGTCAGGTCGGTGATCAAGCGTGGATTGCTTCATGGTGCTTCCTCATCTTGCTCTTGTGCGCGAATCCTCTAAGCCCTAAACACAGGGTTTAGCGCTTCGGACAAGGGATACCGGCATGTTCTATGCCAAGCCTGCAAACACGGTTGGGGCGACGGTTTTCCATCAGAGGGGTGCATGCTAGCGGAATGAAATCACTCCAGAAAAGCGCTTTTTTCAAAGGATTCAGCGAGATGCGAGGCTGGTAGAGATGGGGTTTGCGCTCCATGGCGTGAAATCATGCCATTGGAGCGCAATCGAACCGGCGTGCCGGGCCCTGACTGGATGCGTCGCCATCGCACGACCAAGACTGCGAGTTAGTTCAGGTAATAACCCCGTTCAGGCTGTTTGCAATGGCATACGCAATTCAACCCGTAAGCCATCGGGCTGGCTGTCGAAGTTCAAATCACACGCGCAACGCTCAACAATCGCCTGCACAATCGCCAGCCCCAAACCACAACCGTTGCTGTTGCCATTGCGCCAGAAGCGCTGAGTCATATGTTGCAAGGTTTCGGGCGTCAGGCCGGGGCCGTGGTCGCGCACCACGAAAAATACGTTGCTGCCTTCTGCGCGCAAGGTGAGTTCAACCTGAGTGTCTGCTGGAGTATGGCGCAAGGCGTTGTCGAGCAAATTGCGCAGAGCGGCAATCGCCAGCACCGACGGCACTTTCAGGGCGTTGTCCGGCACGTTGTCGGCCAGTTGCAAACGAACCCGATCAGATGCGCCACTCGCAGCATCGTGAATCGCCAGACGCGCCACTTGCTCGGCTGAACACTGCACGCCGTCATCAAACGACAAGCTGCCTTCAACCCGCGCCAACAGCAGCAACTGTTCGAGAGTGCGGTGCAAACGATCCGCCCCGGCTTCGGCGTGAGCCAGAGATTGATCGCGCGCCGCGCCGTCGGTCATGCGCGCGACTTGCAGATGGGTCTTGATCGCTGTCAGCGGGCTGCGCAACTCGTGGGCCGCGTCACCGGTCAGTCGCCGTTCGCGCTCGATGGCGTTGGCGATGCGGGCAAACAATTGGTTCTGCGAGTCCAGCAAGGGTTTCAACTCGCTGGGTAACGGGTTGATCTGCAAGGGTTGCAGCGAGTCGGCATCGCGGCGCATCAAGGCATCGCGCATGCGATTAAGCGGCGCCAGCCCCTGCCCGATGCCGAACCACAACAGCAGCAAACACACAATCAGCGCCATGCCCACCGGCACCGAGGCCGCAAGCAGCACCGAGAGATTCAAGGCCTCGCGCTCGACCTGCCGGTCGCCCGTGGTAATGCGCACATCGCCACGGTCCAGAGTGAAGGTTCGCCAGACCGCACCGTCAATCATCTGGTCATGAAATCCGGCCGCCTCCGATTTCATTGGCTGGTCGGGGGTGTTGTGGCTGCGGGCCAGCACTTCGCCGCGCAACGAACTGACCTGACACGCCATGCCGCCGGGGATGGTCAACTGTTCGGCACTGAAATGGGTGCCCTCGCCTTTGACCGGCAATTGCGGCAACTGCTCAAGTAGCCCCGCCACCATGCGTGCCGAAGCCACCAGACGCTGATCGAGCGAGAACATCATTTGTTGACGCAAGTCGCTGAGCATCCAGG